>CAJQQC010000074.1 GCA_905480385.1 uncultured Winogradskyella sp.
GGTGCAACTGCCACTGACAATGTAGATGGAGACCTTACGGGTTCAATCGTTATTGGTGGTGATGTAGTAAATACGTCAGTCGCCGGTACATATTTGGTTACATATAATGTAAGTGATGCTGCAGGAAATGTTGCCAATGAGGTGGTCAGAACTGTTAATGTGATTCCAGATACTACGGCACCAGTAATCACTTTGAATGGAGCGGCAACAGTTAACTTAAATGTTGGAGACACCTATACTGAATTGGGTGCAACGGCTACAGATAATATTGACGGAGATATTTCTGTTAATATTGTTATCGGTGGTGATGTAGTTGATGGTAATACAGCAGGTACATATTTAGTGACTTATAATGTAAGTGACGATGCTGGAAATGCTGCCACTGAGGTTGTAAGAACAGTCAATGTAATTCTTGATACCACAGCTCCAGTAATTACTTTAATAGGTGCTTCTAGTATAAGCTTAGAGTTAGGTGATTCATTCTCTGAACCAGGCGTAACAGCAACAGATAATGTCGATGGCGATATTACCGCAAATATAGTTGTTGGTGGTGATACTGTTGATTCAAATACAGCAGGAACTTATATCATAACCTATAATGTTAGTGATGCTGCGGGCAATACTGCAACTCAAGTAACTAGAACAGTAACTGTAAATCCAGATACAACGATACCAGTGATAACCTTAAATGGTTCATCTGTTATTGACTTGATTGAAGGAGATACCTATACCGAGTTAGGTGCTACAGCTACTGACAATATTGATGGAGATATCACGGCGAATATTGTTATTAGTGGTAACGTTGTAGATACTAACGCCGTTGGCACATATCTTGTTACCTATAATGTTAGTGATGCCGCTGGGAATGCCGCTAACGAAGTTACACGCACAATAAATGTCTCAGTTGCACCAACTTGTAATGATGGTATTCAAAACGGAGATGAAACTGGTATTGATTGTGGAGGTTCTTGCGCACCTTGTAGCCCAACTGATGTTATTCTAAATGAAGGGTATTTTGAAACAGGATTGGATAGTTGGATAGATGGGGGATCAGATTGTGCTAGACGTCTTGATGAAGTGAGATCATTTGAAGGACAATATTCTATTAGAATTAGAGATAATTCTGGAGTAGCTTCATCAATGACATTAAACAATATTGATGTAAGTTCATTTAGTACAATTGAAGTTGATTTTTATTTCTACGTAAGAAGTATGGAGAATGGTGAAGATTTCTGGCTTAGATTCTTTGATGGATCTTCTTGGTTTACTGTGGAGACCTGGACAAGAGGTGTAAATATTAATAATAACACTTTCTACAATGCCACAGTTAGTATTACACCCTCCCAGTATAACTTCGCAGTGAATTCTGGATTTAGATTTCAATGCGATGCTTCAGGGAATAATGACCAGATATTTATAGATCAAGTGACAATTACTGGTTTAACGATTAGTTCCAGAGGACGTAAAGATAAACTAGAAATTGTTGGATATGGAGAACCAGAAGAATTATCCGAATTTGATATTTCAATTTATCCTAACCCAGTTAAGGGTAATGTAATGAATATTGAAGTTTCTGGAGTAGAGACCTTTGGTTATTCAATCATTGATATAGTTGGTAAGACAGTGCTTAAAGGTAAATCCGATGGTTCAATAAATGTTTCGAAATTAGATGGAGGTGTATATTTCATTAAAGTTAATGACGGTGATGAAATAATAACAAAGAAGTTTATTAAGAACTAATAAATAATAACTCAATAAAAAACCTAGAAGTGAATCTTTTGGGTTTTTTTATATGTGTTTTATTTCATTTTCATGAAGTAACTTATCACCACGAAGGCGTAATAATATTTGAGCAACAGCAATGGTGTCTTTTTCGCAATAGGTAATGATGCGGTCAATGTTTTGGTCTTTATAAAAGACTCGATAAACCTCACTACCGTCAATATCATCTTTAGGGGAAGGAATATCCAAAACATTAGTCAATAATTTTAATGATGTATAGTTTTTGTAATCACCAAACTTCCATAATTCGAGAGTGTCTAAATGTGGAACCTCCCATGGTTTCTTTCCAAATAAATTTAGTTTGTATGGTAATTCTATATTATGAATAATCATACGTCTTGCGATATAAGGAAAATCAAATTCCTTACCATTATGAGCACACAATAGATGTTTTTGTTGGTTAAAATGCGAAATCAAGATATTTTTAAAATCTTTCAATATTTTGATTTCATCACCATAAAAAGACGTTACTCGAAAGGTTCTGATATCACCTTCCATTTTAAAGTAGCCTACCGAAATACAAATTATTTTTCCAAACTCAGCCCAAATACCAGCATGGTCATAAAACTTTTCAGCTGAATAATCCTCGCGTCTTTGGTACTTAGATTTTGATTCCCAAAGTTCTTGTTTAGTATTATCTAAATCTTTGAAATTTTCAACTTCTGGAACGGTTTCTATATCAAGAAATAATATGTTTTCTAGATTAAGTTTAGAAATCATGATATTTTATTTTAAGACTTTAATATTGAAGCAACTTGTTTTCCAAATACTGCAGAAATTCCTGCTGCAATACCACCTATTATTCCTGTAACAAGTATGAGTAAAAACGAACTTCCGCCTAACGGTAACAAAACGGCTATTTTATTGGCCAATATAAAATCGTTAGTGTTACCTAGATAAAAGGCGTAAGCCATCCAAAAAAATGTAATTGCTATAAATGGCACAAAAAACACAGCACTCTTTTTCAATCTGATTAGCAATGCAGAAATAAGGCTTGCTAACATTACTGACCACCAAGGTAAAAACTGTGATAGGATAACGGCTAATACAATTGTAACTATAAAGTTAATACTGTTATTTTTCATTTTGAAGGCTTTAAGGTTTGTGTAGATTGGATTGAAGTTGAATCTGTTTCAGATTGCATAAAATTGATTTCAAAATAATTTCCTTTCGCCCAATCATCAATAAAGTTATCGTAATATTTACTACCTGGATTTCCTGATTGCCCACCAGGATAAATACCATATGCTTTTGGTGTATCACCCATCTCAACTATCATTCGCCACGAAGGCCCATGATTTCTGGTTGTAGCGTTTACTGTATTTCCATCGCCTCCGATAGGTATATCCTGTATCGAAAAAGCAGGTAAAGCTTGTAACAAATGTCCAACGTAAGTGCGCTTATAGTTTGCCCAATCATAGTCTCCATTTTGTTCTGCCCAAGCATTCAATTTTTCAACCGTGTCTTTAAAAGATTGTTGAATCAAGTCTGCAGCAGTTTCTTTTTCCGGAGTTTCCAAAATATCCATAAACTTATCATTAGGATAATTCTTCAGCAAGTAAAAGTACTGATAGGTAAATGGCCATTTAAGGGTTTCGTCTTCAACATCAAATTCATCCCAAAGCAAGTTGTAAATGTTATTATTCCAACTAGCAAAAAACCCAGGCCCTTTGCTATCGATATGATTATCAAAGTCCCAATTTTTCATTATATCTAAAGCTTCTTTTTCAGCTTCGTTAAATTCTGAAGTGTTTAAATTTTCAATCAAGTAAGGCACTATTTCACTTGCTTTTAGGTTAAAGTTATTGTTCTGTAAATCTTTAAAATCTTCAACATCAAATTTTTCTTTTGACCTAAAAAAGTTATTTATAATTCTAGAGCGATACGTATCATAACCATCATTAAACACATAAAAAGGATACATAGAATCTGTTGGATGTTGATTCGCTGAACTTACAAATCCGCGCTCAGGATTTTTGGTGTGTGCATTATATTCTGATGGTATAAAATCACCCCAATCATGTTCTGGATTACTACCATCCATTAAAAATTTACCTTGACCTTTCCATTTATTTGGGAACTGTCCTTGAACCCACATAGCAATATCTCCAGCTTTTGAAGCAAACACAAAATTTTGTGCTGGTGCAACGTGATTTTTTATGGCATTTCTGTAGTCGTTATAGTCTTTAGCTCGATTAAGCTTATAAAACAAATCCGTAAAATTATGTCCAATATGTCCAGCCCACTTCATTGCGTAGCCTTTTATCTCGTCATCAGTTCTAAAACTATGGTCATAGCTTATAGGTCCATGATGAGTGTAGACTACTGAATCGATAAAAGTTTTAGCATCTTTTATTTTTATTTCTTCTAGTCGAACAGAAGTTTTTTTCCATTGGCCATCATATTTATAGGCTTGTTTTGTTTCATCCTGAAATTCAATTTTGTACCAATCTTTTACATCTCGGGTTGCATTAGTAACACCCCAAGAAATATCATCATTAAAGCCAATAATAATTCCCAAAGCACCTGGAAGTGTTGCTCCATAAACACTATGCTCTGGTGTTGATAATTGCATCACAAACCATATAGACGGTATGTTTAAACTCAAATGCGGATCATTGGCTAAAATAGCATTTCCGCTAACTGATTTTTTTGGTCCAACAGCCCAATTGTTACTACCGTTATTAGGGTGTGGTTTTTCTATTAGTTTTGAAATAGAAACCGAATCGTTTATTATTTCTCCTTCAGGAATATCAGCCATTTTTGTATCGATATAACTCCAATCTGTTTCTTTAGGAATAACTGGATCAATGATATCATAAAAGTCAGGAAATAATATATCAAAACGATTTTTACCAAACTTCTTGATGGTGTTTGTAAATTCTAAATCGTAGTCACGACCGCAAAGCATATCTGTCATATACATGAGCAGATGCATCGTTTTTTCAGAAGACCAAGCTTCAGGTTCATAGCCAAGAAGTTTATACTCTACAGGATATTGTTCTGGTTTTAGACTATTGATATATGCATTAACGCCATCGCTATAAGCTTCAAGTAAAGCTATAGATTTTGGGTCTTTTTTTACAATAGTCAAACTGTTTTCTGCGCCAAATAGCATACCGTTTCGACGTTGTGCACGGTCATAATCTAATGCACTTTCACCAATAATTTCAGATAAGCGTCCTGCTGCAGCATAGGTTTGAAACTCCATTTGCCACAAACGATGTTTTGCTGTGATATAGCCTTGGGCTTTGTATAAATCGGTATCGTTTTTTGCAAAAACATGCGGAATCAATTGCTCGTCATAATGCACAGTAACAGCGTTATCTAATCCGGAGATCAAAATATCGCCTGTAACACTATCGTCGTTTTCATTTTGCCAAATGCCTTGATTTGGTGCTAGGAATTTTCCAAGGGCTGGAATTTCTCCGAATTTGTTGTTAAGTCCGTAAAACACTGTTACTGTAAGAGCAAATGATAGGATGAGTTTTAGGTATTTCATATTTTATTTTTCAAGCATTTTGTAACCCTCTTCAATATACAAACTGATATCATCAGTAAAAGGTTTGGCATCGAGATTATCTGGAGATTTTTGGTGCCCTAGTCTTACAATTATTACGTTGTCTTCAGGTTGTACAAATACATATTGACCTAAATGTCCGCGCATCATAAAAAAGTCTTTCCCAAGGTGCTTCTTTAACCACCAACCATAGCCATATTCTGGACTTTCAGGAAAACGAGGCACAACAGATTTAGCAATAAAAGCTGAATCTAGAATCTGCTTTCCATTCCATTTACCATGGTCTTTATAAAGCTTTCCAAAACGAGCAAAATCTTTGGCGTTACTTGCGATACAACAATAGGCTTTTACCAAATCATGGTCTTTACTATCGACTTGCCAAAGGGTTTCGTTTTCACTTCCTAATGGTTTCCAAAAGCTTTCTTCAAAATACTCGTATAATGGTTTTCCTGTAGCTTTTTCTATAACCATAGCTAGCATTTGAGTATCACCGCTGGCGTATTTATATGCAGTTCCAGGTTCATTAACAACTTTGAGACCATTCATAACTTTGGCTAAATCGTCGTCAAAATACGCACGAGTCGTTATGGATAATGGTGAGTAATAAGCCTCATCCCAATTGGTTCCAGAAGCCATACTACTTAAGTCACCTACCTTCATTTTTGCAGCTGTACCATCACAAAATGCTGGTAAAAAATCGCAAACGGGTTGATCTAAACTTTTTATATGACCTTGCATAATGGCTTTTCCCATTAAACCTGAGACATAACTTTTTGCCATTGAGAAAGAGTTGGATTTTGAATCTTCATTAAATCCATCATAATAATTTTCGAACCAAACACTATCATTCTTAATGATCACATAAGCGATGCTTCCCCAATCTTTATTGGCTTTAGATAAACGTTCCGTTTCAGTAACAGAATTATAAGCTTTATGGTTTGGCCAAGCTTGAGGATTGTTACTAACTTCAATATTTTGGTTGTCAAAATGTCTATAATCTTCTAAATAGGCTGTTGTTTGACCACGCATATAAATGGTTCTTACGGCTTTTAATAAATAATCGGTTTCTGTGATATAAAGCATGGCGATAAGTAATCCAAAAAATACAACGAGGATTTTGATTAGTTTCTTTAGGAATTTCATGTTAATATTTTAATTTCTGTTTAAATATACTAAACCTTAAAACAACGTTTGTTGTTTGTGTCTGTTCTCGTGATTAATAAGCCATTGTTTTCTTTATAATCCACCAGCGTAACCTGTCAATCTTCCGTCACTTCCAATAACGCGATGACAAGGAATAATAATCCAAAGTGGATTTTTACCATTAGCATTTGCTACGGCTCTGATAGCTTTAGGGTTACCTAATTTTTTTGAAAGTTCTAAATAAGAACAAGTTTTTCCATAGGGTATTTTTTGTAACTTTTGCCACACTCTTTTCTGAAAATCAGTACCGTTAGGATTTAATTTTAAGTCAAAATTTTGTCGTTCTTCTCTAAAATAAGCTTTTAGTTGTGTTACACAGTCTAACAAATTTTCTGGAATAATTTCTGATAATTGTTCTGTTGTATCGCTTATTGAAACAGAAGTAATACCATTAGTATCGCCAGTAACTTTGGCGTGACCTAGTGGTGTTTCAACAGTGCAAAATTGCATTAATCTTCGGTATTTTCTTTATCGATGATACCTAAGCGTTTCGCACGAGTTTCCCAACTTTTTCTGGCTAATAATTGTAAATCCGAAACATTATCACTTTCATCCATGATTTCCAGACCGAGCAAGGTTTCAATCACATCTTCCATAGTTACAAGTCCACTTACAGAGCCATATTCATCAACAACTAATGCCATATGATTACGACTTTCAACTAACTGTTCAAAGAGTTTTGGGATTGGTAAACTGCGATTGACTATGATGATATTTCTTTTAAGTTCGGAAAGTAATTTGTTACCATTACCAAAGGCCATTTCTTTAAAGACATCATCTTTTAAAACCAATCCAATAATGTTATCAGAGTCGTCCGTGTAAATAGGAATTCTGGAAAAGCGAATGTTAGAATTGGCATTAAAAAAAGTTTCAACAGTTGTAGTTTCGTTTTCAGTTTTCATGATCGTACGAGGCGTCATCACATCTTTAGCTTGTACGTCTTTAAAATTGAGTAAGTTTTTTATGACTTTACTTTCGCTTTCCTCAAAAACACCTTCCTCATGGGCAATTTCAGCCATAGCAGCAAAGCCTTCGCGACTTAACACACTGCCATGACCTTTGCCTCCGATTAGCTTGGTGGTAAGTTGTAAAATCCACAAAATTCCTGACCACTTTAGAGGAAAAATTAAAATATTTAGTGCTGTAGATGTAAAGTTGGCAAGTTGCTTCCAGTAGGTAGCACCAATAGTTTTTGGAATAATTTCTGAGGCTACTAAAATTAAAATTGTCATTATTGTAGACACCACACCTACCATAATATCTTCAGTAAATTCTACACCTAAAATTGACCGCCTGTCTGTGCCGTATAGTTCGGCATAAGCCACTTTTGCTTGTACACCAACTAAGATTGCCCCAACAGTATGTGCAATTGTATTTAAGGTTAAAATAGCAATTAACGGACGATCAACGTCTTTTTTTAAGACTTCTAAATTATCGGCATAAGATTTGCCTTCTTTCTTTTTAAGGTTAAGGAAAGTTGTTGTAATACTTAAAAGTACAGCCTCTAAAATTGAACATAAAAACGAAAAGAAAATTGAAATAACTGCATAGAAAACGAGTAAACCCATTAATTGTATGTTGAATTAGTTAATGCTAATTTACGAAATCAATTTCACAACATCCTTAGCAAAGTAACTCGCTATAATATTAGCTCCAGCGCGTTTAATAGATATTATTTGTTCTAGCATCACAGCATCATGATCTAACCATCCTTTTTCGGCAGCAGCTTTGAGCATTGCATATTCTCCTGAAACTTGGTAAACAGCAATAGGCACATCAAAACTATTTCTGATATCACGAACAATGTCTAAATAGCACAATCCTGGTTTTACCATAACAATATCTGCACCTTCATTAATATCCATTTCTGTTTCGCGAATGGCTTCCTCGCGATTAGCAGAATCCATTTGATAAGTTTTTTTGTCTTTAGGAATATCTTGGATATCTACAGGAGCAGAATCTAAAGCATCTCTAAACGGCCCATAAAAAGCTGAAGCATATTTTGCAGAATAACTCATGATACCAACATCAATTAAGTTAGATTGGTCTAATGCTTCACGAATACCCAAAATACGACCGTCCATCATATCACTAGGTGCTACAAAATCAGCACCAGCTTCAGCATGCGAAATACTCATTTCTGCTAAAACCTCGACAGTTGCGTCGTTTATTATTTTTCCGCCTTCAACAATCCCATCGTGTCCGTATGAAGAAAATGGGTCGAGTGCGACATCAGTCATCACTAACATATCAGGGCAAACAGATTTCACAGTTTTGATAGCACGTTGCATTAAGCCCTCAGGGTTTAGCGCTTCAGTACCTTTATTATTTTTTAGGTTATCAGAAACTTTTACAAAAAGCAATACTGATTTTAATCCTAAACTCCGAAGTATTTTGATTTCGTCCTTTAGTAAGTCTAAACTGTAACGGTAGTAGTTTGGCATTGAGATAATTTCTTCTTTGACACCTGAGCCTTCAACTACAAAAAGCGGGACTAAAAAATCATTTGGAGAGATATAGGTTTCCCTTACCAAGCTTCTAATGGCTTCGTTTGTTCTTAATCTTCTATTTCTTCGAATTGGAAACATAGTTTTATTATTTAAGACACCCAATCAATAGGGTTTTGTAATACTTTAATTAATTTTTCTTCTTCGCTACTAGCTTCTGGATGATGGTCGTAAACCCATTGTACATGTGGTGGTAGACTCATGAGAATACTCTCAATCCTACCGTTTGTTTTTAGACCAAATAAAGTGCCTTTATCGTGCACCAAATTAAATTCCACATAGCGACCACGTCTAATTTCTTGCCAGTTGCGTTGGGCTTCAGTATAATCTAAATCTTTTCTTCTTTCTACAATTGGTACATAAGCATCAAGAAAACTGTCACCAATTTCTGTGACAAAGTTATACCAATCTTGCATTTGAATCACCTCGTTGGCTTTACAATAATCGAAGAATAAGCCACCAATCCCACGAGCTTCATTTCTGTGAGCATTATAAAAATACTCGTCACAACGCGACTTATATTTTGGATAAAATTCAGCATTGTGTTTATCACAAGCGGTTTTACATACTTGATGAAAATGTTTAGCGTCTTCATCAAATAAGTAATAAGGCGTTAAGTCTTGCCCACCACCAAACCATTGGTCAACAATATTACCAACAGCATCATACATTTCAAAATAACGCCAGTTTGCATGGACAGTGGGCACCATTGGGTTTTTTGGATGTAAAACCAAGCTCAAACCACAAGCAAAGAAGTTAGCGTCAGCAACATCAAAATGCTGCTGCATGGTTTTTGGCAACTGACCATGAACAGCAGAAATATTCACACCGCCTTTTTCAAAAACATAACCGTTTTCTATGACTCTAGTTCTTCCGCCTCCACCTTCTGGTCGTTTCCATATATCTTCTTGAAACTGTGCTACACCATCAACTGCTTCAAGTTTTGAAGTGATACGATCTTGCAAAATTTGTATGTATTCGTAAAATTTATCTTTCATTATATAATTCAAATAATTCCATATTTAAAGGTTTTTCACCTTGAGGCGCGTATTCTTCTTTAAGAGTTTTTACCCATTTAAAATTATTTTTTTCTGCAACTTTTACACTAGCAACATTGGTTTTATGAGCTATGATTTGAAGCGTCTCTATTCCCAAATTTTTAAAGGCCAGTTTTGATAATGCTTTTATAGATTGTGAGATTAAGCCTTTATTTCCATATTCATAGCCAATACAATAGGCAAATTCACCTTGTTTTTTATCCCAATCGAGTTCTTTTATATAGATAAGTCCAGCGAGTTTCCTTTTTTCGGAATGCTTTAAAGTAAATAAAAACTGCTCTCTATTTTCAAAAGCTTTAACTTTACTTTCAACAAAATATTGGGATAATGTTGGGTTTAAGTTTTGCTTAAGAGTTTCAGGAAAATAACGTTTAATGCGGTCTTTGTTTGCAACGACTAAATCACAAATCTTCCAAGCATCTCCGGTATGGATAGGATTGATTTCGTAACCGTTAAATTGAGCAACCATTATCTGTTTTCAATTATTTCAAAAGGTTCAAAGCCAATATGTTCTCCCTCATCATCGTCAAACAATAAGTCTACAGTAATAATAGTAGCTGATGTTACACTTAGGGGCAATACAAGTATTACCCCAATAACAGGAATAAATAATAATATTAAAAACCCGATACCGTTTCCTATAGCAAGACCTCTATGTTTTTTTATAAAAGAAATACTTTCTCTATAACTAAAGTGTCGTTCTAAAGTATAGTCCATATTTGAAACTCCTGCGTAGTAGGATTGCACTAAAAACAGTAATGCAGTAGAAAAAATATTTACTACTGGAATGAACTTTAATAAAAGAATGGGTAATGTGTAAATAAGCTCTTTTGCTAAATTTCTCACTCCAATGCGTATACTTCGGACAAATTGTTTTGCAAAAGTTGTATTAGTATGATTTTCGGCAGGTTGTCCTGTATAATATTCTTCTATTTTTTCTGAAACAGGACTCATAAAAGGTGATGATAGAGCCATTATAATGTGCTTATACATAATAAGTCCTAGGGCAAAAAGTATGATTCCACTAATAAACGTTGAAATTGCAGTAAATGTAACTTTACCAAAATCCCATTGCCAAATACCAGAAATCCATTCGCCTAAATCATCAGAGAGTCCATAGGCTGATGCAAAAATCAAAATAAAAACAGCTAGGCTTATGAGCATAGGTATAACAAAGTACTTCCATAATTTCAGTTTAGAAATTAAACTGTATGTACCAGTATAAACTTGTAGTCCTTTGAGTATATTTTGAATCATCTTTTCTAGTTTTTGATTAATAGAAATTATCTATTAAAGAAGACGCATAAACATGACAGGTGTTACGTTAAAAGTCTCAACAATTTAAGATTTATATTCTTTTACCGCATCAATAAATGCTTTAGCATTATCAAGCGGTATATTTGGTAAAATACCGTGACCTAAATTTACGATGTATTTATCTTTTCCGAAATCGTCAATCATTTGATGCACCATCTTTTTAATTTCTGCTGGTGGCGAAAACAATCGTGTTGGATCAAAGTTACCTTGTAAAGTAATATTTCCACCTGTTAAATAACGTGCGTTCCCAGCAGAACATGTCCAATCTATACCCAATGCCGAAGCACCAGATTTAGCCATTTCACCTAATGCAAACCAACATCCTTTTCCAAAAGCAATAACAGGAGTTTCGTCTTTTAAAGCATCAATAATTTGCTGAATATATTGCCATGAAAATTCTTGATAATCTACTGGAGACAACATGCCGCCCCAAGAATCAAATACTTGTACAGCATTAACACCAGCTTTTACTTTTTCCTTTAAGTACGCAATGGTGGTATCTGTTATTTTTTGCAATAATTGATGTGCAGCAATAGGATTTGTAAAACAAAATTCTTTGGCTTTATCAAAGTTTTTTGAGCCTTGACCTTGTACACAATAGCATAGTATGGTCCATGGAGAACCGGCAAAACCAATCAAAGGAACTTCATCGTTAAGCTTTTCTTTAGTTGCTTTTATAGCTTGATAAACATAATCTAACTCTACTGTAACATCTGGTACAATTACATTATCTACATTTTTTTGAGAGCGAATAGGATTTGGCAAGTATGGGCCAAAGTTTGGTTTCATCTGCACCTCGATATTCATTGCCTGAGGAATGACTAAAATATCAGAAAACAAAATTGCGGCATCCATACCATATCTCCGAATAGGTTGAACTGTAATTTCACTAGCTAATTCTGGTGTTTGGCAACGTGTAAAGAAATCGTATTTTGCTTTTATTTCCATAAATTCTGGCAAATAACGACCAGCCTGACGCATCATCCATACTGGAGGACGGTTTACAGTTTCTCCTTTTAGAGCTCTTAAAAATAAATCGTTCTTAATCATAAATTAAACGTAGTATTCATTTACTAATTCTATCACACTCTCAACTGTTGGTACTTTGGCAACCCTGATGTCTTCAAAGTGTTTTTTTGCTTTATTCGCAGTTGTTTCTCCAATGCAAAATGCAATACCGTTTGCTTCGTTGTGCTTTAAAAAACTGTCGACTGTGGATGGGCTATAAAACATTATACCATCTACATCATCTTCTAGTTTTATAGCATCATATTTGGTTTGATAAGCTTCAACTTCATTAACCATAATATTATTTTCAGTTAAAATATTTGGTAAATCGTCCAAACGTAAATCACTACAGAAATAAGTGACTTCTGTACCTTCAATATATTCTACTAAATAGTTAGCTAATTTTTTAGCATTTGACGCCATATAGGTGACTTTACCAATTCGCTTTTCAATAGTACGTTTAGTGCGTCGGCCAACACAATAGATGTTTTTGAATTGTAATTCTACAGCAGAAAAGCTAGTCAATAAGGCTTCAACAGCATTTTGACTTGTAATTATTACATTCTGAATTTTGTTGCCAACAACTTTTTTATGAATTCTATTAAGACTGATTTTTATTGCATCATTACTTTCAGAAACCACCTTGTTATGAAACAATAGTTTTTGGTCTTCGGTTAATGTTTTTGTCGAATAAATAGTCGTCTTTTTATCGCTGCGCTGTAATTGGTCTATTAAGGTTTTTCCACCTTTTTCAATCACATAATTTGCACAGAATTCTGCTATACTATCATGTTTTCCCAGAGGAACAACTTTAGTGACTTCAATTTTGCGAGAACCATCTTTGCTCAATAGAATGCCTTTAAAATGAACTTCTTCGTCTTTATTCACATAACAGATTGCGCCGATTGGAGCAGTACATCCACCTTCAAGTCGATTCAAAAATTCACGTTCAATAGTTGTGCCTATTTCAGTTTCTCTGTGGTTAATTTCTTTACAAATCTCCCTAACTTCTTCATCTTCTTCTAAGGCAGCAACCATAACCGCACCTTGAGCAGGCGCAGGAATCATCCAATGTAGATTAATAGAATTCTCTGGTGTGATGTTTAAACGACCCAAACCAGCACCGGCAAATATGGCACCATTCCAATCGTTGTTTTTTAATTTTTCGAGTCTAGAATTTACATTCCCTCTTAATCCTACAATTGTATGAGTAGGGTAACGATTAAGCCATTGTGCACGACGACGTAAACTACCAGTAGCAATAACTGCATCTTTAGCGGATAGAAATTCTTCATTCTTCTTGAAAACTAGCGTATCGTTAATATTTCCACGCTTTAAAACAGCTGCTTGCACAATACCTTTTGGTAGAATGGTTGGTACATCTTTTAAGGAGTGTACGGCAATATCAATATCACCATTAAGCATAGCTATATCTAGAGTCTTTGTAAAAATTCCTGTGATACCAAGCTCATATAAAGGCTTATCTAAAACAATATCACCTGTTGATTTTACAGGCACTAATATGGTTTTATAACCTAAATGCTCTAATTGAGATTGAACTGTTTTTGCTTGCCACATAGCGAGCTGGCTGTCGCGTGTGCCAATGCGAATTATTCTAGACATTCTTGGTTGTTTCTAACTGAAATATTTTTTTGATGAGCTCGATGCTTTCATCTGAAGAATTTGAATCTTCTCTTAAATGGTGTGCAAACTGATTTGTTATTTTCTGAATAAGATTACTTGAAATTAATTCGGCTTGTTCTTCGTTAAAATTATCAAGCTTTTTGCGTTGCGTTAAGAATTCAGAATTTTTCAAATCCGTCAACTTATGTTTTATTGCCTGAATTGTAGGTACAAATTTTAAAGTATCCAACCAAGCATTGAACTCAGTATTGATTTCATAAATAATAGTTTCAGCAGCCGGAATATAGGCTTTACGTTTTTCTAGAGTCTCGTCAGTAATCTTAGCTAAATCATCCAAATGAACTAATGTAATGTTTTCTAAATCTCTAACATCTTCATTGACATTTTTTGGAATGGATAAATCAAGAATTAGTAATGGCTTTTTAGTTTGGATTAATGATTTGTAAACTGTCGGGTCTTGAGCCCCAGTTGCCACAATTACGATATCAGAGATATTAATTTCTTCCTGTAAATTTCTGTAATCTTTGACTAAAAGATTGAACTTTCCTGCAACAGCTTCAGCTTTATCTTTAGTTCTATTAATAAGCGTGATGTGAGTATTTTTTGTATGTTTTACCAAATTTTCACAAGTATTACGGCCTATTTTACCAGTTCCAAAAAGGAGAATATTCTTTTCGGAAATGTGCTTAACGTTGCTCATTATATATTGAACAGAAGCAAAAGAAACAGATGTTGCTCCTGAAGATAATTCCGTTTCTGTTTTAATGCGTTTACTGGCTCTAATAACTGAGTTTACCAATCGTTCTAAGTAAGAATTTAATAATCCATCATTTTTAGATTTTTTTGCACCTGATTTTAGCTGCCCAATAATTTCGAAATCTCCCAAGATTTGACTATCTAAACCAGAACCAACCTTGAACATGTGAGAAATAGCATCATTGTTTTTGTGTACGTAAGCAACATTTTGAAATTCTTCGACTGTTCCTTTTGTGTTATCACAAAGCAAATCAATAAGTATACAGGGACGTTCTGCGAAACCATAAATCTCAGTTCGATTGCATGTAGAAACTAACAGTAAGCTTTTTATACCTTTAGTTCTGGCTTGCTTTAAAATGGCAATTTTTGCGGTCTCACTGAGGCTAAAGTGACCACGTACTTCGGCATCAGCCTTTTTATAGCTAAGCCCAATTGCATAAAAATTCGTGTTTCTCTGTTGTTGCATTCGCTCGTTTACCTGACTTTGGAATTAACAATGCAAATGTAATTTGGTTAATAACATAAAAATAACGCTAGAAGAACTTAAAATGCCGTTTTTGGTTTTTTAACTTCATTTTTTAATAAAATATGATTAATATCATACTTTTGCCCTAAAATAAAGGGCTGATAAGTCTATAGTTTAGAACGAATCTAAATAACAACAATATGAATTTAGGAAATAATATCTCAAAAAGTATCGCTAAAGGGTCTTTTGATGAAACTTATATGGAAAAAGGCTTTTTTATACTAACATATAAGAATGATAACAAGAATATTGAAGTCGTAGAGCGGAACATAGATAGTAGTTATATTCAGTTTCATTTCTGCACAAAAGGCGAAGCTTCTTTTGTATTTAATCATGGGACATATAGGCTTCCTATTCTTAACGATACATCATTGTTGTTGTATAATCCCCAAAGAGATTTGCCAATTCATTTAGAAGTTCAACCTAATTGTTGGTTGGTATCATTGGTAATATCATTGGAAAAGTTTCATGGGCTATTCTCACAAGATACATCTTATGTCACGTTTTTATCTGATGATAATCGTGACAAAAAATATTATAAAGATGGGATTGTTTCACCATCAATGGCTGTGGTTTTAAATCAGTTGTTGAGCTTTAATCTTAATAATTCCATAAAGCCTTTGTATTACAAAGGAAAAGCTTACGAAATGCTAAGCCTATTTTTTAATAGAAGTCAAGATGCAAATATTGAGCAATGTCCATTTTTGGTAGATGAGGAAAATGTAGCAAAGCTTAAAAAAGCTAAAGATATTATTATTGCTCAAATGTCAGAACCGCCAACGTTGCAAGAATTGGCAGATACAATAGGTCTAAGTCTTAAGAAACTTAAAGAAGGTTTTAAGCAGATTTATGGAGATTCGGTTTTTAGTTTCCTATTTGATTATAAGATGGAAGTTGCTAGACAACTTCTAGAATCAGGTGATTATAACGTTAATGAAGTTGGGCTAAGAGTGGGTTACAGTACCGCAAGTCATTTTATTGCAGCTTTTAAAAAGAAATATGGGACAACACCTAAAAAATATATTACTGAGACTAATTAAAAAAGTCTTAAAACTATACTAATATTATAAAATTCAATACTACTATCTCAACCCATTAGTAAATTACATTGTATTTTTGTATTTGAAAAAATGAAAGATGAAAAAAGGAATATTACTCGTTAATTTAGGTTCTCCAGACAGTCCAGAACCAAAAGATGTAAAAAAGTATCTAGGAGAATTTTTAATGGACGAACGTGTCATTGACGTCCCACTTTGGGCACGTACACTATTGGTCAAAGGTATTGTACTTAACACACGACCAAAGGCGTCAGCAAAAGCTTATAAAAAAATTTGGTGGAAAGAAGGTTCTCCACTAATTGTATTATCAGAACGTCTTCAAGAAAAAATTCAAAAACAAGTCGATTATCCTGTGGCTTTGGCTATGCGTTACGGTAGTATGACTATAAAAGAAGGCATGCAAGAATTGGCAGATAAAGGTGTGGATGAGGTGTTTTTAATTCCTTTGTATCCCCAATATGCAATGGCAACAACAGAGACTATTTTGGTATTAGCCGAGGAAATTAGAAAAGAGTTTTTCCCGAATATGAAAGTTACAGACTTAAAACCTTTCTATAATAATCCAGATTATATTAAAGTGTTATCAAACAGTATTGCTAAACATCTAGAAGGTAAAGATTATCAGCATTTATTATTCTCTTATCATGGCGTCCCTGAACGACATATTCGTAAAAGTGATATTACAAAATCACATTGTAACCCAAGCCCTAAAGGTTGTGGCGAATGCTGTAAAAATCAATCATCTGCTCACGAGTTTTGCTATAGGCATCAATGCGTTGAGGTCACCAGATTGGTAGGTGAACACTTAGGGATGACTGAAGGCACATTTTCATCTAGTTTTCAATCACGCTTAGGATTTGATCCTTGGTTAAGACCATACACTGATAGGACAATTGAGCGTTTCGGTAAAGAAGGCATGAAAAAAATGGCTATCGTAACTCCAGCTTTTGTAAGTGATTGTCTTGAAACTTTAGAAGAAATCGCCATGGAAGGTGAGGAAATTTTCCATGAAGTTGGCGGAAAAGATTTTACAACAATACCTTGTCTTAATGACAATGAAGAGTTTGTAGCATTAATTTCAAAATGGATTAATGAGTGGGCGACTGCTGAAGAAGCAGTAATTGCTTAATGGCTAAAGTGTCTTCACAAGATTTAGGGACAGAACCTATAGCAAAATTACTTGTAAAGCAAGCTGTACCAGCATCGATTGGTATTTTGGTGATGTCACTAAATATTTTAGTTGATACTATTTTTGTAGGTAACTGGATAGGTGCTACAGCTATTGCTGCCATTAATGTTGTATTACCAGTATCTTTTTTTATTGCGGCTTTAGGTATGGCTATTGGTATTGGAGGTTCTTCAATTATATCAAGAGCTTTAGGAGCTAATAATATGCAAAGGGCACTAACAACTTTTGGTAATCAAATAACGTTGACTTTTTTGTTTACAGTAACATTTGCTGTTTTTGGGCTTATCTATGTCGATACGCTAATCCCAGCTTTTGGAGGAAAAGGAAACATCTTTGCATCTGCAAAAGTATATTATGAGATTATTCTTTATGGCGTACCCATTTTAGGATTTGTCATGATGGGAAACAATGTAATACGCGCAGAAGGCAAACCAAAATTTGCAATGTATGCCATGTTAATTCCATCTGTAGGTAATTTGCTTCTAGATTACATTTTTATTAACGTTTTGGATTATGGTATGGCTGGTGCTGCATGGGCAACTACAGGTTCTTATGTCTTATGTTTTTTGTTTGTCTTGTGGTTCTTCTTATCTAAAAATTCTGAATTAAAGATAAGTCTAGCTCACTTTAGATTAAAAAAGATTATTGTTTTAGAAATAGGTTCATTAGGTTCTGTAACCTTGGCGAGGCAAGCTGTAGTAAGTGTTACATTCCTTTTAGTTAATAATGCACTTTACAATTATGGAGGCGAAATTTCTGTCACAGCTTATGCTATTGTTGCTCGTATGTCTATGTTTGCTTTGTTTCCGGTATTTGGTATTACCCAAGGATTTATTCCTATTGCTGGGTTTAATTATGGTGCAGAAAAGTATCCTCGTGTAAAAGAGGTAATTTACACAGCGATTAAATATGCAACAATTTTAGCAACGATTATTTTTGTTGTTTTAATGGTTTTTCCGGAGTTTATTACCAAGTGGTTCACAACTGATACAGCCGTAACTGAAGTTACACCAAACAATATGCGTTGGGCATTTGCAGCAATTCCTATATTAGCATTACAACTAATTGGTGCAGCTTATTTTCAGGCAATAGGTAAAGCGCTTCCGGCATTGATATTGACCTTAACACGACAAGCAATCTTCTTTATTCCTTTAATGTATATATTACCAGTTTTCTTTGGGGAATTAGGAATATGGATGTCATTTCCAATTTCTGATATATTGTCTACAATAGTTACTTATTACTTTTTAAGACGTGAAGTAAAGTTAAAGTTAGATACCACTTAAGACTTCTAGGTAATATTCTTTATTTTTAGCTTTCAAAACTAACCTTTTACTCATGCGATTATCAACCATTCTAGCAGTAGTACTGCTATCGTTTTTAAGTTTAAATCTAGACTCTCAAAATTTTGATGAGTCACATTATTCAGGATTAGAGTATCGACTTGTAGGTCCTTTTAGAGGTGGCCGAAGTGCTGCTGTGACTGGAGTGCCAAATCAACCCAACCTTTATTACTTTGGCGCCACTGGTGGCGGAATTTGGAAAACAAAAAATGGCGGACGTCAATGGGAGAATATTTCTGACGGTTATTTTGGGGGAAGTATTGGTTCAATAGCAGTATCAAAAAGTGACCCTAATGTTATTTATGTCGGTGGAGGTGAAAAGACAGTGAGAGGAAATGTATCTTCAGGTTACGGTATATGGAAAAGTGTTGATGCTGGAAAAACATGGACAGCTTCAGGCTTACCAAAATCGCGTCATATTCCACGTATTGCTATTCATCCTACAAATCATAATATTGTATTTGCAGGTGTAATGGGTAATCTTTACAAGCCAACCGATGAACGTGGTATTTATAAAAGTACTGACGGCGGAAAAACATGGGAAAAGACATTATTTGCTAATGCAAATGCGGGTGTTGTAGACTTAATAATGGACCCAACAAATCCTAGAATTTTATATGCTTCTACATGGCGAATTAATCGAACTCCCTACAGTCTAAATTCTGGAGGTGATGGTTCTGCATTATGGAAAAGTACAGATAATGGAGAAACATGGGCAGAAATTTCAAAAATGAAAGGTTTCCCAGAAGGAATTTTAGGTATTATAGGTGTTACAGTTTCACCTATAAATAATCAACGTGTTTGGGCTATTGTAGAAAATAAAGATAAAGGAGGTTTGTATAGAAGTGATGATGGTGGTGAATCTTGGAGACTAGTTAATAACGAACGTAAATTACGCCAACGTGCATGGTATTATACACGTGTTTATGCAGATACTGACGATATTAATACGGTATATGTATTAAATGTAAGCTATCATAAGAGTACAGATGGAGGGAGAACATTTGGGAATTATCGTGCTCCTCATGGAGATCATCACGATTTATGGATTGCACCAGAAGACCCAAGCCGTATGATTATTGGAGATGATGGTGGCGCACAAGTTACTTATGATGGTGGTGAAACATGGAGTACCTATCACAATCAACCAACATCACAATTTTATCGTGTAACAACAGATAATGCATTTCCGTATAGGATTTATGCAGCCCAGCAAGACAATTCAACAGTAAGAATTCCGCATAGAACAAATGGTAGAGCCATATCAGAAGATGATTGGGAATCTACTGCTGGTGGTGAGTCTGCACATATAGCAGTTGACCCAAAAGATAATGACATTGTTTATGGTGGTAGTTATGGTGGCTATTTAACTCGTGTCAATCACAAAACAGGAACTACAAGAGCTATAAATGTTTGGCCAGACAATCCTATGGGCTCGGGAGCAGAAGGTATGAAATACCGCTTTCAGTGGAATTTCCCTATTATATTTTCAAAGCATAACCCTAACAAACTATACACCTTTTCTCAGCATGTTCATGTTACAGAGAATGAAGGGCAATCTTGGGAAATTATTAGTCCAGACCTAACAACTAACGACCCCGAAAAACAAAAATCTTCAGGCGGACCAATTACTCAGGATAATACTGCGGTAGAATATTATTGCACCATTTTTGCTGCTCAAGAGTCGCCATTAAAAGAAGGCTTACTTTGGGTAGGTAGTGATGATGGTTTAGTACATGTATCAAAAAACGGTGGTCAAAGTTGGGAAAATGTTACGCCTAAAGGCATGCCAGACTGGATGATGATTAATAGTATAGAGCCAAGTGCTTTTGATGAGGGTACATGTTATATTGCAGGTACAAAATATAAGACTGGAGATTTTGAGCCATACTTATATAAAACTTCAGATTATGGTAAGTCTTGGACAAAAATCACAAAAGGTATAAACAATGAGCATTTTACAAGAGTGCTTCGTGAAGATCCAAAGCAAAAAGGGTTACTCTATGCAGGTACAGAAACAGGAATGTATATTTCGTTTGATGATGGAAATAACTGGAAATCTTTTCAGTTAAATCTACCGATTGTCCCTATCACAGATTTAACTACAAAAGACAACAACTTAATTGTAGCAACACAAGGAAGAAGCCTTTGGATTATTGATGACTTGTCGGTTATTCATCAGTTGTATTCAGCAGATTTAAGTAAGAATATCCTTTTTAAACCAAAGGATACTTACCGCATGAGTGGAGGAAGTCGTAAAGGAAGTAAAACAGCAGGAACCAATCATCCTAACGGTGTTATCACACATTTTAACTTAAAAGATTTAGGAGAAGAAGACAAAGTCTCATTAACCTATTTTGATAAAAAAGGCGATACTATAAAAACATATTCTAATAAATCGAAAAAAGATAAGTTAATCGTAAAAAAGGGAGCAAATCAATTTGTTTGGAATATGACTTATGATGGTGCAGAGCGATTACCAGGTATGATTTTGTGGGCAGCAAGCTTACAAGGACCAATAGCTGTTCCTGGAGCTTATAAAGTTAGTCTAAATGTCAATGGAGACACCAAAACACAACCTTTTAATATTCTAGCTGACCCAAGATCTGAAAGTACAACAGCAGAAATACAAAAACAGTTTGATTTTATTCAGGATGTAAATGGGACTGTAGATAAAGCGCATAAATCTATTAAGAAAATAAGATCTGTAAATAAACAATTAGGAGCATTTCAGAAACAGTATATAGGAGATGATAATGTCAAAGAATTATTAGAAAAGGCTAAGAAACTTCAAGAAGAATTGTCTGATATTGAGAAAGCTTTATATCAAACAAAAAACCGAAGTGGTCAAGATCCTTTAAACTTTCCAATAAGGTTAACTGACAAGTTAGGAGGTTTAAACTCGCTTACTAGACGAGGCGATTTTCCACCAACAGATCAGGCTATTGTTGTTAAGAATGAGTTAACTCAAAAAATTAACACACAGCTAAATAGCTTTAATACCCTACTAAGTGAACAAGTTAAGGCATTCAATACAGCTTTTAACTCAAAACAATTGAACTATTTATTTGTTGAAGAATAATGACAGATTTTTTAGCAGAATACTATTACTACATCAAATCGTTACACATAATATTTGTGGTTACTTGGTTTGCAGGTTTATTTTATATTCCAAGACTATTTGTATACCAAATAGAAGCTTTTTATAAACCACCTCCTGAAAAAGAGATTTTAGGCAAACAACTAAAACTTATGACAAAACGCCTATGGTTTATAATAACTTGGCCGTCTAGTATTTTGGCCATATTTTTTGGTGTATTATTAATTATACCCCGATTATTTTACCTCACAGATAGTTGGATGCAAGTCAAATTAGGTTTTGTATTATTATTGGTTATTTATCAAATACAAACACATGTCTACTACAAGCAACTTCAAAAAGATATTGTCAAAAGATCCTCAAGCTTTATGCGTATTTGGAACGAAGGCGCTACATTTATTCTCTTTGCTGTTGTGTTTTTAGTGGTTCTGAAAAACGCACTAAACTGGGTTTTCGGAGTTATAGGCATTGTGGTTTTAGGTATTTTGATAATGTTAGGTTTTAAAATTTATAAAAGTATTAGAGCAAAAAACCCAGATGCCTAGTTGGCGTGGTTATTGCTATGTTTAGAAGAACTTAAAAACTTATATGGCTTTAAAAAATTTATCTCTTCGTTCTCGCATATTTATAGCTATGATACTATTGGTATTATTAGCCTCAGTTTTGATTGGAGCGGTAACAATTCACCAGTATAATGAAGAAGCTAGAGAATATCATGCTGATAGACTAGAGCGAAAAGAAGCTGCTATAAGGCGAAGTATCGATTTGGTAATAGACGAGACATTTTTCCCTGTAATTACGGAAAAACTACCTGTTATTTTCAGAGAAGAAATTTTTAATATTGCTAATATTCATGGTCTTCAAATTAACCTTTACGATCTTGATGGTCAACTCTTAAAGTCATCTAAAGCAGCGTTACAAAATAATAAGGTGGATGTTTGCTTGGATGCAGAAATCCTAAATCAATTATCCAATACTGCAGAACACAGATACGTTTTTGAAAACAAAATCAATGGTAAAGTTTTTCAATCTTCATATTCTTTCATAACAGATAAAAAATTTAAAAATATTGCCATACTAAATATTCCATATTTAGAAGATGACGACATATTTAACAGAGAACTTAATGAGTTTTTGCTCCGATTAGGTTATGCCTATTTAGTGATGATTTTAGCGGCAATTGTATTAGCTTATTTTGTATCAAAATATATAACACAATCTCTGAGGAGTATAAGTGATAAACTCAATGAAATAAGATTAGAAAAAAGAAATAAAAAAATAGAGATTGAGACTTCAGGAGCAGAAATAGAAACACTGGTAAAATCGTATAACAGCATGATTGATGAACTTGAAGAATCAGCAGTGCAATTAGCTACAAGTGAGCGTGAACAAGCATGGAGAGAAATGGCAAAGCAAGTTGCGCATGAGATAAAAAACCCACTAACACCAATGCGATTAAGTGTACAAAGTTTTCAAAGAAGATTTAATCCGGCCGATGTTGATATACACATAAAGGTTAGTGAATTTAGTAATACACTTATCCAACAAATAGACACTATGAGTTCTATTGCCTCAGCATTTTCAAATTTTGCCAAAATGCCAGCACAACAAAATGAGCAACTGAACATAGTACATGTCGTAAAATTAGCATTAGATATATTCAATGAGAATTATATTAATTTTGAGCCTGAATCTGATGAACTTATCGCTAAGTTTGACAGAACGCAACTTATTCGCGTAGTAACCAATTTAGTAAAAAATGGGATTCAAGCCATTCAAGAAAGAGAAACTGAGAGTCCTCAAATAAATGTCAGAGTGTTTTCTAGTGAAGACTTTATAAATATCACTGTAGAGGATAATGGCTCTGGTATTACTGAAGAAAATAAAATCAAAGTTTTTGAGCCCAAATTTACCACTAAAACAAGTGGTATGGGTTTAGGTTTAGCCATGGTAAAAAATATTGTAGAGACCTACAAAGGACGTATTACTTTTACTTCAGAATACGGAAAAGGTACTATCTTTACAGTCGCATTTCCCAAACAATAAAATTATGAGTTACGAAAATATTTTATCAGAATTTTCAAATGGTATAACAACTATTACCGTAAATCGTCCAAGTAAATTAAATGCTTTAAATAAAGTCACAATTGAAGAGTTGCATACTGCTTTTGCTGAAGCGGATAAATCTAAAGACACTAAAGTTATCATTATCACTGGTAGTGGCAAAAAAGCTTTTGTCGCAGGTGCCGATATTAGTGAGTTTGCAGATTTTAATATCAAAGAAGGCGGAAGGCTTGCTGCCAAAGGACAAGAAATATTGTTTGATTTTGTCGAAAATCTAAGTACACCAGTAATTGCAGCTGTAAACGGTTTTGCTCTCGGCGGAGGTTTAGAGTTAGCCATGGCTTGCCATTTTAGAGTAGCAAGCATTAATGCAAAGATGGGTTTACCAGAGGTATCGTTAGGTGTTATTCCTGGTTATGGAGGCACGCAACGTTTACCACAATTAGTTGGTAAAGGACGTGCAATGGAAATGGTTATGACGGCAGGTATGATAGATTCTAATTTAGCTTTGAGTTATGGTTTGGTAAACCATGTTATAGAACAAGAAGAATTAATACCACTTGCTGAAAAAATTGCTAGTAAAATTATGCGCAATTCATCTGTTGCTATCTCGGAAGCCATCAAAGCTGTCAATGCAAACTATAAATATGGTACAGATGGTTATAAAACCGAAATAGAAGGTTTTGGAAACTGTTTTGGGACCGAAGATTTTAAAGAAGGGACAACAGCTTTTTTAGAAAAGCGTAAAGCTAATTTTCCAGGCAAACAGGACTAAATTGTCTTAAATTTTTTGAACTTGATTAGTTTAGATATTTAACTATATTTAATACTTCAACCTGAGACTTATGAAATTAAGGATTTTTACACTGATACTATTAGTCATTCTTTCGTCTTGTAAAGAAGCTATAAAGTCAGATGTTCAGGTTTTTAAATCTACCGATTTAAATAATGCCAATACAGTTTTGTTAGAAGCGGTTATGGAAGATGCATTTACGCCACCTGTAGCAAGTCGTATGTACGTTTACGCTCACTTAGCACATTATATAACCTTACAGAGTTTAAGAAGCGATAGCTTACAGATGATTAGGTCTAAGGTTAGTGGTTTGGAGGATTTTAAACTTCCGGAATCACAGGAAGTAAACCCAGAATTATCAGCACTATTAGCCTTTTCTAATACTGGAAAAAAACTGATTTATTCTGAATATTATTTTGAAGATTTAGCTGATAGCCTAAAAGCTAAAGCGATTAGGTTGGGTCTTTCAGAAAACGTGATTAATAATTCTGAAAAATACGCCTCAGAAATATCAAAGTTACTAAGTACTTGGATTGATAAAGATATGTATATAGAAACTAGAACCTATCCACGTTTTACTAGTACAAAAAACTCAGAGAATTGGCGAGAAACACCGCCAGATTATATTGCAGGTTTAGAGCCGCATTGGGATAACATTAGAACCATGGTTATAGATAGTGCTAATGTATTTGCTTACAAACCTTTGCCAGATTACAGTACAGAAAAAGATTCTGATTTTTATAAAATGGTCGATGAAGTCTATCAAGAATCTAAAAATACTACCCTTGAAAAAGGAAAAATTGCTTGGTTTTGGGATTGTAATCCAATCATGACGATTCATAAAGGTCATATGACTACAACGATTCATAAGTTTACACCACCAGGACATTGGCTAAATATTATTAATCAGATTTCGACCAACGAGAATTCAGATTATTATAAAACTACAAAAGCGTATACAATGACTTCGATGGCGATGTTTGATGCGATTATTGCAGCTTGGCATGTAAAATATAAGACTGATTTAGTCCGACCAGTAACTTATATTCAAGAAAATATTGATACTGAATGGACACCAGTGTTACAAACACCACCTTTTCCAGAATATACAAGTGGCCATAGTGCAACTTCAGCGTCAGCTGCTGAAATTTTAACAAGCATTTACGGTGACAATTATAAGTTTACAGACAATACACAATTACGCTTTGGATTAGAGAAACGTTCATTTAAGTCTTTTAGAGAAGCAGCAGACCAAGTTAATTTAAGTCGTTTTTATGGTGGTATTCACTATATGCAGGGTGTTGAAGAAGGAGGAAGACAAGGACGAGAAGTTGCAAATTTAATTTTAAAGAAATTACAGTAAGACTATGAGATTTTTAAAAGTTTTTAGTTTTCTAGCTTTTGTAATAGTTTTTAGCTGTAAAGAGGATGAGAAAAAAACTGTAGTTCAAACAAAAGCCAAGATAGAAGAAGCTAGGTCCATAAAACAACCTGCATTATTTTCATACTTAGACTCATCTGAAACTAATATTAGTTTCAAGAATGTAATTAATGAAACAGAGACTTTTAATTTTATTTTGTACGCCTACCTATATAATGGAGGCGGCGTTGCTATCGGAGACATCAATAATGACGGTTTAGACGATATTTATTTTTCAGGAAATACAATTAGTGATAGACTTTATCTAAATCAAGGTAATTTTCAATTTAAAGATATAACACTTGCGGCTAATGTTGGTGGTGGAGAAGGCTTTAAAACGGGAGTAACAATGGCAGATGTTAATAACGACGGACTTTTAGATATCTATGTTTGTAAATCTGCTGTCAAGAATGATGCACTCAGAAAAAATATACTTTACATAAACAATGGCAATCTTACATTTACTGATAAAGCAGAAAGTTTTGGATTAGCAGATACAGGTTATTCAGTCCAAGCTTATTTTTTTGATTCTGATGGTGATAATGATTTAGATGTATATGTTTTAAATCATACTAGCAATATGTTAGAGGCAAATATGATTAAGGTATCTAAAAGAGACGATGGTACATTAGGTATCGCACAACTTGAAGATTACACTGGTAGAACAGATAGATTCTACGTAAATAAAGGGAATAAATTTATTGATGAATCAGAGAAAGCAGGAGTATTGGGTGATGCTTTTGGACTAAGCGCTGTAGTTGGTGACTTTAATAACGATTTTAAGCCAGATTTATATGTGTGTAACGACTACTCAATGCCTGATAAATTACTCATAAATCAAGGCAACAATGTTTTCAACGATGAATTAGATGCATATTTTGAAAACACATCTTTCTCTTCAATGGGTTCTGACTTTGCTGATATTAATAATGATGGTCATATTGACTTAATGACTTTAGATATGGCGCCTCAAAAAAACGATAGACGTAAAATGATGTTGATGCCACAAAATTTTAATAAATATGAGAAAATGGTCAAGTATGGTTTTGGGGCTCAATTTACTGCTAACGCTATGCAGATAAATACAGGAACAAATAGCTTTTCTAATATTAGTTTTTTAGATAATTTGGCTCAAACCGAGTGGAGTTGGTCTGTACTCTTAGCTGATTTTGATAATGATGGGCTTAAGGATATTCATGTTACGAATGGCTATAATCGGGATGTCACCAATAACGATTATTCCAGATATAAAATGGATGAGCTTCAAAAACAACTTAATCAAAAACAGATAACTCTAAAACAATGGATTGAAGAAATCCCAAGTATTCCGGTTCCTGCATTTTTGTTCAGAAATAGCGGAGAAAATAATTTTGAAGACGTTTCAGATTCATGGAATAGTGGACAACCCAGTTTTTCAAATGGTGCTGCTTATGCTGATTTAGATAATGATGGCTTCTTAGATATTGTGGTAAATAATATTAATAAAGCGCCTTTCATAATGAAAAATAATGGAAAGCAACAATTAGAGAATAGTTTTATTTCTGTTGATTTTCTGTTTGAAAAAAATAAAACAGCAATTGGTGCAATGGGAAAACTTACATTATCAAATGGAACTATTTTAACAGAGGTTTACAACCCAACTCGCGGCTTTTTGTCTTCTTCACAACACCAATTACATTTCGGAATTAAAAAAGGTTTATCAGCTAAAAAATTAGAAATTATCTGGCCAGATAGAAAGATGCAAATCATTGAAAAACCAGAATTAAATAAATCAATTTCAGTAAAATACAATCCGACGTCAAAGTATATCGGAGAAACTGAGAAGAATCTATATTTTGAAGATAATACAGCAGCTTTAAGCAAAGGTTTCTCTCATGTAGAAAACGATTTTATAGACTTTAAACGTGAAGCTTTATTACACCACAAATATAGCGAAGAAGGACCAGCTGTTGCAATTGCAGATATTAACGGTGATGGTTTACAAGATGTTTATTTCGGTGGCGCCAAAGACTTTTCAGGTAAATTGTTCCTGCAAAATGCATCGGGAACTTTTACTAGAAAAGAGATTTTAGATTTTGAAGTGGATAAAACTCATGAAGATACAGATGCTGTCTTTTTTGATGCCAACGCCGATGGAAATCAAGACCTATATGTTGTAAGTGGAGGAAATGAAAGTAGTGCCAACTCTCGTAATTATTTAGATAGACTGTATTTCGGTGATGGAAAAGGAAACTTTAGTAGAGTTCGAAATGTACTTCCAGAAATTTTCACAAGCGGTGCTGTTGTTAAAGTACATGATATAGATGGCGATGGTCAACAAGACATTTTTATAGGTAGTCGCGTAACACCAGGTAGATATCCTGAATCACCAAAAAGTTACTTTTTAAAGAATGAAAAAGGATTGTTTAAAGAATCAATAAACACTTGGGGAAAAGAAATTACGAATATTGGGATGATTACTGATGCTGAGTTTGCTGACCTAGACAATGATGGTGTTTCTGAATTGATTATTGCAGGCGAGTGGATGCCAATTTCAGTATTTAAATTTGAAAATGTAACATATAAAAATCGAACTTCTGAATTTGGTTTAGATAAAAAATTAGGTTGGTGGAACTCAGTAACTATTTCTGATATTAACGCCGATGGTTATCAAGATATCATTGCCGGAAATCTTGGTCTAAATTCAATTTTTAAAGCTTCAGAATCACAACCAACTGAGCTTTATTACAAAGATTTTGATGGTAATGGAAGCGTTGACCCAATCATCACAAATTATAATGAAGGCACCAGCTATCCACTCCATAATCGTGATAGGATGTTAGACCATATGGTATTTTTAAAGAAACGCTTTTTAAGATATGAACCATACGCTAATGCGACGATAAATGATATTTTTTCACCTCAAGAACTTCAAGGTGTAAAGGTTTTAAAAGCTAATCACTTTCAACATACCTTATACACAAACCAAAATGGAAAAAGTTTTAATACACAAAATTTATCTAGTGGGACACAGATTTCTGTACTTAATGATGCGGTAGTAATTGACCTAAATAATGATAATAAAGAAGATATTATTCTTGGAGGTAATTTTTACGGCACAGATGCCGAATATGGCAGGTATGATGCGTCAATAGGAGTAACTCTAATCAACTCAGGCAACTCTAATTTTGAAACTATATCGCCATCTGAAAGCGGGTTAAAAATTTCAGGTAATGTACAACACATTAAACAAATTGAAGTTGCAGGTAAACCACATCTTCTTGTGATAAGAAATAATGACTCTGCAAGCTTAATTAAAATAAAAAAAGACTAATGTTTTTTTTTGAGTAAGATCTTTTTAATGTCTGTTATCCACAATATTATGTAATAGAAAGATCGGACTAACTAAAACAAAGACAATCAATAAAATAGGACTTAATAGTAATAACAAAATAATCTTTTTCATAGCATTTTTAATTGTTTTACAATTACAAATATCGGAGAGAAGTAGATGTAAAATGATTACTAAATTGATTGATTGTTACAGAATATTACCCCATTTTTCATTAAAAAAACTATAGTATTTTACCTCATTCAATTTTAATTTATATGTTATTTTGACATAAATATGTATCTTTTGGTTTATTAAAGTTAAAATAGTATAGTTTTTTAATAATTTTGAATAGACAATTTGTTTGGCATAAGTCTAACTTTGTTACTATTGTGAAAAAGCGTAAACCAGTATTAGAGAAAATAAGTCCTACTTTTGGAAGTTCCATTCATGTTCATAAACATGGAGCGTATGTTGGTGAGAGTAAACCATATTGGCATTTTCATCCTGAGATAGAATTGGTCTATATAAATAAAGGCAATGGGAAACGACATATTGGTAATCATTTATCCTATTATAACAATAGTCAGTTATTACTTTTAGGTTCTAATTTACCTCATTATGGTTTTGTAGATCGTTTAACTTTAAACGGGTCAGAAACCGTAGTTCAATTCAGACCAGATTTCTTAGGGATTGATTTTTTTAATATACAAGAAATGACGGATATCAGCTATCTTTTTGAACGTTCAAAGAAAGGTGTTCTTTTTGGTAAAAAAACCAAGGAAAAACTAGGCTCTAAAATAGAAGGCTTAGCATCTACATCTGGGATAGAGAAAATACTATTATTATTAGAAGTTCTTAATGAGTTGGCAAAATCAGACGATTATAAAGTATTAAATGCTGATGGTTTTGTATTTGAGATAGAACCTCAAGACAATGCTAAGATTAATATGATCTATAAGCATATTAGTGAAAACTTTCAGAAACAAATTAGTTTGAACGAGATGTCAGAAAAAGTCAGTATGTCAATACCAGCGTTTTGTAGATATTTCAAAAAAGTTACTGGTAAAACATTTACCAAATTGGTAAACGAATATAGGATTGTGCATGCAACTAAGCTTCTTTCAGAAAGTCAAATGAGTATTACTGACATAAGCTTTGAGTGTGGGTTTAATAATTTTTCGCATTTCAATAAATTATTCAAAGAGTTCACCGGTAAAAGTGCATCGAAATACAGAAAAGAGTTAAAACATTTGGTACAATAAATTCAGAAATATGGATAAAAAACTTGATACAGCAATAGAATACTACTCAATAAAACAAAAAGAAATTTTAGAATTGGTTAATGGCAGTTCTACACTTTCTGTAGAAGATATTATACGCTATGGAGAAGAAATGTCAGTGATAGAAAATAAAATGATAGCTCTTGAAGTAGCAAAAGAAAATTAAATTATTTTTCACCATTCCATTCACGATAAAACTGTTTTAGAAAACTCTCCATGAACACATGTCTTTCAGCAGCTATTAGCCTTGCGGTTTTAGTATTCATTTTATCTTTAAGAAGTAGTAATTTTTCGTAAAAATGGTTGATAGTTGGTGCGGAAGATTTTTTATATTCTTCTTTAGATATTTTTAGATTTGGCTCTATATCGGGGTTATATAAAGCTCTATTTTTAAAACCACCATAATTAAAACAGCGCGCAATCCCAATAGCGCCTATAGCATCTAAACGGTCAGCATCTTGGACAACTTTTAATTCTTTTGAAGTAAATTTTATGCTAGACTCTAGTGAATTTTTAAAAGATATATTCTCAATAATAGCAATAACATGCTCTATGATTTTGCTGTCTACATTTTGTTTGAATAAAAACTCTCGAGCAATTTTAGGCCCAATAGTTTCATCGCCATCATAAAACTTTGGGTCAGCGATATCATGTAACAATGCAGCCAAAGAAACAACCAGAGTATTTACATCTTCCTTTTTTGCAATCAAAAGTGTATTCTTATAAACACGCTCTATATGAAACCAATCATGTCCGCCTTCAGCATTAGTGAGTTCTTTTTTTACAAAGGTAATAGTATTGTCTATTAATGAATTCATATTACAAAATAATAGTTTTGGTTATGGTTGCTTCAATATCTTTTATTAAGGTTTCTTTGTCTTCAAATTGATTCAGCTCTATAGGTTTGTGGAAGTTAAAAGTAATATGTGCGCCTAATCCCATCGGAAATTTTCCGTAACGAAGTGTTTTCCATGAATTATTGATGCTTACAGGCAGTATAACTGCATTTGGAGCAAACTCAAACATAGTTATAAGCCCTTTGGTTTTAAAAGGTTTAGGTTTGCCATTTCTACTTCTTGTACCTTCAGGAAAAATAACTGCTGCCCAATTATTCTTGGCTATTCGTATTGCAAAATTCTCAATAGCTTTTATGGATTTTAATGGCTCTTTTCTATTAATCAAAACAGAACCACCATGACGTAAGTTATACGAGACACTAGGTATGCCTTTACCTAATTCTTTTTTGCTAACAAACTTGACATGATGTTTACGTAGATACCATATTAATGGGGGAATATCATACATACTCTGATGGTTTGCTACAGTAATAATTGGTCTATTTGGCGGAATACTATAAGAATTTTTAAAACTAAATCGAGTTCCTAGAATATTAAGACACCGCATTAAAAAAAATTGTAACCAGTCAACACTAATCTTATGAACTTTGTAGCCAAAAACATTAAAACAAAACCATTGTATTGGATGAAACACAACAAGTGTCAAACCAAAACAGAAAAAATATAAAATAGTAATTGGGTAAGCTAGTATTTTCATGGTGCTATAAAATTAAAAAACCACGATGAAAATCGTGGTTTAAATTAAAAATCTTAGTTATAAAATTAACAATACTCGTTGTAAGCATCCATTAAGTTTTCTGCGATTAGTTCTGCAGGGCGACCTTCGATGTGGTGACGCTCTAACATGTGTACTAATTCACCATCTTTAAATAATGCCATACTCGGTGAACTTGGAGGAAAAGGTACCATGTGTGACCTTGCTTGGTCAGTAGCTTCTCTATCAACACCTGCAAAAACTGTTACTAAATTAGTTGGTCGTTTTGCATTTTCTAAGCTCATACGAGCACCTGGTCTCGCATTTGCTGCCGCACAACCACAAACCGAATTTACAACCACTAAAGTTGTTCCTTCTTTTGCAATAGCACTATCTACAGCTTCTGTTGTATGTAATTCTTCAAAACCTACGTTGGTTAAATCCTCACGCATTGGCTTTACTAATTCTGGTGGATACATATTTTTCTTTTAAATTATCAAATTTTGTTTTGCAAAGATACCAATTCTGTAACAAAATAGGATTGCAATATACTAACAAATAGTATATTTATACATTTATAAAATCTATGATAGAATGAGTTTTTCAAAATGGATAGGTGCTGCAATTGGTTGGTCTTTTGGAGGTCCGATAGGGGCTATAATTGGTATGGCGTTAGGAAGTATTGTAGATAACGCTACTGACTCTGGTCCACTTTTAGGTGAGCGTCAAGCTGGGAAAAAGCGAAGACGAGACCCATACAGACAACCAACATATCAAAGGCAGCGTCAAAAAAGGTCACAAACCAAGTCCGGAGATTTTGAAGTAAGCTTACTTATTCTAGCATCTGTAGTTATCAAGGCAGATGGTGTACAAGATCAGCGTGAGCTAGACTTTGTGCGTCAACAATTCACCAATATGTATGGTAAAGATAGAGCTAATATGGCTTTTAGGCTCTTTAAAGGTATAACCAAGCAAAATATTTCGACACGTCAGGTCTGTATACAGATTAAGCAAATGATGGACCATGCATCTCGTCTACAATTACTACATTTTTTATTTGGAATTGCAAAAGCAGATGGGTTAGTAACTCAAGATGAAATCAAACAAATCTATACTATTGCAGGTTATCTTGGGATTAGCAGTCGAGATTACGAGAGCATTAAAGCAATGTTTTATAACAGCACTAATAATGCCTATAAAATCTTAGAAATAGAAAAAAATGTTTCTGATGATGAGGTAAAACGTGCCTATCGAAAAATGGCTAAAAAATACCATCCAGACCGTTTAAGTCACTTAGGAGAGGAACATCATGATGGTGCTGAAGAAAAGTTTAGACAAGTACAAGAGGCATACGAACACATACAAAAAGAGCGTGGATTTAAATAAAAAACCGAATCTTTAATAAAGACTCGGTTCTGATACTGTTATATGGTTAAATCAGAGTATTATTTTAGACTCGCAGACACTTTACTTACATAAGATTTTGCAACTGCACTAGCGCTTTCTGGGTCCTCTATTTTACTGGTTACTATAGCAATAAGTTGTTTGTTTTCTGGTGCTTTTAAGTCGTATACTGTAGTTTCCAAAACATAAACTTTAGATGTACTAGTTGTAATAGTTTCTGGGACATAATTACCTAAAGTTGTCATAGACATTGGATGACGATAATATCCATAAAAGCCACCATAATATCTAGGATAATAACCATAATAATTACCTCCAGCGTAATAACCACCCTCTTTTTGTAAACGTGTTTCTTCTTTTAAATCTTTCAAAACAGTTAGTACAACACCGTCAAATCCTTCGGACTCAAGCATTTTTTTTATCATACCTTTATTACTTTCAGATGGCTTTTCATTGGGGTTCATATTTCCAAATTTAGCAAAGCTTGAAGTAACTCTGTAACCATTTGACTCCATTTGTTTAATAATTTCGTTTTCAAAAACCAAACGAGTTTGGTCATTTGCAGAACGAGCAACGACTAAAAAATTTCTATTTTTTAAGTCAGAAACGTTATCACTTTTCCAAGAATCTAAAACTTTTACAGTTGAACAACTTTGAAATGTTAGTATAGAGATAAAACAAATTAAAAAGTATGTTGACTTTTTCATAATGGCTATTTTTTCTATAAATATAAGTTAAATCAACCTCTAAACAAAAAGAAATCATCCTTCATATCTTCAATTTGTGCATCTTCATTAGTAACGATGTAGTCGATAGCTTTTGAAGTAAATGTATTGCCTTTTTTAGTAAGGGACACAATATTATTATTAATAATAATCATGTTGTTTTTTTGCGCCAATTCTAATACAGTTTTAGAACGTACTTTCTGCCAATTAATATGTTCGTTGAGATGTTTCACATGGCGTTCCGATTTTTCATCATGGTTTTTTAAATGAAGTAAAAAGGTGATAAGAGATACCTCTGTGCGTTGCTGTTTTTCGCGGTATAGTACAGCAATTATACCTTTATTTGGGGCAAAAAGGTAAACGACTAAGAATAACAAACCTAAAATAGTGGTTATAGAACCTGCGATTGAGGCATCTAACCAATGCGCCACCCAATATCCAAAGAGGGCACTAAAAATTCCGAAAATGACTGAAAGCACTAACATTTTCTTTAAGTTTTTGGTTAGTAAATAAGCTGCTGCTGCCGGAGTAATCATTAATGCAACAACTAATATGGCACCAACAGCATCAAAAGCACCAACTGTAGTCACAGAAGAAACAGACATCAATCCGTAATGTATGATCGCTGGAGAAAAGCCCAACGATGTAGCCAAACCTTTATCAAAAGTACTCACCTTTAATTCTTTAAAAAAAGCAAGAAGAAATATTAGCGTTACAATTAAGATGACACCAATAATCCATAATGCTTTTGGACCTACATCTGTACCTGCAATAATTAACCTGTCAAAAGGTGCAAAGGCTAATTCACCAAGTAACACAGCATCAATATCCAGATGGACATCATTGGCATTTTTGGCAATCATAATCACACCAATACTAAATAAAGTTGGGAAAACTAATCCAATAGCGGTGTCTTCTTTTACCAAACCGGTTTTCTGAATGTACTCGACTAAGACAACAGTTATGATTCCAGTTAAAGCAGCTAAAATAATTAGTAATGGTGAATTCAAATCGTGCGTGATAAAAAACCCGACTACAATTCCGGGCAAGATGGAGTGACTTATAGCATCACTAATCATAGCCATTTTTCGGAGTACTAAAAAAGTTCCTGGTATGGCACAAGCAACAGCAACTAAACTCGCGATAAGTTGTATTTCTATCTGAGCACTATTCATTACTGTCGGTTTGTTGGTTATATAAATTTGCTGCGGTCTTATAACCTTCCTCTGTCAAACTCCACATGTTACTTTGAATTATTACAAAACCTTTATCTACTAATTTTTTGAGTGTGCCTTTTGTGTAACCTTGAAAATTATTTAAGATTTTTACAGTGTGTGGATGCGAAATATCTTGGTGAGTTTCTGCAATTTGATGCATAAAAGCTAGTGTCTTGTGAAGTTCTAAATCACGGCGATTCTTAATAAATCGAATTTGCTTAAATAACAATCCACGACTTGGCGAAAATATAAATGAGAATACTACAAAAACTGATGCTACTAAAACAATAACCGGTCCAGTGGATAGGTTATTTTGGCTTGCACTAACTGCCGTACCAAACACACCAGAAAATGCTCCGAAAATTGCCGCTAAAAATACCATTTTGGATAAACTATTTGTCCATTGTCTTGCTGCTGCTGCTGGAGCTAAAAGCATCGCGCTCATTAAAACAACACCTACAGTTTGTAATCCTAAAACAATAGCTAAGACAATAAAACTAGTGATAAGAACATCTATAGTTTTTGTATTAAAGCCTAATGTCTTTGTGTAATCTGCGTCAAATAAAAGTATTTTGAATTCTTTCCAAAAAAGCAATAAAACAAATACACAAAGTCCTGTGACAATTGCCATGAGCCAAACGTCACTTTCGACCAATGTAGCGGCCTGTCCAAATAAGTATTTATCTAAACCAGCTTGATTAGCATTAGGCTGTTTTTGAATGAATGTGAGTAATAACATACCAAAACCAAAAAATAGAGATAGAATTAAACCTAATGCCGTATCTGATTTGAGATGTGTTTTTTTGACAATCCCCCTAATCCAAAATGTGCCTATGAGTCCACTCACTAAAGCACCAAGTAGTAAGATGTTAGTATCTTTTGTGCCAGTAATTAAAAAAGCAATTGCAATTCCTGGAA
>CAJQQC010000075.1 GCA_905480385.1 uncultured Winogradskyella sp.
GTTCAAACTCTCTTGTTCTAATAGTGTCAGGAATAATCAATTTTGTTAAGAAAATTTTACGTTCTTGTAAAGAATACTCTATAATTGCCATTTCATTTTCAACTTTCAATTCAAATTGGCGTAAAAATTGATTGTCAACTAATTCTGCGGTCTCTGTCATAATCTTTTGTGTTTTAAAATTAGCGGTCGGCTAGAGTAGATTCTATATTTTTCAATAGATTTGTACAAATGTACAAAAAAATCTAGTAAATCTCTATGTTTATTGTGTTAATCATCAGTGTAGTAGGGCTTTTAGGTGAATTTTAAAATACATTTTTAGCACACATTTTATATTAATTTCAAAATGAAGGATTCCATTATTCATGTTTATTTAATGCCAGGCATGGCGGCTAATCCATTGATTTTTGAACATATCAAACTTCCTGAAGACGAATTTCAAATTCATTGGTTAGAATGGAAGATTCCTGTTAAGAATGAATCTTTAGAATCATATGCGAAAAGAATGATAGAAGATATAAGTCATGATAGCATCGTACTTTTGGGAGTTTCTTTTGGAGGGATTTTGGTGCAGGAAATGAGTAAGTACATGACTTTAAAGAAGCTATTTGTAGTGTCTAGTGTAAAATCACATCACGAATTACCAAAGCATCTTAAACTTTTAAAATATACTAAGGCATATAAAATACTACCAACACAATTGGTAAGTAATGTGGATTTATTAGCTAAGTTTGCTTTTGGAGAAACTATTAAGAAACGTGTAAAACTCTATAAAAAATATTTATCAGTTAACGATAAAACCTATCTCGATTGGGCGATAAAACAAGTTGTTTGTTGGGATCAAGATGAAGCAAACTCTAATGCAATTTATATTCATGGTGATAACGATTTTGTATTCCCACATTCTAGTGATGGTAATTGTATTGTGATTAAAGGTGGAACTCATATTATGATTATAAATAAATATAAATGGTTTAACGAAAATTTACCAAAACTAATACATGATAAACCTTGACAGCATCAGGTTTATTTAATACATTTAAATCAAAAGATTTTTTCTATGAAAACAATTAAAAATATTTTCTCGGTAATTTGCTTAATGGCACTTTCTAGTTTTTTTATTTTTGCCATGCAAAAAGGTCCTTCTGAGGATACCACTGATTTAGATAAAGTAAAAAGTACAACAGAAGCTACAAACGGTTACAATGTATACGCTTTAGACGTACCAACAGATTTAAATTTCGCAGGTGAACAATTACCATTAGATAACCCTGATATTTATGAGCGAATGGATCGTGAACTTTTGGTGAATACGTATTGGCAGTCTAATGGATTGTTAATGTTTAAACGTGCTCAAAAATACTTTCCAATTATAGAACCTATTCTAAAAGAAAATGGAATTCCAGAAGATTTTAAATATTTAGCAGTGATTGAAAGCGGATTAACAAACGCTGTATCACCAGCAGGAGCGAGAGGCTTTTGGCAAATAATGAAAACGACTGGTCGCGAGAACGGTCTAGAGATTAATAGTAATGTTGATGAACGTTATCATCTAGAGAAAGCGACTAAAGTCGCCTGTAAATACTTAAAAGAAGCAAAATCTAAGTTTGGTAATTGGACTCTAGCAGCAGCATCTTATAATGCAGGTAAAGCAGGAATTGGAAGACGTCTAGAAGAACAAAATGTCAGTGATTATTATGATTTACTTTTAGGGGAAGAGACCGGACGCTATATGTTTAGAATTGTCGCCTTAAAAGAAATATTAAATAATGCTGAAAAATATGGTTTCAATTTTAAAGAGAAACATCTGTACGAGTTTGTACCAACAACAAAAGTAAAAGTCGATACTGCAGTTACTGACTTTACAAGATTTGCTGAAAAATTTGGAATCAATTACAAAATTCTAAAAATACATAATCCTTGGTTACGTGAACCACATCTTAATAACAAGTCTCGAAAGCTTTACCAAATTGCGATTCCTAAAGAAGGATACTATAAATAAAATAAAAAAGCTTAATTCTTAGAATTAAGCTTTTTTATTTAACGTCTACTTCGTCTATTTTGTCTTGAAGAAGTAGGTTGTCCGTATTGTTGCTTTGGAATTGATGCTTTTTTCATCTGTTGCTTCATCATTTTTATTTGGTCAGCTAACATATCTCTTTTATCGAGCTTTTGAGCTTCAGCCAAAAGTTTTTGAGCTTCTTGCTTTCTACGTTTACTAAATGCAATACCTGCCAAATTTAATTTCGCCATAGCTAAATCATGATCCATTGATAAACCTAAACTTATAGCCTTCTTAAAATATTTTTCAGCATCATTCATATTGGTTTGTGAGACCATTACTCCATTTAAGTAATTTAAATAGCCTTGTTGCTTTTTTACCAAGGCACCTTCAGGATTTTTGATTTTATCTAACCACTTTTTTGCACCAGGAAAATCTTGTTTTCTAAGTTTTAAAAAGGCTAGAAGAATCATCTCATTTTTAAAGTATAAGAAGATAAATATCAATGATAATAGTATGTACATAATACCATTGCCTATTTCTCCTTCTGTAAATTGATATACAGCAAATGCAATGATAGCAGCTGCAATGACTAGTTTTATATTTTTATTGAACATAAATATTGATGTATTTTTCGGATGCCAAAGGTAAGAAAAACAATTAAAAATAATTTTTATTTGAGACTTGCTTAAGTAAAAAGTTGTTGTATATTTGCACGCAGTTTTGGGATATCACCAAATTATAACAAATTTATTAGATTTTAAATATATAGGACATGCCGAAAAGAACTTTTCAACCGTCAAAAAGAAAGAGAAGAAACAAACATGGTTTCAGAGAAAGAATGGCTTCTGCTAATGGTAGAAAAGTCTTAGCACGTCGTAGAGCTAAAGGAAGAAAGAAATTATCTGTTTCTTCAGATTTAAGACATAAAAAATAATGATTAACAATTGTTAATATTTTAGAGGCGTTACTTAGGTGTAACGCCTTTTTTTGTACCCAAACGATATTTATTTTTGTAAAACAATTTAATACAACATCATGCCAAAAAATAAAAACATCAAGTCTATTTTACTCATCGGTTCTGGTCCCATAGTTATTGGTCAAGCCTGCGAATTTGATTACTCAGGTTCTCAAGCCTTACGGTCTTTACGAGAGGACGGAATAGAAACCATTCTTGTAAATTCTAACCCTGCAACAATTATGACAGATCCATCGATGGCAGACCATGTGTATTTGTTACCATTGACGACTAAGTCTATAATTCAAATTCTAAAAGATCACCCACAGATTGACACTGTTTTACCTACAATGGGTGGGCAAACTGCACTTAACCTTTGTATTGAGGCAGACGAAAAAGGAATTTGGGATGATTTTGGCGTAAATATTATTGGTGTAGATATTGAAGCTATAAATATAACTGAGGACAGAGAGAAGTTTCGTGAATTAATGTTAGAGATAGGTGTAGGTATGGCACCACAAGCAACAGCTACATCATTTTTAAGAGGAAAAGAAATAGCACAAGAGTTTGGCTTTCCATTGTGTATACGAGCATCTTTTACACTTGGTGGTGCTGGTGCAGCAATTGTTTATGATGAAAAAGAATTTGATGAAAATCTAACCCGTGGCTTAGAAATTTCACCAATTCATGAGGTGATGATCGATAAGGCCTTGTTGGGTTGGAAAGAGTATGAATTAGAGTTGTTAAGAGATAAGAATGATAACGTCGTAATAATATGTACTATAGAGAATATGGACCCAATGGGCATCCATACTGGAGACTCAATTACTGTTGCTCCAGCAATGACTTTATCTGACAAAACACAACAAAAAATGCGTGATATGGCTATACATATGATGCGAAGTATCGGTGATTTTGCTGGTGGATGTAATGTTCAGTTTGCTGTTAGTCCAGATGACCAAGAAGATATTATAGCTATTGAAATTAATCCACGTGTATCCCGTTCATCTGCTTTAGCAAGTAAGGCAACGGGTTATCCAATCGCTAAGATTGCTGCAAAGTTAGCTATAGGTTACACTTTAGATGAGCTAGACAATCAAATTACAAAATCAACTTCGGCGTTATTCGAACCAACTTTGGACTATGTAGTTGTTAAAATTCCACGTTGGAATTTTGATAAATTCGAAGGTTCTGATAGAATATTAGGACTTCAGATGAAAGCTGTTGGAGAGGTCATGGCTATTGGACGTTCTTTTTCTGAAGCCTTACATAAAGCTACTCAATCTTTAGAGATAAAAAGAAATGGATTAGGGGCAGACGGGAAAGGTTATAAAGATTATGATACGGTAATTGAAAAATTGACATATGCAAGTTGGGATCGTGTATTTGTAATATATGATGCTATTGCAATGGGAATTCCATTGAGTAGAATTCATGATATCACAAAAATTGATATGTGGTTTTTAAAGCAATATGAAGAGTTATTCCAGATTGAAAAAGAGATTTCTACTTATAAAATTGAAACTATTGACAGAGATTTACTTTTGGAGGCAAAACAAAAAGGATATGGTGACCGTCAAATAGCACATATGTTGGGCTGTTTAGAGAGTCAAGTTTACAATAAAAGAAAAGAGTTAAAAATTAATAGAGTTTATAAACTTGTTGATACTTGTGCTGCAGAATTTAAAGCGATGACACCATATTACTACTCAACGTTTGAAAGTGAAATGGAATTGGCTGATGGAACTGTAACCGTTGGCAATGAAAGTGTAGTAACAGATAAAAAGAAAATCATAGTTTTAGGTTCTGGACCTAATAGAATTGGTCAAGGTATTGAGTTTGATTATTGTTGTGTGCATGGTGTTTTAGCTGCAGCAGAATGTGGCTATGAAACTATAATGATTAACTGTAACCCTGAAACAGTTTCAACAGATTTTGATATTGCAGATAAGTTATATTTTGAGCCTGTTTTTTGGGAACATATCTACGATATTATTCAACATGAAAAACCAGAAGGTGTCATTGTACAACTTGGTGGGCAAACTGCTTTGAAATTAGCCGAAAAGCTAGAAAAATGGGGAGTTAAAATAATGGGAACCAGTTTTAAAGCCTTAGACTTAGCTGAAGATAGAGGTAGTTTTTCAACTATTTTAAAAGAAAATAGCATTCCTTACCCAGAATTTGATGTGGCAGAAACTGCTGACGAAGCCTTAGCTATTGCAGAAGTTTTAGACTTTCCAATTCTAGTCAGACCGTCTTACGTACTTGGCGGACAAGGCATGAAGATTGTAATTAATAAAGATGAGCTTGAGGCTCATGTTATAGATTTGCTAAAATCTATTCCGGGTAACAAGTTACTATTAGACCATTATCTAGATGGTGCTATAGAAGCAGAAGCAGATGCTATTTGTGATGCAGATGGTAACGTTTATATCATTGGTATAATGGAGCATATCGAACCATGTGGAATTCACTCAGGCGATAGTAATGCATTGTTACCAGCATTTAACTTGGGAGATTTAGTAAAACAGCAAATTATAGATCATACACATACCATTGCTAGAGCATTAAATACAGTTGGTTTAATTAATATCCAGTTTGCTATAAAAGATGATACGGTATATATCATTGAAGCTAATCCAAGAGCTTCTCGTACAGTTCCATTCATTGCAAAAGCATACAAAGAACCTTATGTAAACTATGCGACTAAAGTCATGTTGGGTGAAAGGAAGGTTACAGATTTTGATTTTAATCCACAATTAGAAGGATACGCTATCAAACAGCCAGTATTTTCTTTTAATAAGTTTCCTAATGTAAACAAGAAACTTGGTCCAGAAATGAAAAGTACTGGTGAAAGTATATTATTTATTGATAGTTTAAAGGATGATGAGTTCTATGACTTGTACTCAAGACGTAAGATGTACTTAAGTAAATAAGTTTTGATTCCGACAAAATGTATAATTAACCGATAAAATGCTCATCTTTAAGATATTTTTTATAAATTAGTGTATAATTAATTGATTTTGAATAAGAAAGGATATTTATTTTTACTGTTTTTTTCTATTACTACTTTGTTAATAGCTCAACAAAATATTTTTGATGCATGTAGGCAAGGTGATTTAGATGTAATAGAAAGATTATATAATATAAATCCAAATATTGTAAACGCCGAAGAAGATAATGGTTACTCTGCTCTAGTACTTTCATGCTATTATGGTCATGAGGATATTGTCAATTTTTTAGTCGATAAAGTCAAGAGTTTAAACAATAAAACGTCATATGGCTCACCATTAATGGCTGCAGCCGTAAAAGGTTATGATAATATTGTAGAGATATTATTAAATCATGATGCAAATCCTGATATAACTGACAATCAAGGTGTAACCGCAGCACATTATGCTGTACTTTTTAAGAATTATAAAATTGTTGAAAAATTAGTAAATGCTAAAGCTGATTTTAATATCAAGAATAATGTTAATAAATCAGCAATGGATTATGCTATTAGTCATAATGACGAAAAATTAAATGAAATATTAAAGCTCCAAAAATCTTAATATGATGAAAAAAATTACTCTTTTAATCTTTTTATTTACTGCAATTTTTGGGTTTTCCCAAACATGGACCACTAATACTATAGATTTAATTCCAGGAAATTTTACTGTAAAGTTCGATATTACTTCTACAACTGTCACTGTAACTATGATTGGTCCTGATAATGTTGGTTTGGCTGTTTCTCCTACAAATGACGCATATGGTGGTGGCGGTGGTATGGGACAATTTGGTGGAGATGATGTTATTTTTTATGCCAATGGGAGTATGACAGATCGTCAACATGTTGGTTCTAATGCACAGCCATCATTAGACGCCACACAAAATAATTGGAATATAACTTTAGATACTACTTCAGGTAGCTCTCGAACGGTAGTAGCCAATAGAGCGAGAAATACAGGAGATTCAAATGATTTTGTTTTTCCTGATTCAATGAGTTCTTTTACGGTAATCTGGGCTAGAGGTGGTAATGCTGATTTTAATTTCCATAATGCCCGTGGAGGAGCTGTCGCTAATACTGTTCTAAGCAATGAAGATTTTCAATTAAATCTAGCAAGATTTATAATTTCTCCTAATCCTGCTAAAAGAGATTTTAATATTGGAATTTTATACGATGCAAGTAGAGATTATAACCTTGAAGTTTTTGATGTTTTAGGTAAGCAAATATATAGAGGTCAGTTAACTAGTGACGATACATCTATTGATGTTACCAATTGGAGAAGCGGTGTTTATTTAGTCAAATTATCTAGTGACCAATCTACACAAACAAAGCGCTTTATAAAGCAATAATTATAGTGTTATACCAATCTAAAAAGACCATCTAGTCATATGGTCTTTTTTGTTAAATCCATATTGACACTCATTTTTTGTTTAATATAAACTCAAAGATAACGTCAACTTCGCGCGATAGTTTATTGCTTACTATTTTTGGTATTTCTATATCATAGTCAGCGACATTAACTTTTAAGCTTCCAGTAATTTTTAAACTACCATCTGTACTTTTGGTGATTGATAAAGTTTTATTGTTTAAAGACTTCGTCTTACCATGAAAAGTCAAAGACCCATTATATCTTTTTTCTTGGCTAGTACCATTTAAGTCATCTATTGAGAAATCAGAAATTTTACCTTTAAAAGTGGCTTTTGGATAGTCATCAGATTCAGCATAGTTCTCATTAAAATGCTCTTCCATTAACGCATTTTTAAACCTAAAGCCTTTAACTAAAACTAATGCAGCAAATTCTCCATTTTTGGTGTTAATAATAGCTGTTGTATTCTTATTAGTAGCTTTGACCTCTTCAAAAGAAGGCATCGAAGCTTCAAAAATTACTGTACCAGTTTTAGTGAGGAACTTCTCTTGTGCAGTTACACTAATCATTAAAAGCAAACATAAAGCAGAAAATAAATGTTTCATAAGTTTAGATTTAGAATATAAATTACAAGTATTGTACCATTATTCGCTTTCTAAAAAGCCTTCTTCTTTCCAAAGTATAATTAAATCAATTAGATTTTGAGGCAACCTAACGCCAGTTAGTGGCATCGCACCAGCTTCACCAGGTTGAGCGGAAATTCTTTCTATGACATTATTGTTTTCAATACCAAAAACAACTTCGTTATAAAAGACTAATGAGGTCTGTGCACCAAACTGAGGCGTCGTACCGTGACACATCCAACAATTATTTTCAAAAATGACCTTTATGTCTTCCTCAAAGTTTACCAACTCTGGAGGTGGTGTATTATCAATTAAGTCTTCTTCGCTAGTATTGGTACAATTATAAGCTAATATCAATGTAAATAGTCCTATTATATATTTGTTATACGTCTTCATCTTTATTTTATTTAAAATACACGACTTAAGTTAAATCCAAAAAATATATCTCCGTCTCCCCAATCTCCAGTACCTTGACCTAAAAAGGTATTGGTATTCATGCCTTGTGCATTTGTAAAATGCATTTGAAACACATGTCCGCCTGTTTCTAAATCAAAACCAATAGATAGTGGATTTTTAAATGGAGACGCACTAGTGCGGTTAAGATGCCATCCATAGTCTACATTTACGGACCATCTTTTTGTTAGTTTATGCCTACCGCCAAATCCAATAGCATATTGTGTATTGTCTTGCGTATTGTCCGCAACATAATTATCGTGAAAGACCGTTGGAGCTAGCTGAAGTGATAGATTTTTATTAAACTTTCTTGCAATTAATAATTGTGTAGCATAACCTAAACGGTTTTCGAATTTTAATTTTGGTAAGTTAGATTCATCTAAAGCCGAATTGATTAAAAGAGAATTATAGCCAACAATTGTAAATGGAGAACCTCCTTTTTTTTGTTTTACCAATCGGTATTTTATGGCACCTTCATAAATTTTTTGAAAAGAACTCCGAGATACACTTACGTTAAGCCAATCATTTACACCGTAAATAAAATTCAATCTTGTTACAGCATCGTCAAGACCAAAGAAGCTTTCAAATCCATTTTTAATTGTTCCAAAACGATGAGCAACAACCAGAGTAAATTCTTTTCTTGCTGTAAGTTTTGTAGATTCAAAATTTACAATTTTTAAGCCTTTGAACGTTGCGGTTGCATAATTATCTTCTGGAGAATCTTGGTCTATCTCATCAAGTAAGTCATCTTGCGCAAAAAGAGGTAATGCAATCATTAGCAGTAGCAATAAAGTAATTGATTTTTTCATTGATTAGTTTTAGTTAGAGAACATTGATCTAGTTTTATTTCTTCTAATAAATCGTCGTATCCTATAAAACGACCTTTCATTGTAACTACACTATCCTTACTTATCTTATTTATTTCAAGTAAGCTACAAAAAATGATGTTGTTAAGTGTAATACTTTTATTAGTTTGAGCTGTAATATTACCGTTTATGACAATGGTTTTATTTAGATATTTGGTTTGAGCTATTTCAGAGTCACTTACAAACTCAGTAATAAATTCTGAAGCATTTATAGTGTAGTCAGCATCCTCTTTACTGATATTTCTATGGTCTTGATATATGTAGTTGTAGCCAAAGTATGCAATAATTGTAATAGCTAGTAGAGAAATTATTAAAATCTTCTTTTTCATACATTTATGATTTTCAGATATTTAAATATCTTAAAAATTACTGAACTAGTTGGATTCAAATTTAATTTTAACATGAAACCTTTAATATTGGATATATATTCTATGAATAAAGTTCTTTATTGAGTAAATATTTTTTAGTAGTTATACTGCTTTTAGAAATAGTTTCAAACATGCCGTTAATAAGATTTAATCAATCATCTTCTTTATGCCAGTCTCTTTTGATGCCATACTCTGTTTCTGCAGTTTTAAAAAGTCCTATCAAAAGAAGAATAATACCAAGAAGGCCACATATTACTGCTAAGAAAATATTGAAGCCTTCTTTTTCAGAAGGGTTATAATCTGTAAAAATAAAAATGATAGAGAAACTTATAAGAGCAATTCCAATAATCAGAATACGGATATAGTATAGTCTAAGCACCCATTTGTGAAGTGTATTTAGGACACGATTACTCAAAATCTTCTTCAGCTCTTTTAATAATGTTTTCAGGAAGTGATTTTTTCGCCTTAGCCCCCATTTTCTTAATATTTTCAACACGAGAGATAAGGTTGCCTTTACCTTCAACCAATTTGTTCATTGCAGAAGAGTAGTCGTTTTTGGCAGCATCAATCTTTTTACCAACACCAGTAAGGTCTGTTACTAGACCTTCAAATTTATCATAAAGTGCGCCTGCTTGTCGTGCAATCTCAATGGCATTTTGCTGTTGTTTTTCATTATTCCACATAGAGTCGATGGTGCGCAAGGTAGCTAGTAATGTAGATGGTGTCACAATAACAATATTTTGCTCAAAAGCTTTGTTGTAAAGTGTGTTGTCTTCATTTATAGCTACAGCAAAAGCAGGTTCAATAGGTATAAACATAAGAACAAAATCAGGCGATTCTATATCGTATAAATCTTGATAATTTTTGGCTGATAGTTGATCTACGTGTTTTTTTATGGAACTAACATGAGATTTTAGATAAATAGCTCTTTCCTCATCATCGGCATTTACCATACGCTCATAATCGGTTAAGGATACCTTTGAGTCAATAATCATTTTTTTAGAATCTGGTAGATGTAATACAACGTCTGGCATTACACGTGAGCCATCTTCACGTTGAAAATTTTGCTGAACAAAATATTCACGGTCTTTTTCTAGTCCTGATTTTTCTAATACACGTTCTAAAACCAATTCGCCCCAATTTCCTTGAGTTTTACTATCACCTTTTAATGCTTTTGTTAGATTAGTTGCTTCCTTAGCCATTTGCTGGTTGAGATCTTTTAATCCTAATAATTGTTCTTTAAGAGCAGAGTGCATGCTAATACTTTCTTTCTGAGAGTCTTCTACTTTTTTTTCAAAAGTCTTTATCTTTTCTTCTAATGGATTAAGAATGTTTTTGATATTCTCTTTATTCTGATTGGTAAATTTCTCTGACTTTTCTTCTAGTATTTTAGAAGCCATTAACTCAAAATCTTTTCGAAGTTGTTCTTGCTGTTTATCAAGCTTTTCATCACGTTTTAAATTTTGTTGCTGTAAATTTTCAAACTCAGTATTGCGGCGAGACAATTCGGTGTTTAGAAAATCCTTTTCACGACGAATTTCTTCTCGTTCTGATTCGGTCTTTTCTATATTCTGTTTTAAATCATTGATGGCGTTATTAAGCTGAAGTTGTCTTTCTTCCAAGGTACTGCGTTCACTGTTACTTTTAAGTTGGGAGAATTTAAGTCCAATAAAGGCACCAATTCCAGCAGAAACTAAAATGGTAATGAGAAGAATAAGCGTGTCGTTCATTTTTTTAATATGAGTTTCATCAAAGATAAATTTTTTGTCATTCAGAGCGAAACGAAGAATCTTTAGTTTTCAACAGATTCTTACTTATTATACTAATAAAGAAGAATTACTTAGTAATCTTAAAGCTTCCCGTTTTTGTGTCAAAGGCTATCATATCTTTTGGGAATAGTGAATTAAATACACCTTTTTCTATAAGATTACACGGTTGGTCACAGATAATGTTATCATTTGTCATAACAATCATCGTGTCACAAAGTTGAATCGCCAAATCTATCTCGTGAGAAGAAAATAAAATGGTTTTACCAGTTTCTTTAGTTAATTTCTGAAGTAGTTTTAGAATATATGCCTTATGATACATATCTAAATGTGTTGTAGGTTCGTCCAAAACTATGATGTCTGTATCTTGAGCTAAGGCACGTGATATCATCACTTTTTGGAGTTGACCATCACTGAGTTCGTAACATCTTTTATCTTTTAATTCTGAGATATTTACTAAGCTAATCGCTTCATCTACCTTTTGCCTGTCTTCTTCTGTGAGATTACCAATCCAATTTGTATATGGATGTCGGCCTAATGCAACTAGATCGATGACTGATAAGTTTTTTGAGGTTAATTGTTCCGTCAAAACAATACTTAGTTGTTTTGCTAAATCTATGGTTGAAGTTTCTTTTAAATTTTTTTTATTCAGAAAAATACTTCCGGTCAGACTAGGTTGTACTTTTATTAAAGTCCTAAGTAAAGTAGATTTTCCAATGCCATTAGCACCAACTAGACCTATAAGTTGTCCTTGTTCTAATTCAAAATTTATATTAGAAGCTACAACTATATCTTTCTTTTTGGTTTTATAGCCAACAGAAAGATTTTCGGTGTTAAGGATGATATTTTTTGTCTCTTTGCTCACGTTAAAATATCATTTTTCGTTGTCTTAACAATAACCAAATTACAACTGGTGCACCAACTAAAGCAGTAATAGCATTAATTGGTAGGGTATAATCACTACCAGGAATTTGTGCAATACTGTCGCAAACAAGCATAACAATAGCACCAAATAAACAAACTGCTGGTAATAAAATTTTATGATTTGAAGTTGTAAAAATTTGACGGGTTAAATGTGGTATTGCCAAACCTATAAATGCAATCGGTCCTGCAAATGCAGTTATAGTTCCTGCGATTAGGCTTGTAGCAATTATAATAATAAGTCTGTTTTGTTTTAGGTTAAGGCCTAAACTCTTAGCGTAATTATCACCTAACAAAAGACTGTTTAAGCCTTTGATAGATAAGATACTCAATAACAAACCGATTAAATATATTCCTAAAAAAATAAGTAACTCATTCCAAGATAGATTACTTAAGCTACCAAAACCCCAAAAGATGTACTGTTGTAATTGTTCTGCAGAACTAAAGTAGGAGAGTACGCTAACTACAGCAGCTGTGATACTACCAAACATTAATCCAATAATTAGGATGGCCATTGTATCTCTAACTTTACTTGAGACAGCTAAAACTGCTAATAAAACTAAAAAACTACCCAAACTTGCTGCAATAACAATACTCCATTTTGTCGTTAATGATGCGGCAAAAGCACCTCCAAATAACCCAGAGCCTAAAATAACTAATGCTACCCCTAAACTAGCTCCAGAGCTTATACCTAAAACAAAAGGACCGGCTAAAGGATTCCTAAATAAGGTCTGCATTAGTAACCCAGAAATACCCAAACCAGAACCTACTAAAATTGCAGTAATCGCCTTCGGAAGTCTAAAATCTGTTATGATAACTTCCCAAGTAGAATTCTCGATTCTACCAAAAAGGCTTGAGAAAATACTCCTGAAGGGAATATTCACTGACCCAAAACTAATATTTACAAAAAAGGAAATGACTAATACTAGTATTAGCATTAGAAATTGAAATCGATATGTTTGATTATTATTCAAGTGGTTTGAAAAAATATGGCGTGTATGATTCTAATAGCTCTGGATGACAAATTTTGATAATATCTTTTAAAACTAAATCTGGTCTTGCAGTTCCTAATTCATAATACAAAACACCACCAGTTTTTCCTGTGGTATTCGAAAAACTATAAACCGATTGATTTTTAAAAGCTTTAAAATTATTGTAAAGCGGATTGGCTTTTTCTAATTGATTTAAACTTATATAGTAAGATGGACTTAGCCAAATATCGGCACCTTTTGCTTTATCTAAAACCGTTTCAAAACTTAGATATAAACTTGCATTACCAGAAGTGTCTCTCCATAAATAATCAACATTCGCATCTTTTAAGAATTGCGCTTCTGGACTATTGCCATTTGGCAAATGCCATACATCTTTTGTCATAGCACCACTTAATATAGTAGGTTTGTTTTTTACTTTTTTTGCAATCGTTTTGGCTTCGAGGTAGTTTTTTTCAATAGTATTAAATATAGAATCAGCTTCTCTTTCTTTATTGAAAAGTACTCCAAAAAATTTTATCCATTCTGCTTTAGCTAATGCTGAAGATTCTACCCAATCACCATTATAAATCACTGGAATATTTCCTCTTTTGATGGTCTCAAAGGTTTTATTGATGCCATCAATACCAAACCCAACAACTACATCAGGGTTAATTTCTAACAAAACTTCGGTATTTATACCATCATTTTTCCCTAATTCTCTAATAGCTCCTTTATTAATCAAAGCTCTTGTCTTTTCTGAGGAAATGTAATTTGTACCAGGAAAGCCTACCAAACTTTTTTCTTCATCTAAAAGCTCTAGTGAAGGAATGTTTGTTGTGGATGTGACAACTATTCTTTCAAGATTATTTGTAATGATGCTTTCATAAACATCTGCAGAGAATGTCATTTTTGCCAACTGCTCAGAAGAGGCTAATAAATATTTATACTGTTTTTTTGCTTTTGGCCATGGTTTAGAAATGGTTAGAACTTTATATCCTTCATATTCCGTAACCGAAAAACCTTCAGCATATTTAAGTTTAAGCTGTTTTGCTTCGGGATTTGGAAGTATTTCTTCCTTCTTATCATTTTTACAAGCAGTAACAAATAAAAATAAAAGTATGTATTTATAGAATTTCAAAAAGGATAGTTTTCTTTCAAAAGTAATATTATTTAGACTTTTTACGGAATACATTAATGTAATTGTTTAGTTTTACGCTGAAATCTGGTTTGATTCGTAAATTTTTTATGTTTCAATTAAAAGGGAATCTGGTGTAAATCCAGAACTGTTCCCGCAACTGTAAGCTAAAAGGCTTGTTGTTACCTTCAAAGTCACTGTTTTAAATTTTAGAAATGGGAAGACAAACAACAAGACGCAAGTCAGGAGACCTGCCAATTTCAACAAATAAGTAAAACTTTCGGGATAAAAGTTTACGTATGGTTAGCTGTATGTTCTCGAGCAATTAAATTTTAAATGAAAAAATTGAAGTGGCTAGGTATGCTTTCTTTTGGCATGCTCAGTGTTGGATTTGCACAAACGCAAGATTCAACCAAAGTCGAAAAATTAGAAGAAGTCGTTATTACTGACACAAGATTCGCAATTAAACGTGAAAACTCTGGTAAAACAGTTGTTAAAATCACACGTAAAGAGATTGAAAACAATCAAGGACGCACTTTAGCGCAATTGATTAATAGTAAAAGTGGTTTCGAAATTAATGGAACGCGAAGTGTAGCTGGACAAAACCTAGGTTATTTTGTTCGTGGCGGAAACAATAGGCAAGTATTAGTTTTAATTGATGGAATACAGGTTAATGACCCATCATTAGTTAACAATGAATTTGATTTACGTTTATTAGATCTTAATACAATAGAAACTATTGAAATAGTAAAAGGTGGGTCGAGTACCCTATATGGTAACTCTGCTGCTACGGCAGTAATAAATATTACAACTAAGAAGTCTTCAATAAAGGCTATATCTGCAAGTTTTATCTCTGTTGTTGGCACAAATCAATCTCAAGATATAAACGATTACAGAGCAGAACGTTTTACTAACAATGTAACCGTAAACGGAACTTTAAATGACTTTAACTATGTTGCTAGTTTTGGTAATCAATTTGCTGAAGGCTTATCAGCAGCAGAGTCTCCTAATTCAGAAGCGGACCCATTTTCTAGATACAATGTGAATTTGAAATTGGGTTACCAGTTTTTAGATAAATTTAGTCTAACAGCTTTTGGAAGCACAAATAGATTTAAAACAGATATCGATGGTTTTCCACCACCAAATTTTACGTTTGCAGATACAAATGACGAGTTTTTATCCAAACAAAAACGTGTTGGTATAGCTCCAAAATTTCTCTACAAGAATGGTAGTATTCAAATCAATGCTGCTTATACGGATATTGAAAGAGAAACAATTTCTGCTTTTGGCTCAGTAAACGAGGCTGAAAGTTTTGTCTTAGATGCTTTTAATAAATATACTTTTAATGATAACATTTTCACCATTGTTGGCCTTAACTATGGTGACTATAAAAGTTTGTTTACAGCTGAAGAAAGTTTTACAACAACAGACCCATACGCTAATGTCGTTTTTGTTACCGATTTAGGTTTGACAGTCAATGTTGGTGGACGATTAAATAACCATAGCGAATATGGCTCTCAGTTTGTATATAACCTAAACCCATCATATAAAATTGATGTTAACGAAGGTTATGCAAAAGTTTTTGGGTCGTATGCAACATCATTTATAGCACCCAACTTGTCACAATTATTTGGTTTTTTTGGACCCAATCCCAATTTAGAGCCAGAAGAGAACTTAACTATTGAAGGTGGTTTGGAATACAACACCAAAAATGGTTTTAGAATCAGCGGTGTATATTTTAATAGAGATGAGGATAATACCATCATTTTTGGTGCTGTTGGATATGAGAATGCTGCTACGGATGCTACTGTTCAAGGTTTTGAATTAGAAACAGAAATAGACTTAGTTAAAGACTTATCGATTTCTGCTAATTATACATTTACAGAATTAAAAGATGGTACACGTATTCGTTTACCAAAGCACCGCGCAAATGCTAGTTTAGACTATGACTTTTCTCCAAGAACTTTTGCATCTTTAGATGCACAATATGTTGGAAAAAGAATGGATACAGATTTTGCAACGTTTACAAACGTAGATTTAGAAGCCTATTCCCTTATCAATTTATACTTTAGTCATAAGTTATTAGAGAATAATAAATTAAAAGTATTTGTAACAGTAAATAACTTATTTAACGAAGATTATTCAGAGATTTTAGGTTTTACAACACAAGGACGAAATGCAAGCTTAGGATTTAACCTTAAGTTTTAGAAGATTTTATAATTAAAAAAAGCCACTTAAATTGAGGTGGCTTTTTCTTTTATTTAAAATACATATAACCATCCAATGGTTTCTTCAACTTTTTAGATTTGAGTTCTTCAAAACCAGAATGAGTGGCATTATTTATAAATCTTCCTGATCCAGTAATATCAGCAATAGCTCTTTCTAATAGAGGCTCTTCTGGGTCACCAAGTGTTCCAAAGTTTGTCCGAGATTCTTCAAATAATATATTTGGACCCAATCCTGTAGTTGGTACTAATAAATCATCTACATTTGACACATTACCAGTCAATGGAAAAAGTGCATATGTATGTGCAGTAGTTACTTGAGATGTTCCAAAATCTGGGGAATCAAATACTAATCTGTTAGATGTTGTTTTTCCTGATGTATTTGTACCAATTTGCACAACTTCTATGTAAGGTCTCAAGCTATTAATGGTGAGCTCGCTTGCAGAAGCTGAGCTATTAGTTGTTAACACATAAACCTTATCTAGACCAAGACTATTTGTTGCCGCACCACCATCAATAGTATCTATAAAATTGAAAGTAGTATTCTCATCTTGACGATTAGGACCATTAATATTTTTTGCATAAGGTTGTCCATTAAATTGCCCAGTAATCATGTTTGCCAGACGTGTTGCAGTTAAAATACTACCACCGCCATTATATCTTAAATCTAATACTAGGTGTTCTATGTTGGCAGCTTGAAAAGTGGCAAAAGCCTGATTTAATTCTGTTTCAAAATTACCTCTAAAGCTGTTATACATTAGATAGCCTATAGTCTCGTTATCTTCAACTATGACATCAACGCGATGAACAGGATTATCGGTAAATATTTCTTTAGATACTGTTATACTTTGACCGTTTGGAGTTAATATATCGTCATCAAAAGTATTCGTATTATTATTATTATAGTCTGCAAAATTAAAAGTTGCAATATCTTGAGTTAACAAATCTGAAAAATTTGTAGTTGTTAGCGTGATTCCATCAACACCAGTTATAAACATATTACGTTCTATTCCTGCTAAATCTCCTGAACTACCATTTAAAACTAGCCTTACAATAGCATATACTTCGTCAGAACTTCCTGGTACAGGGAATGCCGAAAATCTTAAACCATTAGTTTCTGTTGTTCCGTTAAATAATTCTAATGCTTCAAATAAATCAGGAAATAGTATACTAAATCTATCTGTATTACCTGCATCAAATACTAATGCATCAAAAATGGTTTCTGGTGATGAAAACCCAGATAAATAATTTAGATATTCAGGAGTAGAATCATATCTGTTGTCTTCACCATTAATACCAAATCTATCATTTCTTAAGTCTGGTAAATCATTTCCGAATATATAAAACTCGTTCATTCCTTTCCAAATAAAGTCTTTTACGTCATTAGTAAAAACTAGATTATCATCTCTGTCTTCAAAACAACTTGTAACTGAAAAGGTAATCAATGCAGTAAGCATTACTAATCTAAATTTTTTCATTTTTCTTTGGCTTTACTATAATAGTATAGGTTTAAGTTGTAAAACCCTAAATTTACTCACAATATTGTAGAATTAAAAGAAAATACGACTAAGGCTTTTTTTATATTGAGTTTTATAAAAATTAATTTAATTATAAAAATCTGAAAATCAATGAATTGAATTTTGTTTTTATACAACTGTAACAAAACTTGTTATACCTCGTCGTAATTATGAAAGCAAGAAAAAATTGTTTTTCAACCAATCAATCTAAGTAATGACACAGGCAGATTTTGTAATCTTAGTGATGCCATTTAAGGATAAAGTGTTTCGTCTAGCAAAACGATTACTGGTTTCTCGAGAAGAAGCCGAAGATGCGACGCAGGAAATACTTTTGAAATTATGGAATAACAAACAGAAAATCAGTGACTACAAAAATGTAGAAGCATTTTCTATGACCATGACAAAGAACTTTTGTCTAGACCGTTTAAAGTCTAAACAAGCACAGAATTTAAAGATAGTGCACAGTAACTATCAAGATAAAAGTCACTCGTCGTTACAAAAACAAGTAGAAGCAAGAGATAGTGTTGACTGGGTCTCAAGCATTATAGAAACACTACCAGAACAACAACAAATTATAGTTCAGCTTAGAGATATAGAGCAGTACGAATTTGCTGAGATTTCTAAAATGTTAGACATGAATGAAACAGCGATTCGTGTAGCCTTATCAAGAGCAAGAAAAACTATAAGAGAACAATTAATTAAGACACATAGTTATGGTATTAAATAGTATCGAAAAATTATTAGAAAAGTACGACAACGCAGAAACAACACTGCAAGAAGAAGCACAATTAAGAGCTTACTTTGCCAGTAATGATGTAGCACCTCATTTAGAGTCTTACAAATCTTTGTTTGTCTATTTTGCATATACGCAGCAAGAAGCGTTTACCAAAGACGTTCCATTAAACACTAAAAAGAAATCAAATTTCTATCAATGGATTTCGGTCGCAGCGGCAGCGGTAATTATGCTCGGTATTATGCTGCCACAAATGTGGAATAGCTCTAAGTATTCTGAAGAGGAAATTGAAATGTATAACAAAACTAAAAATGCTTTAGCTTTTATGTCTTCAAATTTTAACGAAGGTGCATCGAGTCTTAACGTTTTAGAAATGGCCTCAAATAATTTTAATGCTGGTATGTACAAAGCCAATTTTATTAAGGAATTCGGAAAAACAACAAACAAATTTTTAAAATAATAAACAATAACAAAAAAAAACAGAAATCATGAAACCGAAGATTCACGTAAACAGAAATAATAAAATAAGTATGATGAGTAAAAATTTAATTTTAATAGTAGCTTTTGTATTGACATCGTCATTTTCATTTGGTCAAGGTATATTCGACAAATTCGAGGATGTAGATGGTGTAACATCGGTTGTAGTAAACCAAAAGATGTTTAAGATGCTAGCTACAATGGGTATTGATTTAGATGACCCAGAAGCACAAGAATTTGTAAATATGGCTAAAAATATAACAGGCTTTAAAGTATTTACGACTGGAGACGAAAAAATATCAGCAGATATGAACGCTACAGTAAAGTCTTATTTAAAAAAGTCTGATCTTGAGGAATTAATGCGTATCAAAGATGGTGACCAAAACGTATTCTTTTATATTAAAGAAGGTAAAGATGAAAACCATGTAAAAGAGCTTTTAATGTTTGTAAACGGTCTTAAAGAAATGACCAAAGAACAAGATATTGAAATTAATGGAAAGAAAAGAGAAATCGAAACAGTCGTATTATCATTAACTGGAGATATCGATTTAAGACAAATCTCAAAGTTGACAAATCAAATGAATATGCCAGGTGGCGAACAGCTTAAGAAAGCTAACAAGAAAAACTAATACGAATCATCATGAAATTTCAATCAATCAAAAAACTTATAATGTTAGCCCTAATTGTTACTTCTTTTATAAGTTGTAACAATGGGCCAACGTTGCAAACCTATTATGTAGATAACGAGCTTAAACCTGGATTTACGACTTTCGATATTCCAACGAGTTTTATCGATTTAGATAAAGTAGAACTTTCAGAGCAACAGGAAAAAGCATATAATTCTATAAATAAGCTTAATGTAATAGCTTTTAAATTAGATGATAAAAATGCTGATGCATACAAAGTTGAACTTAAAAATGTAAAAACTATCCTCAAAAATCCTAAATACGAAGACTTGATGCGAGGAGGTAATACTAATGATGGTAAGTTTCTAGTCAAGTTTTTAGGAGATATTGAAAACATCGACGAACTTATAATTCTAGGAAATGCGAATGATAAAGGTTTTATGGTAGCCAGAATTTTAGGAGACGATATGAATGCAAATGATTTAGTATCTCTTGGTACTGTAATGGATAAAATAGACTTTGAAGATACGGACATTAATGGTTTCACTGATTTTTTTAAATAGACTGACCTCTATTAATTAGAATTTTAATCAGAATCGTCTTTAGGATTTTCCTCAAGACGATTTTTTATTAAGCTTTTTTTAAATAATATAACAGACACAATTATCGCAATAGTAGAAGTAAAGCCAAGTATTAATATTTTAATAATGATGTAATCTAATACCCCTAAAGCTCCGGATATAAAAAATAACAATGTGGTTATTGCGACAAAGCTCAAGGCAATGGTGTTGTTATTTATTGGAAATGGGAGTTTAAACTTCATATACCTGTGTAATTACTAGGTGAAATCGATTTTAATTCAACTTTTATAGTATCTGAAACTTCTAGAGTATCAATAAAATTAGAAATTGAAGATTGCGTAATAGCTTCGTTAGTTCTAGTTAAACCTTTTAAAGCTTCATATGGATTTGGGTAATTTTCACGTCTCAAAATGGTTTGAATAGCCTCAGCCACAACGGCCCAATTATTCTCTAGGTCTTGTTGAAATTTAGCTTCATTTAATAATAGTTTACCCAAACCTTTATGTGTAGATTTAAATGCTATTATAGTATGTGCAAATGGTACACCAGCATTCCGTAAAACGGTACTATCTGTTAAATCACGTTGCAATCTCGAAATTGGTAATTTTGCTGATAAATGCTCAAAAATTGCATTAGCAACACCAAGATTTCCTTCACTATTTTCAAAATCTATAGGATTCACCTTGTGTGGCATTGCAGAACTTCCAACTTCACCTTTTTTAATTTTTTGTTTAAAATAATCCATCGAAACGTAAGTCCAGATGTCTCTATCTATATCTATAATAATGGTATTGATACGTTTCAATGCATCAAATAATGCAGCCATATGATCATAGTGCTCAATTTGAGTCGTTGGAAAAGAGTGCTGTAATCCTAATTTTTCTTGAACAAAACGCGTTCCAAAATCCTTCCAATCGATATTTGGATAAGCTACTTTGTGAGCGTTAAAGTTACCTGTTGCGCCACCAAATTTTGCTGCACTTGGAATGTCGTTAAGTAAGTTGAATTGTTCTTTAAGTCTGACTGCAAACACCAAAATTTCTTTACCTAAACGTGTTGGTGATGCTGGCTGACCATGTGTCCTAGCAAGCATTGGTATCTCTTTCCAGTCTTCGGCAAGTGCTTCTATTTTTTCTAGTAAGACAAAATATTCAGGAACGTAAACGTCATTCATAGCATCTTTAATACTCAAAGGAATTGCTGTGTTATTAATATCCTGAGACGTTAACCCAAAATGTATAAACTCTTTAAAATCGGATAATCCTAAAGCGTCAAATTTACCTTTAATAAAATACTCAACTGCTTTAACATCATGGTTTGTGACCTTTTCAATATCTTTTATAGCTGTTGCATCTTCGGCAGAAAACCTTCTGTAAATAGCCCTTAAATCTTCAAAAACAGATGCATTTACAGATTCTAATTGCGGTAAAGGGATTTCGCAAAGCGCAATAAAATACTCCACTTCTACTAAAACACGATATTTAATAAGTGCTTCTTCAGAAAAATAGTTACCCAGTGCTTCGACTTTAGAGCGGTATCTACCGTCAATTGGAGAGATTGCATTCAGTGATGAAAGTGCCATGTATATTCAGAATTTTGAAAGCATCAAAGATAGCAAAGTGAAATAGAAGTAAGAAACAAGGAGCCGAAGATTTAATGAAATTTTATTTTTACTATTATTCATTAATTTTAATTAAAATGTGTCTTGACCTAGCCTTAAATCCGGCACTTTGTGAACTATAATCACGTTCGATTATAGTTTTTAATTCTGGATGAATCCAATCGAACTCTGTTCCTAAAAAATAGAGCGAATTCATACTGTAAGCTTTAACAGCGACTTTTTCTTCGCTCATCATCCAATCAAAACAAACTTCTGTGATTTTTTCTTTGTGTTGTTTTGTAAGATGTTTTATGATGTCAGAATTTTTTTTATGGTAATACTTTTCAATAAGTATTTCAATAATTTTCATACACGGTCTTTTTGCTGAATCTATTTGTAATGTCGAAAGGTTATTAATAAACTTATCTAAGTGTGGAAAAATTATAGTAAAATCGTCTTTAACAGCAAACTCAAAAATCCAAGAAGCACGAGGTGATATTTTTTTATCATCAGAAAAAAGAATCTCTAATAAGGGTGTAATTAAATTAAGATTTTCTATAATAAGATTTGCATATTTTGCTCTACAAATTCGTGTTGCATTTACATAATTTAATTCTTTGTAAAGTTGGTCTTTTGTCAAAACGTTTCTTATTTTTAAAGCTTCTAAATTACTCAAAATATCATGACAAAAAAATTGCTTAAAAAACTCGGTTTATCAGTATTAATTGTATTTGTATTGGCCCAATTTTTTGGACCAGAAAAAAATGTAGGTGACTTAACTTCTAATGATGCATTTTTAGCAGAGACTAATCCACCAGAAGATGTAAAAGCAATACTAACCAATGCTTGTTTTGATTGCCATAGTGATAACACAAAGTATCCATGGTATAATACAATAACACCACTTAACTATTGGTTAAATGATCACATAATTGATGGGAAAAAACATTTTGATGTATCTAAATGGAACGATTATTCATTAAAGAAAAAAGACCATAAGTTCGATGAGTTAATCGAAGAAGTTAGAGGAAAAGAAATGCCTCTACCCAGCTATACTTGGACGCATGGTGACGCAGATTTATCACCAGATCAAATTGAAGCTGTTGTAACTTGGGCAAATCAAGTAAGAACTAAATACGCACTTCAAATAGAAGAACCTCAGTAAAGATTGTGTCTAGTAAAACCTTGCTAATTATAGGCTTTGTATGGCCAGAACCCAACAGTTCTGCTGCTGGTATTCGTATGTTGCAACTTATAAACCTATTTATAGAGCAGGGTTTTGAAATCACTTTTGTAACTGCAGCAAACCATAGCGACAAAACATTTGACTTAAGTTCTATAGGTGTAAAAACACAAATAATAGAATTAAATAATCCATCTTTTGATATCTTTGTAAAAGAGCTGAATCCAGACATTGTGCTTTTTGACCGTTTTATGACGGAAGAGCAATTTGGTTGGCGTGTTACTGAGCAATGTCCCAACACTTTAAGAGTATTAGATACTGAAGACTTTCATGGACTTAGAAAGGGTAGAGAACTTGCTTTAAAAGCAGCTGAAGAATTCTCAATCTCCCATTTACAAAACAATACCACAAAACGGGAAATAGCAAGTTTGTACAGATGTGACTTGAGTTTAATTATCTCTGAAGTTGAGAAGGAAATCTTAACCCAACAGTTTAAAATCGATGCTAGCTTATTATATTATTTGCCCTTTTTGATAGAGCCTATTATTAAGAGCGAGATAGCAGTATTGCCTTCATTTGAATCTCGAGAGCATTTTATAACCATTGGTAATTTTCTACATCCGCCAAATTTCGATGCGATACAATATCTAAAAAAGACTATTTGGCCATTAATAAAAACCCGACTACCAAATGCAGAGATGCATGTGTATGGTGCTTATGAGTCTCAAAAAATAACTCAACTTAATGACAAAAAAGATGGTTTTTTAATTAAAGGCTATATCAAAGATGTAAATGAAGTGATGCAGAAAGCTAAAGTATGCTTAGCACCTTTACGTTATGGAGCAGGTTTAAAAGGAAAACTCTTCGATGCCATACAAAATGGCACACCAAGTGTGATGTCTACAATAGCAGCTGAGGGACTCTTTGGTAGACTAGAAGCCAATGGATTTATAGAAGATAACCCAGATGCTTTTGCAACAAAAGCAGTTGCATTATATGAAAATAGTAACTTATGGGGAATCCAACAACAGCTTGGATTTAAAACTTTAAATGAACGTTTTAATAGCGCTGCATTTAAAACTAATTTTAAAAATAAGATAACAGACCTATCTGATAATAAAGACCATTACCGCAAACATAACTTTACTGGACAACTACTTATGCACCATACATTACAAAGTACCAAATATATGAGTAAGTGGATAGAGGAAAAGAATAGTTGAGTTTTGAAGTTTGGTTTCTAAAATGACTTATATCAGACTATAACTAATTTAATTTAAGATATTTAAAGACAATTTTAAGCAATATCATTTGCATAATTATAAAATGTAAAGTATATTTGTCTAATAGTAAAAATAATTTTACTTAATATAAAATACATTTGTCACTTATGGAAAAAGATAGTTTTGTTGATTGTGAGAGAAAACGACTTTATAAAGTCATAAATTTTAGATTACCTTCTCAGTTTGTAGGTATTGGTTTGGTTATTTGTGTTTTAACTACTGCTATTATGTTTTTTAGAGCTTTTGCTATGGATGGTGGTGATACAGAATGGCTAAAACTATTATTACAGAAAACTTTATTAGTAGGGATGCTTATAATGTCTGTCTCAAAGGATAAAATAGAAGATGAGATGACCATGAGTTTGCGCGCCCAATCTTATGCTATAGCATTTATTGTCGGTGTTATATATGCTTTGGTCATGCCTTACGTAGAATATGGTGTGTCTAATGTAGTACATTCTGGCGGCGAGGCTTTTAAGAGCTTAGGAGATTTCCAAGTTTTGTTATTTATGCTTATGATACAACTGATGTTTTATCATTTTTTAAAACGAAATAGATAATGGAAAACACTATAAAAGTAGAACGCGCCATTTTAAGTTTAACTCAAGGTGATTTAGCAGAAAAAATCGGTGTATCTCGACAAACTATTAATTCCATTGAAGCCAACAGATATGTACCATCAACAGTCTTGGCATTAAAACTATCCGCAATATTTGGCAAACCTGTAAATCAATTTTTTAAATTATCAGATAGTGATTAGAGTCGTTTAATTTTTAGTACTGTGCTTAGTATATTTAATCTTTAATTAATTCAAGAAATTGTACTAAGCCCGTTGTAGCAGGTTTAGCGATAACGGTCAATTTTTTATTATCGATTTTAGCTGGTTTGGGATCAATATAGTAAATAGGAATGCTCGTTTTTACAAAATTCATCAAACTTGACGCTGGATATACTTGCATACTTGTACCGATAATCATTAAAATATCTGCTGTCTCGCAAATAGCTACAGCTTTTTCAATCATAGGGACATCTTCACCAAACCATACAATATGAGGTCTTAGTTGATAACCGTGATCACATAAATCACCTAGTTTAATATCTTCTGTCCAAATTTTGATATCAGCTGGATTTCCTATGCTACGTACTTTGCGTAACTCACCATGAAGGTGTAGTACATTTTTGCTGCCAGCACGTTCGTGAAGGTCATCTACATTTTGTGTGACGATTGAAACCTCATACTTCTTTTCTAATTCAGCTAAAACCACATGTGCTGCATTAGGTTCGACTTGCTTTAACTGTTTGCGACGTTGGTTGTAAAAATCTAAAACCAGCTCTGGATTATTACTAAATCCCTGTATTGATGCAACTTGCATCACATCATGACCTTTCCAATGACCGTCGTGATCTCTAATGTTTTTACACCACTTTCGGCACTAATGCCTGCACCAGTTAGCACAACGATATGTTTTTTCATGTGTTTTTATTTTAAATGACACATTTTGTTCAATTAATCATGAGCAAACAAAGATAAATTTTAAACATACTCGTTTGATAAATCAAAAATAGGGAATCTTTACAATCATCAATTTTTATATTTTTGATATATGAATGATTTAAAACTATTAGAACATCTAAAAGATTACCTAACTGAGAATCGTTTAAAACGTTTTGAAGCTGTTTTGCAACAGCGAACTAAACATTTTACTGTGGCTACAGAAGATGTGTATCAATTGCACAACACAAGTGCAGTAATGCGCTCTTGTGATGTTTTTGGAATCCAGGAATTACATGTTATTGAAGAAGCAAATTCAAAACTTATTGATAGAGAAATCGCTATGGGTGCGCAAAAGTGGGTTGATTTAAAACGTTATGGAAGCGTAAAGGCATGCATCGATGATTTAAAAAAAAGTGGTTATCAAATTGTGGCAACGACACCACATACTAAAGATTGTGATTTAATAGATTTTGATATTTCTAAAAAGGCATGTTTCTTTTTTGGTCGTGAGACAGAAGGTCTATCTGATTACGTTAAAGCCCATGCAGATAGTTTTTTAAAAATACCTATGGTTGGATTTACAGAGAGTTTAAATATTTCTGTTTCTGCAGCAATAATTCTTCAGTATATTACAACTCAATTACGAAAATCTAATATTGAATGGCAACTAACGGAAGAAGAGGTCATAGAAAAGCGTTTTGATTGGATTAAAAAAACCATCAAAGATTACGATGCTATTGTCGAACGTTTTCATTCTAATTTATAAGATCTTTACGGAGTAGTTTTGCTTTTGTTACGCTTGCGATCAGCGTTTCTGTTTAAGACTTTGTACTCCTCATAACATTCGCTAATAGCATCTAGTAATTGAAGATCATTTGCAGTTCTTATAAAATCTCTGGAGTAGTTACATTGATTAACGATTTCATCTAAATCATATTTATCAACTTGAAGCAATACAGTCAACATTTCGCGGTCAAAACGTTTTGAAAGCTGATTACGAATTTCGTCATCCTTTTTCATTTCCTTTAGCTTTCGCATTTGATTTGGTTTTCTACCAAACATTTTATAGAGGAAATCCGCTGGATTAAAAATAGCACCTAGTACTTTATTGACGACATTGGTTTGTCCAGCTTCATATCCCTGATTAGGTATCCCTGATATTCTGTAACGATTATTTGACCTAATTGGAATTTGCTTTAAATCAACTTCTAAATAACCCGTAAGTTTTAGTTGATTAACAACAACTTCTTCGAGCGCAAGCGCCAGATCAGTCATTTCAATTTCTGTATTTCCAAATTTTATCCAGTCATTGGTGACACGGACTTTTATAGACTTATAACCAATGTAAGATAAGTGTAGCGTATCATTAACTTTTGCTCTAATATTAAAAACACCATCATCATCTGTAGTTGTTCCTATGACTTGATTAAGGTTTACAATATTAGCATCAACTAATGGTAATTTTGTTGTGCTACTGATAATTGTGGCTTGCACACGTGTAGGTTCTTTAGAATAATCAGTGTCTTGCCCATAAATACAAACGGATGCAAAATATATGAAAAGAAGCAAGTAGTGTTTCATAACTTTTTCTAGCTCTGTAAAGATACTAAACAAAACGCAGTTTATTATATCACAGTATTCAATTTGACGTAATATTAACAACAAGCTTATCAGTCATATATTACGATAGAAATAAAAAAGCTCAGAATTTTGTCCTGAGCTTAGTTTTTATATTAATCTCTTCTGCGAGAGCGTCTTGGTCTGTCTGAACCAGAAAAGTTAGAGCCTGAATTTTCTGAGCGTCTTTCTCTAGCTTTATCATCGTTAGAGCGTCTACTACGTCTTTCACTTCTATTTCCAGAGTCTTCAGAACGTCTACTTCTTCTATCGCCTCTATCACTATAACGTTTATCGCTACGTTTATCATCACTGCGTCTTCGGCCACCGCCACCGCCATCTCTTCTTCGGCTACCGCCACCATCACGACGCCTTCCGCCACCGCTTCTGCCTTTATTTTCAGAAACTTCGACATTAACAAAACGACCTTCATGTTTAAAATCTGTAAAGAAAGCCAATACTTTTTCTTGCGTTTCTTTTTCAGTATTAAAGAATGAAAAGCTTTCTTTTACATCTACTTTAAAAACATCATCACGACCTAATTCTAGTTTTTCTTTTAAGAAATCTTTCAATTTCATCCAATCAAAACCATCTTTACGACCAACGTTTATAAAATATCGTGTATCGTTTGAAGAAACTCTTCTTTCACCACTATCTCTAGAGTCTACAACACCTAAATCTTTTGATTTTTGGTAGTAGTTATGGAAACGGTTAAACTCTACAGAAAAGAATTTTTTGATCAAATCTTCTTTTGATGTATCCTCAAATAATTCATTTATACTTTCTAAGTATTTATCAATTTCATCGCCAGTTTCTGTAGTATGGATTTTATTGGCAAGTGACATTAATTGTACTTCGGTAATTTCTGTTCCACTAGGAATATCTTTCTTCTCGAACTGTTTTTTAATAATACGCTCAATACTTTTAATCTTACGTAATTCACTTTTTGAGACAATAACCATAGAAACTCCAGTTTTACCTGCACGACCTGTTCGGCCAGAACGGTGTGTATAAGTTTCTATCTCATCAGGTAATTGGTAGTTAATGACATGTGTAATATCATCGACATCGATACCGCGAGCTGCAACATCTGTAGCCACCAGCATCTGTATTTGCTTATTTCTAAATGATTTCATGACCAAGTCACGTTGATTTTGACTTAAATCGCCGTGTAATGCACCTGCACTGTAACCGCTTTCAATTAAGTTTTCGGCTACTTTTTGTGTATCACGTTTTGTACGGCAAAAAATCACAGAAAAGATATCTGGATGTGCATCTGCTAAACGTTTTAAAGCTTGGTAACGATCTCGAGCGTTTACTAAATAGTACTCGTGAGATACGTTGCTAGTACTTTCATTTTTATTACCAACAGTAATTTCTATTGGATCATACATGAATTTTTTTGCAATGTTCGAAACTTCTTTAGGCATTGTAGCCGAGAATAACCAAGTGCTTTTTTCGTCTGGAGTGTGTGATAAGATGTCCGTAATGTCTTCATAGAAGCCCATATTTAGCATCTCATCGGCTTCATCTAAAACACTGTATTGTATTTTAGAAATGTCTACCAACTTACGGCTAATCATATCTTTCATACGACCAGGTGTAGCAACAATAATTTGTGCCCCACGCTTTACTTGTCTGGCTTGGTCTGTAATACTTGCGCCACCATAAATAGCAGTTACATTAAGTCCTCTACAGTATTTACCATATTGTTTAAGCTCGTTTGTGATTTGTAAACAAAGTTCACGAGTAGGAGATAGAATTAAGCCTTGTGTCGTACGACTGTCAACGTCAATTTTTTGAAGCATAGGGAAACCAAATGCTGCAGTTTTACCTGTACCAGTTTGTGCTAGTGCAACTAAATCGCGCTCTTCTGTTAATAATTGTGGTATTGCTTGTAATTGTACATCACTTGGAGTTACAAAACCCATGTCAGTGATAGCATTCAGTAGGTCTTTGTTTAGACCGAGTTCTTGGAATGTGCTCATTCTTTTTTAAGTATTCGATTGTATATGTAGTGTTACATAAGAAGCGAATCGACATACTTATTCTAAATTCTCCTTGTAACACATCCTCACCCTGAGGAATTATCAGAAAATCAATCTTTTGACTTTCAGCGTGCAAAGATACAATTTTATTTAACTTACAATTTGTTGGTATATAATTGAGTAAAAGAGAAGAATCATAAAACGTATATTTGATAAAACATAAATAATTAAAAATGAAAAAACTACTTGTTGTTTTTACGGTACTATTTTGTGTGTTGTCTAATGCTCAAGAAACGGATTCTGCAAAAGAGAATAGGACTAAAGAGTTAATGTCCAAAAAAGTAGAAATGGATGTAGATTCAGGATTATTTATGGCTGTTACTCAAAATACTTTTGTTTCTGAAAGCCCAAAAGCTGTTATCATGGGTTTGTATGTACCTGAAACTTATGAAAATATTAAGTTAGAGATGGATACCGAAATGTCGCAGCAATTTAAAGTTGTAGAAAAAGGTGAAAACAAATGTTCGACAGGTTATTATTAGACGACGATAAATAACAACAATATTGGATGCCATATTGGATGCCACAATATTACCAAAAAGATCTACATTAAATTGTGTACAATAATAATACACAACTCGCCCACGGACGGTCTTGTTTTACACCGCGCCCACACACGGCACTCATCGTGCGGGTACCGGTGAAAACATGGGATACACACGACCGGACGTACACACGTGGGTATACAAAATGAAAACAACCTCTTGCTAAATTTAACCACTATAAACACTGATATTTCCACTAGAATAAACCACCCTGAATATTCCATAATCATTACTTTCTGTCAGCAAGATAGACAACCTTCTTCTGCATATGGAAGTTTCATTCACCTACCTTTTAATGCCGAAATCCAACGTTAGATAAGGTTTGTTCGCCGTCAATGTTCAGAAAATTCCGCCTTTCCGATCGGAAGCTAATGTTATGTGTTTGTTGTCATCTCTTTTCGGAGAACCAATCACGTGTGTGTCCGAGAATCTACGAGAATGTGTGTACCCGCTTGAGTGACGTAGCAAGGCGGGGTATAATAATTATAGCTATGACGTTGCAAGTTAATTGATTTGGACTCGAGCCAAGTTCATTCATGCTTACTGCTCAAGTATTCATTAGTATTCCTGCCACCAGCACTTTGGTATTATCATAATTTACAGCTGGAGCGACGATTTGTATTATTTTATATTATGACATTATAGTATCCGGTATTTGAGGAAGGAAATGAAACCCCAATCAGTAAATTTGAGATCCTTACTCTATGATTTGAGGTTGGAGTATGGAGGAAGACTTTCAATTCAGTACGAACATCATCCAACCTGGCTATATTATTTACAATACAATTTTAGAAAATACTTTATACATATTTCATCTCTGATTGTTTTCATCAACTGAAAATAGTTGTATAGGTTGAAAAATGTATGTGTCATTTTAGGGCCTAATCTTCATCTCCATAGGTCAAGAATCTCTCAGATTCCAAAAGAGGGCGCTGTTTGAAAGTATATGCCGTTTTCAACAATGAATGCATTGATACAATCTGATATCAATTATTAAGAGGGGGTGGGATTATTGATCACTCTTCCGTATTCCCAAAACGAACAAGGCAAGCATGAGTCTTTTCAACCTATATATTTGTTTTCTACTAATCTTCTCACATTCAACCATTTTCCCCATCGGTTCTTTTTTCACAGTGTTTGTCTGCTGACCGCCACGGGAGATTTTGGTCACGTAGAAATCTTTTCTGGTAGCGCCCTCTTTTGACTCCCAATGGTAAACCCACACCTAAATGAGGAGAAAGTAGAAAATAAGTGAAAGAAAACACCAGTGCACAGCAACATTGGCAAATGACACGGATTATGAATCCATAACTGGTGTTTCCAGCTTTTATTAAAAAAAAAGGTACAAAAATAATAGCTACTCTAAAAACGAAAACATCACACGCCAACCGCTAGCACTTTTGCATCCAAAAC
>CAJQQC010000076.1 GCA_905480385.1 uncultured Winogradskyella sp.
CAATGGATAATCATATCTAATGTACGCTGCATCACTTCTTCAAAAAAATCAATATATGTTTCCTTAGATGGTTTTCCTATAAGCGGACAATGATGCTTTATGGTATAATCAACAAGGATTTTTAAATTTTTATGGTCACCACGAGAAGAAAAGATTTCAAAATTTCCGAAACGAAGGAATGACGGAGAAACTCGAGATACTATAGCACCTTTTTCGAAAGCCTGATTGCCATCATACAACATATCTCGCATGACTTCATCACCAGAAAGTGCTAAGGACAATACTCGTGTTGTTGGCACACCTAAATTGTACATGGCTTCACTACATAAATATTCTCGGATTGAAGATCGTAATACGGCCAAACCATCTCCGCTACGAGAGTAAGGAGTTTCTCCAGCACCTTTAAGTTGAATAGTCCATTGCTTGTTATTGTGTTCTACATCAAAAAGATTAATAGCGCGACCATCTCCTAATTGTCCAGCCCATCGTCCAAATTGATAACCACCATAACACATGGCGTAAGGATTTGTGTTTTCTAAAACTTTGTTACCAGTCAGAATATTCAAAAAATGTTTGGATTTTAAGTCGTCATTTGTGAAACCTAAATTTTCAGAAAAATCTTTTGCAACATGAATCAATTTAGGATTAGAAGTTTTCTTAGGTGTAACATAACTAAAACAAGCCTCGTTTACCTGACGCCTTGTATTTGTTTTAATTGGGTCACTAGGAAGTTCCTTAATAAATTTGTGTATTATGTTTAGATTCATAAAAATTTGCTAAGCCACTTATTCAAGTCTTTTTCTGAGGGGTTTCTAAGTTTTTTTGATCCAATAATTATGGTTGGAAAATTAAGTTTTCGATTAGTGTACAAGTTACGTAATTCTTTAGCATGAGTATTATTTTCTTCGACATCGTAAAACACATAGTTAATATTACGAGTTTCAAAAAAAGATTTATGGTATTTTGTTTTATGGCACCTTTTGGTGCCATAAATTTTAATTTTAGTTTCCATTAAATTAATTGGATTACTTTTTAAGTTTGTCCGAATGTAATTTACGAAGTTTTGCCAATTTTGGGTCTATTACAAAACCACAATACCCAAATTCAGGATTGTTTTTGTAAAAGTCATGATGTTCTTTTTCAGCTTCGTAAAACGTTACTGCTTCTGATAATTCTGTTACAATAGGATTTTCGTAATGTTTAGACAATTCAGAAATTACAATCTCTGCGATTTCTTTTTGCTTGTCATTATGATAATAAATAACCGAACGATATTGAGTGCCTCTGTCTGCACCTTGACGATTTAATGTCGTTGGGTCATGAGTGGTCATAAAAATAACAAGGATATCTTCGTAACTGATTACATTAGCATCAAAAGTGACTTGCACAACTTCGGCATCACCGGTTAAACCAGAGCAGACTTCTCTGTACGTTGGTCTTCCAGGTGCTTTGCCACCAGTGTAGCCAGAAATTACATTTTCTACACCTTTTACTTCTTGAAATACCGCTTCTGTACACCAAAAGCAACCACCACCAACTGTGACGATTTGTAAATTTTTAGTTGTCATTAGGCAGTCTCCTTAACTAAAGTCATAGATTCTGAATTGATACAATAGCGCAATCCACTTGGTTCTGGTCCATCAGGAAAAATATGTCCCAAATGGGCATCGCAAGTATTACACATAACTTCTACACGCACCATACCAAAGGATACATCTTTTTCGTATTTGATAGCATTCTCTTTTATAGGCTGTGTAAAACTTGGCCAACCAGAACTTGAATCAAATTTTATTGTAGAATCAAATAACGGCGTGTCACAGCATACACAGTTGTATTGACCTTCGTCGTAAATACTGCATAGTTCTCCACTATGAGGGCGTTCTGTACCTTTTTGTCTAGTAATCCTGAATTGCTCTGGAGTTAATTGTGCTCTCCATTCAGTTTCTGTTTTTTCTAAGCGGCTGTCTGGTGTTGGGTTTCCTTTAACGGAAAAGTTAATTACATCTTTCCAAGTTAGCATACATTTCAGTCCTTTAGTTTTAATTTAATAAAATGTTTTTATGTCAATGTAAAGGTAGTAGATGAAAAATAAAAAAACTTACAAATTTTTGTTAAGGCTTTTAAACCAATAAGAGCGAAGAATTACAATCAATTAAATGATTGTATTTAATGATGTTAAAAATTCATTTTGAAAAAAGAAGAATTAATTAAAGGTATGTTAGTATTGTTTGCTCAAGATGCTAATTAATAAGTATTAATTTGACTTAAAGAATTTACTAATAAAATTAGAATAGGAGCTTTCCCAATTAAATATGTTCAATAAAGATTTGTCGATATAATTAATTTTATTCACAGATACTAACAGGAACGTTTTGACGATAAAAAATTATTATCATCGAAATAAGTTGTAAAAAGCAATTAATATTTCGATATTCACATTAGAATTTTATTAATCAAATCAATTAATTATGAAAAATATCATTTGTTTATTTTCTCTAATGTTCATTTCAATTTATGGTATGGCCCAAGATGCAGCATTAACAGCTGAAGAAAAAAAATCTATTTTAGAAAATAGTCCATTTAATTCGGTTTATCCAAGTTCTATACTAAAAAGCTCTGATGCATATTTTAAAGCACAGATGGGGTTATACAAAGAAGGAGCAATTGCGGAGAAAGAAGCACATCTAGTTGCAATAGGAACTTCGGCCGCCGTAAAATGCCAGTATTGTATACCTTATCATATATCGGAATTAAAACGATTAGGTGCAACTGAAGATGAAATTAAAACTGCTGTATTGATTGCTGCTGATATAATGAAAATGAGCACACTTTTTTATGGAAACGAATTTGATTTAGAGGCATTTAAGAAAATGCTTTCTGGGAATTAATCATATTTAAACTTTAATTACAATTAAAATGAAAAAAGTAGTTTATGTATTCTTCTTGTTTGTAAGTGTTTCGTTTGCACAAGATTTAAAATGGGATTCAAGTGCATTGATAAATGCAGAATTTATAATCGATGCTGTTCATACCAAAGATGGAGTAAATTATGAATTATCTGCCACAGGTGAGGCAGGACCTTATGGGAGAGTTTATTTATCTTATGTATTTACAAACCATAATGACAGTATGGAAAGCGGTGAATTTACCGGTTTTATATGGACTCAAATGGAAGAAGAAATTATAACAGGAACAACACAAGGTGTTTATAGAAAACAAGGTAAAGTATTTAAAATGTATGCACTTGATAATCTTACGAATGAAAAAACATATATAGTTAGTGGTATCGCTGACTTTGTAAACAAAACATTGAAATTTAAAGCATCTGAAGTAAAAGAGTAATTATGAAATATTTAAAAGTTTTATTATTGGTATTAGTTTTCTCCTGTGAAACTGGGGAAACAGCTAAAGATATATCATCTGAAAATCAATTAAAATTTAAAGAAAATACAGAACGAATTAAATCTATGTTAGCAGCTATGTCGGCAGAAGAAAGCGATAAGTTTTCTCAGTATTTTGCAGATTCATTAAAATGGAGTGGTCCAGATAAAATCTTAATAGATGATTATGAAACTAAGGAGGTTTTAATGGCAGCATTAGATGGTTATATAGACATGTATGATAATCACGAGTTAAGGGATATAAAGTTTTTTGGTGGTAGTACCTATAGTTCAGAAGAAACAAGTGATAATCCTAATGATATTAGAGTTTACGGTAATTGGCACCATACGCATGCTGAAACTGGTAAGGCAGTAAGTCATAAATGGATGGCCTTAATGCGTTTTAATAGTGATGGTCAGATTTATTTATTTAACGATTTTTTTGATGTTACTGGATTTTTGAGTCAGCATTTAAACTAAAAAACTATACGTTATGAATACTATAAAACCCCCATTATACTGCTTGATATGCTTCATTTTAATGTTTGGATGTCAACAAAGTAATATAGAATCAATAGATACATTTGCTGGTTTTATTTTAGATGGTCCCAATAAGAATTCAAATTATACCTTAGGTAGTAATCAGGCGGCAGAATTAGCGGTTTCCTTTTCTAATGCATTTGTGAACAAGGATTATGATTTTATGTCTAAAGAGAATTTTAGGGATTCAATGTTTTTTTATCCTGAGAAAGGATTGGAAAAATTAGTTTTTGATTTAGATACTGGAATCTCTCTAATTAAATCAATGCATGCACCTTATGATTCAATAACACGCACTATAGAAGAGGTAATTCCATTAATACCTTCTTATGATAATTCCTTGAATAAAATTATGTTATCGTTTACAGAGAATAGATATACAAAAGATGGATCAATAGAAACTTATAGATTTTTCGAGCAACATTATATTCAGGACGATAAAATTATAGGAGTTAGGAAATGGGTGCAATCCGAATAATAATCAAATAACTTAAAAATGAAAAAAATAATTATTCTCATATTAGGTTTTTCATTGTATACATGTCAAGAGCCTTACGCTAATCTTACAACTAACGATGAAAAATCTCAAATTGTAAAAATTTTATTTCAAAAAGTTGGTGAGGAAAATATTGATTATTTAAAAGAAATATTTTCTGATAGTATGCAATTTATTGATCCACACGGTAATAAGCTTGATAAGATAGGTTTTATTGCAGGGGTAGAAAACCTATACGATCTGTTTGATGAAATATCAGTGGAAAACATGGATGGTGATGCATTAGGGTCAGAGGTGGAAACCGCTACCTACAATAACGGTATTGTTTGGACTAATATTTGGAATACTTTCTCTGCCACAGGTAAATATACGGGTCAAAGTGTAGCTTTTCCATTTCATATATCATATCAGTGGGAGGGAGATAAAATTATAAAAGAGGTTCAATTTTTTGATACATCAGTAATTGAAAAAGAAATGAATGCAAAAGATGCAGCAAATAATACATCACCTAAAGTGGTTGCCAACATAGATATGACCGTTAATCCAGGATACTCTTCAGAAAATGTAAAAGAATTTTTAGAAAAATTAAACAAATTTATTCGTACTAA
>CAJQQC010000077.1 GCA_905480385.1 uncultured Winogradskyella sp.
TTCAGACAGATTCTCCATCAATTTTTGGAGATAATACTTTACCAACAATTATAGATAACCCCGATTCTTCAGGGTCTGTAAATACTTCATGTAGAGTTGCAGAGGTTCTACGATTTAATAACTCTCCGTTCGATAATGTACAAATTGATTTAACGGATAAACTTGATTTTAATGTTTCTGAAGGTATGAAAATGAAAGTTTGGTCTCCAGTTGCAAATACTCCGGTACTATTAAAATTAGAAGAAATTGGAAACGCTGGTAATTTTGTTGAGATATTACAAAACACAGGAGCTGCAAATACGTGGACAGAATTAACCTATGATTTTGCACCAACAGCTACTCCGCAATTTAATAAACTAGTTATTTTCTTCAACTTTAATGTTGCGGATGGTAGTACATACTATTTTGATGACTTAATGGTTTATGGTACGCCCGGTGGTGGTGGTGGTGGAACAGGTGGAGGTTGTACTACTGCAGCAGTACCTGCAACAGCATTCCCTGTAAATTTTGAAGGATGCGAGTCATTTACTGATGTTTTCTCAAGTAATGATGGTGCTGGCATGACAACGAGTTTAACAGATAATCCAGATGCTTCAGGAATAAACACTTCAGATTATGTTTTAAGAGTAGATAAGTCTGCAGGAATTAATCGTTGGGGTGGATTTCAAAATGCGTTTCCTAGTAATTTTGACGGTACAGGAACATTCAAATTCTTAGTGTATACTAATGAAGCAAATGTTGTGATGCGTTTCGAAATCAATAGTAATCCTCAAGACAATGCTTCTGGTAACCCAAGCCCACAATTTGCAACAATTACAAATGCAAATACATGGACAGAAGTAGAAATTACTTTTGATAATATCCCACCAAGTAATACTGGTGTTAACCAGTTGGTGATTAAACCAGATAATCCTGATGGAACAGACGGAGAAGTTACTACAACAGATAAGGTATATTACTTTGACAACATCCGTTTGGAATAAATCAAATTAGAATAGAAATAAAAGGCTAGCTATTTTTTGATCAAAAAGTTAGCCTTTTCTTATAAAAATAAGTTAATAAAGATTTAAAAAACGGGATGAGTAATACTGTATATACAGATAATAACCAGATTGTGGATATAAAAAATAATATAGAACTTAAAACAACTAATATAGATAACGAAAACTATTTCAAAATCTCTAATAGTAACCAAATGCGTCCATTTTTTATGAGTATAGTTAGTGATTCCAATCACTGGATGTTTATATCGAGTAATGGTGGATTAACAGCTGGAAGAAAAAATTCAGAATATGCTCTATTTCCATATTACACGGATGATAAAATTACAGAGTCTGCAGATATAACTGGTAACAAATCAATATTTAAAGTACTTAAAGATAATAAAGAGTACATGTGGGAACCTCTCGCAATAAGATCTCTTGGTAGATATAAGACAACACAAAACCTCTACAAAAATCGGTATGGCAATAAAATAATTTTTGAAGAAATAAATCACGATTTATCATTAACATTCAGATATCAATGGAGTTCTAGCAATAAATTTGGCTTTATTAAAAAGTCTAAGCTAATCAATACGTCTTCTGATTCCATAAAAGTGACACTCTTAGATGGTCTTCAAAATATTATGCCCGCCAGTATTGGCAGTGATATACAAAACCAATCCAGTAATTTAGTAGATGCCTACAAACGTAGTGAGTTACAGGTAACTACGGGACTTGGAATTTTTGCATTAAGCGCAATCCTTGTAGATAAAGCAGAGGCAAGTGAGGCTTTAAAAGCTAATGTGGTTTGGTCTTCAGGTATAGATAATCCAAAATATCTCTTATCATCCCTTCAGTTAGACAACTTTAGATCGGGTAACACAATTAATCAAGAAACAGATATAAAAGCTGAAAAAGGCGGTTATTTTGTGTCAACAGAAATCGAATTACAAGCAGATTCTTTTAAAGAATGGATGCTAGTAGCTAATGTAAATTTAAATCATTCTGACATAGCTTATTTATCAAAACGGATAAAGGACGATAGTACTTTAATTGATGAGGTAAATGATAATATAGTAGCAGGAACTAAACGTCTTGTAGAACTTAATGCGGCTTCTGACGCAATTCAAGTTACTGCAGATAGTTTAAGAGATACGCGCCATTTTGCAAATACTTTGTTTAATATAATGCGTGGTGGGATTTTTGATGATGGTTACCAAATTGAAAAGTGGGATTTCAAAAATTATATAAGTAATGCAAATAAAAAAGTAGCACGTACATCTGAAACTGTCTTAGAAAAATTACCAGATGTATTTACTCTAGCTCTAATACAGGAAATTGCATATGGTAGCGACGATAAAAACTTTAGACGCTTGTGTTTAGAGTATATGCCATTGAAATTTAGTCGCCGGCATGGTGATCCCAGCCGTCCTTGGAATAAATTTTCTATAAATACCAGAAGTGAAATTGACGGTTCTAAAATTTTAGATTACGAAGGTAATTGGCGAGATATCTTTCAAAATTGGGAAGCTTTAGCGCATTCATACCCTGAGTTTATTGAGAGCATGATTCATAAGTTCTTAAATGCTACAACTTTTGATGGTTATAATCCTTACCGGGTCACAAAAGATGGGTTTGATTGGGAAACTATTGAGCCAGATGATCCTTGGTCATACATTGGTTATTGGGGAGATCATCAAATTATATATCTACTTAAATTTTTAGAGTTTATAAATAGTTACAAACCAGGTAAATTAGAGAGTTTCTTTACAAAAGATTTGTTCGTTTACGCTAATGTACCCTACAAAATAAAGCCGTATTCTGATTTATTAGAAAACCCAAAGGACACTATCGTTTTTGACCAAGAACTAGACCATAAAATACGTGAAGCAAGAGAGGAGTTAGGCGCTGATGGTGCGTTACTTAGAGACGAAAACAGATTCATTGTAAAAGCCAATTTTGTTGAAAAAATACTAGCAACAGCATTAGCTAAGTTATCTAACTTTATTCCAGAAGGTGGTATTTGGATGAATACCCAACGTCCTGAGTGGAATGATGCTAATAATGCATTGGTTGGTAATGGTGTATCTATGGTCACATTGTATTATTTACGACGATTTTTTAATTTCTTTGATGAACTGCTTGCAGATATAACTATGGAAGATGTTGAAATTTCTAACGAAATATTTGATTTCTTCAATGGTGTTAACGAGACTTTTGAAAATAACAAAAGCTTATTATCAGCATCAATAAATGATACTGATAAAAAAAATGTCTTAGATGCTTTAGGAAAAGCAGGCAGTGATTACAGAACTCATATCTACAAAAATGCTTTTTCAGGCAGAAAGACAAAACTCTCAATTAGCAGATTAAAAGATTTTATAACCATAAGTAAATCATTTTTAGAACATTCAATTGATGCAAATAAGCGTTCAGATAATCTTTATCATGCATACAATTTAATGACTGTTAATTCAGATAATTCTGTTACTATTTCATATCTAAGTGAAATGTTAGAAGGTCAAGTTGCTGTTTTAAGTTCGGGATATTTAAATGCATCAGAAACATTAAAAGTTTTAAATGCTTTAAAACAAAGTAAACTTTTTAGACCTGATCAATACAGTTATTTATTATACCCTAATAAAGAACTCAAAGGCTTTTTAGATAGAAATATAGTACCCGAAAATGAAATTTTAGCCTCAGATCTATTAAAAGAATTGTTACATGATGGTAACGTTCAAATTATTGAAAAAGATGTATATGGAGAATACCATTTTAATGGTAACTTTAAAAACGCAAGTGACTTATCTGTAGCGTTAGATAAATTATCAGGAACTAAATATGAATCTTTTTTAGAGTCAGACACACAACAAGTATTACAAACTTTTGAAAATGTTTTTAATCATAAAGCCTTTACAGGAAGGTCGGGTACTTTTTATGGTTACGAAGGCTTAGGTTCTATTTATTGGCATATGGTTTCTAAGTTATTGTTAGCAGTTCAAGAATCTTGTATCAATGCAGTTAATAATAATGAAGATGAAGTTGTTGTTGGGCAATTATTAGAACATTTTTACGAAATAAATGAAGGTATTGGCGTACATAAATCACCAGAATTGTACGGAGCTTTTCCTACTGATCCTTATTCACACACACCAGGAGGAAAAGGCGCACAACAACCAGGAATGACAGGTCAGGTAAAAGAAGATATTCTGAGTCGCTTTGGAGAATTAGGTGTGTTTGTAAAAAAAGGTCAATTATTTTTTAACCCTTGTTTGTTAAGGAAAGAAGAGTTTTTACAACTATCCAAACACTTTAATTATGTTTCAGTAAATGGTGACTCAAAATCTATTGAACTTCCTGAGAATAGTTTAGGATTTACATATTGCCAAGTTCCAATAATTTATCAATTAGCAGAGGTAAATACTATAGTAGTAGAATACGCTAATGGAAAAAACAAAAGTTTCGAAGGGTTAAGCCTAGATAGTAATGTAAGTGAAAGTGTTTTTACAAGAAACTCTGAGGTTGAATATATCAGAGTACATATACATCCGTCAATACTTAAGTAAAGTGAAGTATAATCTTAGCATATCATTCTGTGTCGTGTTAGGTTTACTGATGTTGTCTTGTGGACAAAATAGAAAAGAAGAAAAAGTAATGCATACGCAAAAGCAAATAATAGCAAAAGACATACTCGGAAATCCAGATTATCAGGCGATTTCATACGGAGGTTATAGAAAAAAATCTAGAGACAGTCAACCTACTATTCCGCAGTTAAAAGAGGACATGAAAATCCTTTCCGCTATGGGTGTTAAAGTCATCCGTACATATAATGTACAACCAAAGTTGCCTCATGCTTCTAATATTTTAAAGGCTATTACAGAGCTTAAAAAAGAAGATGACAATTTTGAAATGTATGTGATGTTAGGTGCCTGGATAGATTGCCTTAATGCCTGGACTGATAGAGTACCAAATCATAATGTAGAGAGTCCAAATAATGCAGGTGAAATAGATAGAGCTGTTGCTTTAGCAAACCAATATCCAGAGATTGTAAAAGTCATCGCTGTTGGTAACGAGGCTATGGTAAAATGGGCGACAAGTTACTATGTGCAGCCTGATGTGATTTTAAAATGGGTAAACCATCTACAAGATCTAAAAGTAGAAGGAAAACTTTCAAAAGATTTATGGATAACTAGTTCAGATGACTTTGCATCTTGGGGTGGCGCAGAAGATCAATACCATGTAAAAGCTCTAGAAGATCTAGTTAAGGCAGTAGATTATATTTCAATGCATACCTATCCATACCATAACACACACTACAATCCAGAATTTTGGCATGTCCCTAATGCTCATAAAGGTATGCCAGATATAACCAAGATTGAGTTGGCTGTGGAACGCGCTATTAAATTTTCTCAAAAACAATACGATAGTGTTGCTAGTTACATAAAAAGTTTAGGTATAAAAAAACCTATACATATAGGAGAAACAGGTTGGGCATCAGTATCAAGTGACTTATATGGTGACAACGGTTCTAGAGCAACAGACGAGTATAAACAAGGTTTATTCCATCAACAAATGAGAGCATGGACCAATAGAGTAGGTATATCTTGTTTTTATTTCGAAGCTTTTAATGAGCAGTGGAAAGATGCATTAAACTCAAAAGGATCAGAAAATCATTTTGGACTTTTCACGATAGATGGAAAAGCAAAATATCCTATTTGGGATTTAGTAGATAAAGGTGTTTTTGAAGGTTTAACTAGAGACGGAAATTCAATTACAAAAACTTACGATGGAAATAAAGCGGATTTGTTAAAAGACGTTCTTGTACCTCCAACAAAAGAAGGTATAACGACACCACACTAAACTAATAAGTATAGTTAAAGATGAAATCAATAACATATTATAGCATTTGTTTTTTAGTAGTAATAATGAGTTGTAAAAGTAATAATAATGAATTGCAGGTTAATATCTATGAAACCTCAAAAAGTGGTAATCAATTAACTGTGATTACTGATTTTAAAAACACTACCAGTAAGAATACAGATACTGTTAGTCTAGATACAACTAAGAAGTTTCAAAAAATAACAGGTTTTGGTGGGGCTTTTACAGAGTCTTCAGCGTATCTTTTAAATAAGCTAAGCAAAAAAAATAGAGATACAATTATTAAAGCGTATTTTGGTAAAGAAGGTGCCAATTATTCGTTAACCAGAACACATATGAATTCCTGTGATTTCTCACTATCACAGTATTCATATTCGCCAGTAGCAGATGATGTAAACTTAGAGCACTTTTCCATAAAAGACGACATGGACGATTTAATCCCTATGATTAAAGATGCTATGATGGCCTCAGAAGATGGCTTTAAAATTTTTGCCTCTCCATGGACAGCAGCACCATGGATGAAAGATAATAACGAATGGGTTGGTGGTAAATTATTACCTAAATATTATGACACCTGGGCGCTTTTCTTTTCAAAATATTTAGATGCTTACAGAAATCAAGGCATAGATATTTGGGGTTTTACTGTAGAAAACGAACCACACGGAAATGGAAATAATTGGGAGAGTATGCATTACACACCTGATGAAATGACCAATTTTGTAATGAATCATTTAGGACCAAAATTAGAAGCCGACGGATATGGCGATAAAATTATTCTAGGTTATGACCAAAACCGAGCAGGACTAAAAGAGTGGATAGACTCGATGTATGAGAATGACGAAACCTCAAAATATTTTGATGGCACAGCAATACACTGGTATGAGAGTACATATAAAATATTTGCTGATGATTTGCAATATGCACATCATAAAGCACCAAATAAATTACTCATTGAAACTGAAGGTTGTGTAGATTCCCAGGTGCCAGCCTGGAAAGATGACAATTGGTATTGGAGTAAGGAGTCAACAGATTGGGGCTGGGATTGGGCTCCTGCAGAAGATAAGTATTTGCATCCAAAATAT
>CAJQQC010000078.1 GCA_905480385.1 uncultured Winogradskyella sp.
ATTATGGAGATGGTAGCATAGGGCACACAGTTAATAGTGAACTTGCTATAACTACCAATTATTTAATGTCTGAAGATAAAAGATGGCATGAAAATAATCACTTTCAATTCTACACTAAATTATAATGATATGACACAACAAGAATTAATTATAAAACATTTGACAGAAGATCAAAATCATATAAAATCATGTACTCTTGATAAAAAAGAAACACTATACGAAATCTTAAAATGGTGGAAAATAATGAGTAAATCTAACACAATTGGTGATTTAGATAGAATGAATGGAAATACTGCGCTAATTAGAATAAAATTAGGAAGTAATATTTACAACATCAACGCAGATTCAAATAAAGATGGGGTATCTATTTTCTTAAAGAATAAGACTAATCCTTGGATTTTGATTGATAATCAAAATGGTACAAAGAATAAAATAACAAATAATGTAAATAAAGAGCCCATAAGAGGATTTTATATCTACAGACACGTCTAAGTCCACGGTTATATGTACATTTAATGAAGCCGAGCTATAAAAGAAAACGACTTCAAAATTGATATAGGGGTGTTGTTTTAAGAATAATGGCTCAGGTTTTTTGGCGTTTTTTGGAGCTAAGAGTAATTTACCGTACAATAACCGTACAAATTTGTGTATAAAAAACCTCAACTGTTTGATTATAAACATATTGAGGTTTTTATTTGTACTCAAGGCGGGAATCGAACCCGCACTCCTAAGAACCGGATTTTGAATCCGGCGCGTCTACCAATTCCGCCACTTGAGCTTTTAAATTGGATACCAAAAGTAAATAAAATTAATGATTTAAAACAACTAAAATTGTGTGCTTTATAATTCTTGCTAGCGAAATAATTTTCTAACTTTGAACTCTATTATTATGCAACTAACAACAACACGACAAAATGCCTAACGAAACCACTGAAGCAAAAATCTTTACTTGCTCACAAAGCCAATATTTAGCAGAACAAATTTCTAGCGCTTATGGCGTAGAATTAGGTAATGTAATTACCTCGAGATACAGTGATGGTGAATTTCAACCGTCTTACGAAGAATCTATTAGAGGAACACGTATTTTTATTATCGGATCAACTAACCCCGGACCAGAAAATTTAATGGAAATGCTATTAATGATTGATGCTGCCAAAAGAGCTTCAGCAAGACACATAACTGCCGTATTACCATATTTTGGTTGGGCTAGACAGGACAGAAAAGATAAACCAAGAGTTCCGATAGCAGCAAAGTTAGTAGCCAAAATGCTTGAAGCAGCGGGTGCTACAAGAATTATAACTATGGACTTGCATGCAGATCAAATTCAAGGTTTTTTTGAAAAACCTGTGGACCATCTATTTGCCTCAACAATATTTTTACCATATTTAAAATCACTAAATCTAGATAACTTAACCATTGCGTCGCCAGACATGGGTGGTTCTAAGCGTGCATATGCATACTCAAAAGCGCTGCAAAGTGATGTTGTTATATGCTACAAACAACGCGCAAAAGCTAACGTCATCTCTCATATGGAACTAATTGGAGATGTTACTGGGAAAAATGTAGTGTTAGTAGATGATATGGTAGATACTGCTGGCACACTTACAAAAGCTGCAGATCTTATGATGGAACGTGGTGCACTAAGTGTTAGAGCTATCTGTACACATCCTATTTTATCAGGTAGTGCTTATGAAAAATTAGAAAACTCAAAATTAGAAGAGCTAATAGTAACAGATTCTATACCACTTACAAAAGAGAGCACAAAACTTCGTGTATTAACTTGCGCAGATTTATTTGCTGAAGTCATGCAAAATGTTCATTACAATAAATCTATTAGTTCAAAATTTGTAATGTAGATTTTCTTGTTTTAAAATTTGTTCTTTCTAGGTGCATATTAAATAATATATTATTACATTTGCAGCCCTCAAAATGAGGTATTTAATATTACAAAATATAATTTTTTTAAAATGAAATCAATTACAATTAATGGATCTCAAAGAGAAAGCGTAGGCAAAAAGTCAACAAAAGCCTTACGTAATGCTGGTCAGGTTCCTTGCGTCATATACGGAGGAGATAACCCATTGCATTTCTCTGCACCAGAGTTAGCATTCTCTAAACTTGTATACACACCAGATGCGCATACAGTTGTGATTATACTAGATAATGGTGAATCGATCAATGCTATCATGCAAGACATTCAATTCCACCCGGTAACAGACAGAATTTTACATGTAGATTTTTATCAAATTTTTGAAGATAAAGCTATAGTAATGGATATTCCTGTTCATACGGTAGGTGCTTCTAAAGGGGTTATGAACGGTGGTAACTTAAGAAGACCATACCGTAAGCTTAGAGTTAAAGCAATACCATCAAAATTACCAGATTTTATTGAAGTAGATATTACTCCTTTAAAAATTGGAAGTAAACTTTACATTACGGAATTACACAACGAAGACTATACGTTTTTACATCCAGATAACACTGTAGTAATGCAAGTAAGACGAAGTAGATTAGCCGTTGTTGATGAGGAAGAAGAGGGTGAAGATGAAGAAGGAACAACAGAAGAAGGAGCAGCAGCAGAAGCTCCAGCAGCAGAAGCAGCTCAAGAATAAATAAACATTATTGTTTCAGAAATATTAAAAAGCATTCCAATAACCCGGAATGCTTTTTTATTTTTGAGTAAATCTAAGAATAATGTTTAAATGGTTATTAGCATTTTTTAATGCCAAAGAAAAAGACAATATGAAAAAATACTTAATTGTAGGTTTAGGTAATATTGGAGAAAAATACGAAAACACAAGACACAATATCGGTTTCAAGATTTTAAACCACTATGCATCTTCTAATAACTTTACTTTTAAAACTGATAAATTAGGAGATATAGCTTATCATAAGATTAAGGGACGTACTCTAGTTTTTTTAAAACCTAGTACGTATATGAATTTAAGTGGCAAGGCTATTAAATACTGGATGAATAAGGAAAAAATACCTTTAGATAATCTCCTTGTTGTTACCGATGATCTTAATTTATCATTTGGTGCTATAAGGCTAAAATCAAAAGGTAGTGATGGTGGTCACAATGGGCTTAAAGACACCCAAGAAAAGCTACAAACTACAAAATATAATCGCTTTAGATTTGGTATTAGTTCTGACTTTTCTAAGGGAAGACAAGTAGATTATGTTCTAGGAAATTGGTCTGAGGAAGAAAATGATAGCTTGAAAGAGCGCTTAAAAATAAGTAACCAAATAATTGAATCTTTTGTTCTTTCTGGTCTGAAAAATACAATGAATGATTATAACGGAAAATAAAAAAGCCTCTCAAATTTGAGAGGCTTTTATTTATATAATTACATATTATTCTTTAGAGCTATGGTAATTATTACCAAACGAAACGAACTAAAATCTCGTGAGTTCCATCATTTACATCATTTAAAACATCTCTAGACGTTCCTTCATAAGCATAACCTAAATCCATCCAGTCTGATAATTTAAACATCATAGTACCAGCCCAACCACCATCTGTTCTGTACATAGGAGCTAATTCAAAACGCTCATTATATCTAAAAGCGGCAGTAAAATCTGCTGATAAAGGAGCACCACTAACTGCCCTTAACATAGATGATGGTCTAAACTCCCAATCACTTGATATATCAAAATTATATCCTGCTGATAAGTAGTAATGTGTTTTTTCGTTAACAGTAGTAACCTGACCTAAATTATTTATGTTAACTCTATCATTTAATAACAAAGACGGTACAGATAATGATACAAAATATTTGTCATGAACAAGATAAGCTCCTATTCCGACAATAGGTCTGAATCCATTATCAATATTACCTATAGCAGGGTCTTGTGGAAAAGCAAGATTAGCTAAATCGCTACTAATAAAGTTATAGACACTTCCTCCTCCTTTTAAGCCAAGAAATAAATCTGTGTTTTCATTAAATTTTAATTTATAGGAGAAATCAACTACAAAAGTAGTATTCTCGTTAGCAAAGACATCATCATTGACAATACTCAAGCCTAAACCTACATTATCATTTAATGATGTTTCAAAGAATAATGTCTGAGTTTCAGGGGCATCTTCTACGCTAACCCATTGGCTTCTGAAGTTGGCTGTTAGTCTTGATACACCATCAGCACCTGCATATGCAGGGTTGATAGCATTCATTGTATATCTGTAAAGCGCATAATTTGGTTGTTGTTGAGCATATATAGTACCAAACAATAACAGTGCACCGATTTTAATTGAGTTTTTTAAAAAATTCATTGTATTGATTTAAATTAATTTATTTATACATCTTAGAAAATGATTGTCATCCAACCTTTTATAATTGTATCTCCAGATCCACCTTGATCTAAGATATAGTAATATGCACCTGCTGGTAATACGTTACCTCCATTACCTGTACCTGACCAATCGTTTTGATAATCACTAGATGAAAATACTTCATTACCCCATCTGCTATAGACTTTTACTGTAGTACCCGGGAAACGTTGGATATTAATAATTGTCCAAGTATCATTTATTGAATCGCCATTTGGAGACAACACATCATTAGCAGTTAATCCATCACAAACATCTCCTAAACCGTTGAAATCAATATCAGCTTGATCTGTATTAGGCGTAAACGGACAGTTATCATCTTCATCTAGCACACCGTCATTATCATCATCAGGGTCACAAGCATCACCTTCGCCATCACCATCGTTATCTAATTGGTCAGCATTTGCAACAAATTGACAATTATCATTGACATCTAAAACACCATCATTATCATCATCATCATCACATAAGTCACCGTCTCCATCACCATCATTATCTGCTTGATCAGGGTTGTATACAAGTACACAGTTGTCATCATCATTTAATATACCGTCTCCATCGTAATCAGTTAAGTCTCTAAGACCACATATATCTATCGACCAGCTATTTAAACTTCCGCCATCGCCATTAAACATATCTACAATTGCTAATGTCCATGTACCTCTTGACATTGTTCCGTTGAATGTAGAAAGTGGATCATCAGGAATAAAGGCTCCTGTAAAAGGTGCAGCACCTGAACCAATTGGTGTGGTTGCATCATCGTCAAATGTTGTTCCTGTGTAATTATCACCACTACCACCATTTTCAAATGATAGGAAAATAAAGTCAGCGCCAGTTGGCTCAATTAGTACAATTCTTAAATCACTATCCCATGTATGTGTTATGTCTACAGATACATTAATATCATCTATTATAAAATTATCTTCAATAAATATCTCGGAAAAATAAACCTGTGGTTCATCCTGGTCATCAGTAATTACAATTGGTAAATCTGATGCCACTCCACTGTTACAAATAACATCGCAAGCTTCTCCAATACCGTTGTTGTCTATATCGGCTTGATCGGCATTTGCAGTAGTTGGACAATTATCCTCATCATTAGGAACACCGTCATTATCGGCATCATCATCACATACATCTCCAACACCATCACCATCAACATCTGCTTGATCGTTGTTTGCTATCAAAGGACAATTATCTGAATTATCAGGGATTAAATCACCATCAGTATCTGGTAAAGGTACTCCACATATTTCAATAGACCAGCTGTCAATTGAACCTGTATCTCCAGATACAAAATCTTGAACAGTTAGTAACCAATCTCCTGCAGCTGTCTCTCCATTTAGGATAGACAAATCTTCATCTGGTGTAAAAGTACCTGTAAAGTTTCCTGAACCACCACTTATTGGATTTGTAGCATCACTATCAAATACTGTATTTACATATTGTGTTCCATTGCCTCCATTTCGATTAGATAAAACAACATCTGTTCCTCCTGGACTTGTTAAAGTGATTAATAAGTCATCACCCCAAGTATGTGATACATTTATAGTAACATTTACATCTGTAATCTCAGATACATCTGTGACTTGAGTAGTTGAAGAAACGGGATCTCCAGGCCCTACAAAAAATATTCCATCAGGTATCGCTACAGGTACGTCTGTAGAGATAGTCGTATCACATTCGACTAGACCTGTTTCAAAACTAGTTGAGGAATATGCGCCTTCACCACAGTCATTTACAGATCTCACTCTCCACCAATATGGTGTTTCTGTCATTAATCCCATAGGAACAAACAATGCTTCAGTAACTACACCTCCTGAAATTATATTTGTAAAACCAGCATCAGAAGCCACTTCTACTTCATAAGCAGATGCATTAGCATCATCACTCCATGTAAATTCTGCCATTGGTGGTACACCTGTAATACCACCGCTAGGATAACCTAGCGTTATAAAATTAAATGTGTCGTCAAACACATTTAAGGTTGCAACTGCAGGAACAACATCTGTACCATCAGTAGCTTGGACTGTAAAATCATAGGATCCTACAACAACGCCAGCAGTTCCAGAAATAGTCATCGTTACTGCTTCTCCATCAGAAGTAACTGAAGTAGGACTAAATGATGCAATTGCACCTGAAGGTAAGTCCACGGTATTAAATGTAACTGTATCCGTTGAACTAGCATCTGCGTTATATGTAAAAGTATAAACAGCATCGTCTGGGCTACATACATCTACTTCCGTGTTATCAATAGTAACACCAAAAGCAAAAGGTGATTGAACTAAACTCGCTCTTGGTCCTCCTGGTTCTAATGTGGCTCTCATTCTATTTTTTTGTCCTTCGGTAAAAAGACCCATACAACCGTCGTCTGTATAATCCATGTAATTTTCTACCATATCAACAGACCCACATGAAGAAGATCCTGTCGGACATCCAAAATTTGAGCCGTCAGATTCTGGTGTGTCAGCAACAAAATCGTCTTGCCCACATGGACCGTCTCCCCATATGTGTCTTAGATTAAAAAAGTGACCCATTTCATGAGTCGTAGTTCTGCCTTTGTCAAAAGGGGCGCTTAATATAAAACTTCCATCATCGTCATCTGAAGAACCAAAATAATTGTATCCCATTGCAATACCATCCGTAGTAGGATCTCCTCCTGGGAATTGTGCATACCCAAGTAATCCTCCTCCAAGATTTGCTACCCAGAAATTAAAATATAAGGAAGTATCCCATGCATCTTTTCCTCCAGCAGCAGTACTTTTAAGGTCATCACTTGTTCCCCAGGAAGCTGTGGAAGTTGAAGTCCTTGTGATACCATTTGTAGGATTACCATCTGGGTCAATCTGAGCCAAATAGAATTCAATTTCCATATCAGCAGCTTGAGGCCAGGTTACCTGTAATCCGGGGAACTCTGAATTTGTTCCTCTAAAATCTTTGCTAATCACATCTATCTGAGATTGAATTTGAGCATCAGAAATGTTTTGATCATCGTTGTTGTAAACAACATGAACCACAACCGGTACGTACAAAACAGTAGAACTACTGCTTCGAGCAGCGGAGTTTAACGCTCTTTGTTGTGTGAGTGTTTCTAATCTTGCCAGATTCTCGGCATGACTAGGATTTTCCTGCAGCTGTTGCTCAAGATACTCTGCTGAAGAACAAGTTCGCTCTTGGGCGAAAACTCCAGAAGTAATCATGAAAAGCGAAGCTATCAAAAAGTAAAAAAATTTTTTCATTTGAAGTGAGTTTAATTAATTTAATATTAAAAGCCTCTCATAAATGCACTATTCAGTACTTAATGAAAGACCAAACCAAAGAGGTTAGTTAAAAAAAAGTTTAAAATGGTTAATAAAGTGTATTAAATGTAGTTTTTTTGTCATATGGATTGGTATATGATTATTAAATCAAAATCAAATTTATACTTTTTTTTTTCATTTCCTTAACAAATTTTGAATATTTCTGTTGATGTCATCAAATAACGGTCATTTCGGTAAAATTTTAACAATTGGGACCTTTGATGGTGTGCATTTAGGGCACCAGAAGATACTAAACAGACTGAAAAAGGTTTCTGTCGACAAAAAACTTATACCTAGTGTTTTAACTTTTTTTCCTCATCCTAGGATGGTACTCCAAAAAAATCAATCTATTAAACTCATTAATACCATTTCCGAAAGGAGGCTTCTATTAGAAAAATTTGGCATTGATTTAATATGCGTAAAAACATTTACAAAAGAATTTGCAAGTCTATCCGCTAGAGATTACGTAGAGGATATCTTAATTGATGAACTAAATACCAAACATATAATTATAGGTTACGATCATCATTTTGGTAAAAATCGTACTGCCAACATTACTGACCTCATCACATTCTCTAAAGAATTTGATTTTGGGATTGAAGAAATCTCTGCCGAAGATATTGAAGAAGTTACTATTAGCTCTACCAAAATCCGCAATGCCCTTAATGATGGAAACGTGGCATTAGCAAATACCTATCTGGGTTATCATTATTTTTTAACTGGAAAAGTAGTAAGAGGTCATAGCATAGGTAGAACGATAAATTTTCCGACAGCAAACATATACATAGAAGAGGATTACAAACTAATCCCCAAAGATGGTGTTTACGTTGTAAAAACAGAAATAGATAATAATCCCATTTACGGGATGATGAATATTGGTCACAATCCTACTATAAAAAATAAGCCTCACTCTATAGAAGTTCACTTTTTTAATTTTGAAAAAGACTTGTACGGAGAACAAATAGTCATCGAAATGCTAACTAGACTCAGAGATGAGCATAAGTTTGAAAATGTGGGGGCTCTTAAAAAGCAACTGAATAAAGATCGCCAAAATGCTTTGAATTTCATTAATTCAATAAATTGAATTCGTTTTTATTCAAACATATTGACAATAGTGCCTTAGTTGTTTTTAGGATATTTTTCGGCCTCTTATGCTTTTTAGAATCTGTTGGTGCAATTTTTACCGGTTGGGTCAACAAAACACTTATTGAACCTCAATTTACGTTCAACTTTCTTGGTTTTGATTGGTTACAACCACTACCCGGAAACGGTATGTATGTATACTATGGTGTAATGGGAGTTTTTGGTTTATGCATTATGCTTGGTTATAAATACCGATTAAGTGCTTTTGGTTTTGCTCTCCTGTGGGCTAGCACTTATTTTATGCAGAAAACAGCCTACAATAATCACTACTATTTATTGTTTTTATTGAGTTTTATTATGGCTATTTTGCCAGCAAATCGTTATGCTTCTTTAGATGTAAAACTTAACCCAAAACTAAAAAGTATATCTATGCCTAACTGGTGTCGATGGGTTTTTATTGTTCAGCTTTTTATTGTTTACACATACGCCTCAATTGCAAAAATATATCCGGATTGGTTAGATACTTCAGTGATTAAACTATTGATGCAAAATAAATCTAATTTTCCTGTCGTTGGTCAGCTTCTACAAAATGAAGGCATTCATTATTTTATAGCGTATTCTGGCATCTTATTTGATGGGTTAGTTATTCCATTATTACTCTTCAAACCTACTCGTAAATATGCCTTTATTGCATCTATTTTCTTTCATCTTTTTAATTCTTTTGTGTTTCATATAGGTATATTTCCATACTTATCACTGGCTTTTTGTTTATTCTTTTTTGAGCCAGAAACCGTCAGGAATATTTTTTTGAAAAAGAAAAAACTGTATAC
>CAJQQC010000079.1 GCA_905480385.1 uncultured Winogradskyella sp.
CAATCTTATTTCTGCTGTAAATAATAAACCTGTAAAAGCAACGAAATTAAAAGCAAAATCCTCTAAAACGGTTATAGGAAAAACTTGTCCGAAATGTAAAAAAGGACAGTTGATTAAAGGTAAGTCCGCTTATGGTTGTAGTTACTATGGAAACTCTTGTAATTTTATTTTACCTTTTAGATTTGAGAATAAAAAAATATCAGAAAACCAATTACTACGGATATTAAGTAAAGGTTCTACTGTGAACCTTAAAGGTTTTAAAATCAGCAATATAACAATTGAAGGTTTTTTGCGATTTGATGATGATTTTAAACTTAAATTAGAACCTAAAATCAGTAGTAAATCCACTAGCTCAACAGTAGAAAATACTTGTCCAAAATGTAAAAATGGTACTATAATTAAAGGAAAAAAGGCTTACGGATGTAGTGCTTATAAATCAGGATGTGATTTTAGATTCAGCTATGACTTACTCAGACAAAAAGCCAAAGGTCAAAACTTAACAAAAGCCTTGGTTTTTGAAATATTGAAAGGATAAATCTATCGATGGTACTATGTCATTCTGAACATACTGAAGAATATCTACTTAAAGCTAACTTTATGCGATTCTTTGACTGAACTCAAAGTGACAAGTAAAATAAAAAAAGCCACTATACAAGATAATGGCCTTTGATTTATAGTTTAAAAAGGATTTAGATAAGCTTTACTTTAACAGCATTCATACCACGTTGTCCTTTTTCAAGTTCGAATTGTACTTTATCATTTTCGGCAATCTCATCGATTAAACCACTAACATGACAGAAATACTTTTCATTATTTTCTTCGTCAATGATAAACCCAAAACCTTTTGAAGAATCAAAGAAATTTACTTTTCCTTTACGGATTGGGTCAAACTCTACTTTTTCGCCTGGTAATGTTTTTGGAATGCTGACTTCTATATTCTCAGCTTCGATTTCAATTTTATTTTCAGGGTCTGGCGGTGTATCTGTTAAGTTACCGTTGTAATCTACATAAGCAATTGGAATACCTCCAGTGCCACCGTTTGCTTCTTTTTCGGCTTTGCGCGCTTCCATTTTTTTACGTTTGTCTTCGCGCTTTTTTAAACGTTTTTTTTCTTTTTCGCTTTTGTTGAATGTTTGTTGCGATTTAGCCATGTACTATTTAAATGTGTTTTAATTGGGCATAAAGGTACGGTATAAGATGAATTAAGCCTAATTTAACAATTACAAAATCAATAATAACTATTAGATTTATTGATTTATTAATGCTAACTCAACATCTGAATCTATCTTCTGCCATAAATAATCGGAGGTCAAACAAAAACTTCCTAAGTAATCAAAACTGCAGGTTTCAGGATTTATTATCGATAAAAATGGTTGTTTTTTTGAATTATTATACAAATGATAAATCTCTCCAATTATAGGCTCAAAACTAAATTTTGATGCCGTAATAAGCTCATTATATTCTAGAACTTGCATAAGTGCTTCATATTCTGATTTTAAAGCTTCGTATTTTGTTTTCAGGTGTTTATTAGCCTTATATATTTGAGAACTTTTCCAACTACCGTTATTTGGTGCTTTTATTTGTGGTGCGCTAAAACTTGTTGCATATGGTAAAAATGCAGCATTATACTGCTGCTTTTTTTCATTAAACACAACCATATCTGGTTTCTTATTCGCCATTTTGTTTAACCTTTTTAATTAAATTCTATACAAAAATACATAATTTTGTATGTATTAAACTTAATTAATTCCCAAATATGGAAACATTAAATGTCTATAATAAACCGCTAATAACTTGCTGTAACGATCCATTAACAGGTTATTTTAGAGATGGTTTTTGCAGAACATTAGCGCAAGATACCGGCACACATGTCGTTTGTGCTGTCATAACAGAAGAATTTTTAGTTTATACAAACTCTAGAGGAAACGATTTGACAACACCAATACCACAATGGCAATTTCCGGGACTTAAGCCAGGCGATAAATGGTGCCTTTGTATATCTCGATGGTTAGAATCTGAAAAAGCTGGTGTAGCTCCAAAAATTGACTTGTATGCTACAAATATAAAAGCACTAGAGTTTACGAGTTTGGAACTTTTAGAAAGATATAGTATCTAAATCCACTCTGAAGATAAATCCTCGACCACTAATCCATCTTCTAAACTCATTATTAAACCTTGCGCCGCACGTTCTCCTGAAGTCATAGCAGCATTTAAAGAGCCGTTTAATAAATAATCACCGGCTAAGAAAACAGTAGGCTTTATCTGTGTCTCAGTTGGTGATATTTCATTTTGTAAGTTATCAATATTTGGCAAAGCTTGTTTGATGTGATATGTTTTTATATGTCTATAAACCAGAATATTACAGTATTCTTTTAGCTCGGTTTCTACTTGACTTATCAATGCTTTTTTATCTATGTCATGATTTTTTACGACAGTAACTGATAATAATTCTTTGTTTCCAGTTTGTGATGTATCTAAACTATTATGAAAAAAGAGATTATTAATTAACGCATCTTTATCTGCGATTAAACCAATCAATGGTTTTGAAATTCCTCTTTTTTCTGTCTCAAAATACAGATTATAACAAGATTTCCATTTTATTTCTTGATTCTTGAGATTATCAATCAAGTAGCTAGCACCAGATGTAATAATTGTAAAGTGTGTGTTAATTACTTTACCATTGGATAGTTTCAAGCTTTTATCACCAACTACTTCAACCTCTGTGTTGAATATAAATTCAGTGTTTTTTAACTGCTGTTTTAATTGCTCTGAAATAGCACCAATTCCAGATTTTGGTAACACTGCCAAACCTTCACCAAACATTTTATAGACAAACTCAAACATTCGACTCGATGTGTTTAAATCTGGTTCTAAAAAAATTCCAGAGAAAAAAGGTTTAAAAAATTGCTGAATAATTTTATTTGAAAAACCTCTAGTTTCTAGGTAATATATCGTTGAAAAAGATTCAGTATCGAATATTGAAGCAATTGATTTTTTCTTTAACTCCTTATTTAGTTTTAAGATTTTGAGTTTATCTGAAAAATTTCCAACCGAAGATGTCAACGTAGGAAATAATAAACTTAAATTCCGTAATGGATCACCAATAGTTGTCTTTTTTCCTTTACAAAAAATTGTAGCTCCAGGTAAAAATTCTTGTATTTCTAGTGCGTCAAAATCTAAATGTTCTTTAGCTTTTGGATACGCATCCAATAACACTTGAAATCCATGATCTAGCTGATAACCTTCAACTAAATCAGTTTTTACTCGACCACCAATACTGTCTGTAGCTTCTATTACTACTGGTTTATAGCCTTGACTCTCCAAGGTTTTTGCAGCTATTAATCCACTTATTCCCGCACCAACGATATGAATTTTGTAATCTTCTCTATTCATAATCCGAATAAAATCTATCTATTTTGGGTTTAAAATATTGTCGATACGTGCAATAGCATCACGGTAATGGTATTTTGTTTCTGTATTTACTGCAGCCTTAGTAGCTGTTCTTAATCTTTGTTTTAAAACATTAATCTCGCCACGAACCAAAGCTCTAACATCAGATTGATTTACATTGTAGTATTTGCGAGAACGCGCTCTATTCATTTTGTCAGTCATAAGGTTTGCTAATTGATCAATGTGCGCACGTTGTAAATTACGTCTATAAACAGTTATGTTTTGGCTTAAATTCGCTTC
>CAJQQC010000080.1 GCA_905480385.1 uncultured Winogradskyella sp.
ACTGAAGGAGAGGCGACACGTCGCAAGGAATTTCAGTTTGTCTCTGCCTGGGAATACAAGAGTGAACCTAAAGATGCGGTCTTACATAAAGAAGATTTAGTGTACGAAAATATCGAAGTAAAAGAAAGAAGTTATAAATAAAAAGTGCTATGAATTTAACGTTAAAAATATGGCGTCAAAAAGGCGCAAATGATAAAGGAAAGATTGTCGACTATCCAATGACTGATGTATCTCCAGATATGTCGTTCTTAGAAATGTTGGATGTTTTAAATCAAGAACTTATTGATAAAAACGAAGAGCCTATTGCTTTTGATCATGATTGTCGCGAAGGTATTTGCGGATCTTGTTCTATGTATGTCAATGGACAAGCACATGGACCAGACTCAATGGTCACAGTTTGTCAATTACACATGCGCAGCTTTAATGATGGCGATACAATTTTCATAGAGCCATGGAGAGCAACCGCATTCCCAGTAATTAAAGATTTAATTGTAGACAGAACTGCGTTTGATCGTATTCAACACGCAGGAGGTTTTATTTCGGTAAACACTTCAGGTAACACACAAGATGCAAATGCTATTCCTATAGAGAAGCATAATGCCGACATGGCTTTTGATGCAGCAACATGTATTGGTTGTGGAGCTTGTGTAGCAAGTTGTAAAAACTCGTCAGCTATGTTATTTGTATCAGCAAAAGTGTCTCAGTTTGCATTATTGCCGCAAGGGCAAGTAGAGGCTACAGATCGTGTTCTAAACATGGTGAAGCAGATGGACGAAGAAGGTTTTGGTAACTGTACAAATACAGGAGCTTGTGAAGTAGAATGTCCTAAAGGTATTTCTTTAGAAAATATTGCGCGAATGAATCGTGAATACCTTTCAGCAAGTTTTAAAGGTTAGAGTCTTTAAAAGACTTAAATAATAAAAAATCCTAAGATAAAATTTATCTTAGGATTTTTTCATTTACTTTATACCAAATCCCTAATATGAAAAATATTGTAAAATCAATTATCTGTGTCTTATTGCTTTCGCAAATAGGATATGCCCAGAAAAATACATTTAATGAAGATAAACTTTTGGAGAGGCTAGAAGTTTTAAGCTCTGATAAGTTTGAAGGAAGACGTACTGGAGAAAAAGGGAATGATCTGGCGCGCGCATATATAATAAACGAATTTAAAAATATAGGTATTACAGGTTTTAATGGAAGTTATGAGCATTCTTTTGATTTTGAAATAAGAGCAGGAAAATTTAATGCAAAAAATATTTTAGCCTTCATAAAAGGTACAGAGTTTCCAAAGAAGTATATTGTCATTAGCGCACATCATGATCATTTAGGTAAGTCTGGAGATAAAATATATAATGGTGCTGATGACGACGCATCAGGAGTTTCTGCACTTTTGGCATTTGCAGAATATTTTATGCAAAACCAACCAAAACATTCAGTAATATTAGCAGCTTTTGACGCAGAAGAGTTAGGGCTTAGAGGGTCAAAATACTTTGTTGATAAAATGAAGGATTCCGATATTGTAGTTAATATAAATATGGACATGATTAGCAGAAGTGCTAAAAATGAATTATATGTGGTTGGGACTCGATATAACAAAACACTTGAAGAGGTTGTTACATCATTTAAAAACCCAACAGATACTAAATTACTTATTGGTCATGACGGGACTGATGGAAAACAAAACTGGACATATACTTCAGATCATGGTCCATTTCATAGGTCTAAGATCCCATTTTTATACTTCGGGAATGAAGACCATGCTGCATATCACAAAACAACAGATGAGTTTACGGATGTTACTCCTAACTTTTATAAAAAAGCAGTAAAAATTATTATTTCGCTATTCAAAGATTTAGATTTAAAAGGATTATAATATCAAGTTAATAATAAGTTTCAAGGATTTTGTTTTTACTATATTTCGGCAATAAGAAATAACAATGCAAAACTCACTAGATTTTTATAAAACCCAACTAGAATCTCACCAAAGTAAATCTAGAGATTTATTCAAAACGTTAAGTCTTTATAGTATTCTGAGGCTTTTAGTTTTTGTTTTAACAGGAATAGGGATTTACTTCACTTTCAAGCAATGGCAAACTGCTTTAGCTATAGGAGTTTTGGGCGTTGCCATATTTTTATTCCTACTTTCGAAATATACCGATTTAAAACTCGAGCGACAACGCTATAAACGTTTGGTAAAAATTAACGAAGAAGAAATTGCTATTGCTTCTGGAAATTTTTATGAAAGAGCAGATGGCTCAGAATTTCAAAACCCAAAACACTTTTACAGTTTAGATATTGATTTATTTGGGATTGGTTCTTTTTTTCAATTTACCAATAGAACAAACATAAAAGAAGGTACTCAGAGGTTTGCTGACAGCCTTTTGGCAAACAAAATAACTAATATACCAAAACGTCAAGAAGCTATAAAAGAGTTGGCGGAACAACCTGAATGGTATCAAAATTATTGGGCTATTGCTCAAGGTGTTGAAGTAGAACATTCTGCAAAAAAAATTATCAAATGGCTAAAAGATTATAAACCGTTTTTAAGTACAACGTGGTTTTATATTACTATAGTTTTTAGTATCTTATCATTAGTCATCGCAGGATTGGCTATTACCGAAATAATTCCGGTTGGGTTTTTGGGATATTGGCTATTATTGGGTTTAGGGATTACTGTTAAATTTCTAAAAAAAATAAATGAACTCGCACAACATTCATCAAAGACAAAAAAGACTTTTAGGCAATACGCTTTACTTTTGAATCAAATAGAGACAAAAATATTTTCTTCAGAACTGTTACAAGAACAACAACAAAAAATACAATTAGAAGGTCAAAAGGCTTCGGCTATTTTTGCTAAATTTTCTAAACATATTGATACTTTAGATAATCGTAATAATTTGATTTCTGCCATTTTCGGTAATGGTTATTTTCTATCAGATATCAGACAAACCTATTATATCGAAAACTGGATTATAACCTATGCTAATAAGGTAGAAGATTGGTTCGAAGTTGTTACTTTCTTTGATACCTACAACAGTTTTGGTAATTATGCATTTAACCACCAGCAATTCACATACCCTATAATCACTTCAGAGGCGCATACGTTTTTAGCTTCAGAGCTAGGTCACCCATTATTGCAAGAAGATAAGCGTATTGATAGTGATTTAGAACTAAAAAATCAGCAATTCTTTATAGTCACTGGAGCAAATATGGCTGGTAAGAGTACGTTTTTAAGGACAGTAGCTTTACATATTGTTATGTCTAATGTCGGATTACCAGTTTGCGCAAAAAGAAGCAAATACAAGCCTATAAAATTAGTCACAAGTATGCGAACTACAGACTCGTTAACGCATGATAGTAGTTACTTTTTTAGTGAGCTCACGCGCTTAAAATTTATTGTAGATACTATTGAACTAGACGATAGTTACTTTATTATTCTAGATGAAATCTTGAAAGGTACTAACAGTACTGACAAGGCTATTGGCTCAAGAAAATTTGTAGAAAAATTAGTAAAACTTAATGCTACGGGAATTATCGCTACACATGACTTAAGTCTCACAGAAATAGAAAGTCAACTAGAAGCAGTAAAGAACTATTATTTTGATGCACAAATAGTTAATGATGAGCTTTATTTTGATTATAAACTAAAACAAGGTGTTTGTCAAAATATGAATGCCAGTTTTCTATTGAAGAAGATGGATATTGTTTAAAAAGAAAAACCCTTTCTATATTAGAAAGGGTTTTAATTTTTAAAAGAAAAATCCACTAAGCTTCAAAAGCTTCAATAGAAACGTAAGATCTGTTGTCTTTTTTCTTTGTAAATTTAACTAAACCATCAACCTTTGCATGCAAAGTATGGTCTTTTCCTTGGTATACATTTTCACCTGGGTGATGCGTATTACCACGTTGTCTTAAAATGATGTTTCCAGCGATAGCAGCTTGACCACCAAAAATCTTTACACCTAAGCGTTTCGATTCTGATTCTCTACCGTTTTTGGAACTACCAACTCCTTTTTTATGAGCCATTGTCTTAAGGTTTTATATTGTTAATAATTAGCTCAAAGCAGCAATTAAGTCAGCTTTCTTCATAGAAGAAAGTCCTTCAATTCCTTTTGCTTTAGCCATCTCTTTTAATTTAGCAACAGTAAGTTTACTCAAATCTTGAGTTTCTTCTACAGTTTCTTTTTTTGGTTCAGCTTTCTTAGTTTCTTTTTTCGGAGTAGCTTTTTTAGCTCCAGAAACTTTAATGCCATCAATTACGATTTCTGTTAAAGATTGTCTGTGTCCATTTTTTACACGGTAACCTTTACGTCTTTTCTTTTTGAAAACAATAACCTTGTCACCTTTAAGGTGCTTTAAGACTTTTGCACTTACTTGTGCTCCGTCTATAGCTGGGGCGCCTATAGTTGTGTTGTCACCATCACCAATTAAAAGAACGTTGTCGAAATTTACTTTCTTACCTTCTTCAGTTTGCAAACGGTTAACAAAAACTTTTTGGTCTTTTTCAACTTTGAATTGATGCCCTGCTATCTCTACAATTGCGTACATAGCGTAACGTTTTTATTAATTTGTTTATATATCAAATTGCCTTCTTCTCAGAAAGCGGATGCAAATATACGCTTAAATTCCTAATTCACAAACGTTTTAAGTGTTTTGAAATCACTAAAGTGGCTACAAAGCAAATTGTTTTTTTATCTAATGGATTAACAGCACATTTATTTCACATTTTATTTAGAGTAAAAAGGAATAATGTTCATTATTTTTGTCAGAATTGTTGTAACAAATTATTGTTTGGCAAGACAAACACATGAAACTTTTATTAAAAAAAACAAAAATGAAAAAAAGCTTATTATGTCTAGCGCTTTTGATGTTTGTAGGTTACTCATCTACAGCACAGAAGGTAGAGTTTGAAGAATTTGATTTAGATAACGGATTACACGTTATATTACATCAAGACAATACAGCTCCTGTTGTAACAACTACAGTAATGTATGATGTTGGTGGTAAAGATCGTGAACTTAACCGTACAGGTTTTGCTCACTTTTTTGAACACTTGTTATTTGAAGGTTCTGAAAACATTGAACGTGGAGAATTTATGAAAATCATACCTGCTAATGGTGGGACTTTTAACGCAACGACATCACAAGACAGAACATACTATTATGAGGTATTCCCATCTAATAAATTAGAATTAGGATTATGGTTAGAATCAGAGCGTATGCTTCATCCTGTGATTGACCAAGTTGGCGTAGATACACAAAACGAAGTTGTTAAGGAAGAAAAACGACAGAGTTACGATAGACCTTATGGAAAAATACTAGAAGAGATTGGGAAAAACTTATTTGAAGTGCATCCTTACAAAGATCCTAATATTGGTTACATGAAAGATCTTGATGCTGCGACTTTAGAACAGTTTAATGCTTATTTTGATAAATATTATGGACCTAATAATGCAGTTTTAGTTATTGCAGGAGATCTTGACATCGAGAAAACAACAGGAATGGTAAAAGAATACTTTGGTGAAGTTAAATCTAGACCAGAAGTTGTTAGAAATTTCCCAAAAGAAACACCAATTGCAGAAACAAAAAAGGTCAAGGCTTACGATGCCAATATTCAAATACCTGCTATTATTGCAGCTTACCGTTTACCTGGACAAGCAAGTAGAGATGCTTTTGTTTTAGATATGATTTCTACTTATTTAAGTGGTGGGAAAAGCTCTGTACTTTACAAAAAAATTGTAGATAAGCAGAAACAAGCATTACAAGTGCAAGCTGTAAATTTAGGGCAAGTCGATTATAATATATTTGCATTATTTGCATTACCCCAAGGAGATGTTAGTTTAGATGTACTACTTGATGAAATGGATGAGGAAATCAAAATTATGCAAACAGAATTAATTTCTGAGCGTGATTACCAAAAGCTTCAAAATCAATTTGAAAACAGATTTGTAAGTTCAAATTCTAGTGTAGCAGGTATTGCAAGTTCTTTAGCAACATACTACATGTTATATGGTGATGTAAATTTAATTAACAATCAATTAGATTTATATAAGTCTATTACAAGAGATGAAATTAGGGATGTAGCGGCTAAATATTTAAGCCCAAATCAACGTGTAGAAATTCAGTACTTACCAAAAAAAGATGATAAATAAGATGAAGACATTAAAATTAAAATTAGCTGCGTTTGTAGGTATGGCTCTAATGTCATTCGGAGTAAATGCACAACTAGACAGGTCTCAAATGCCAAAAGCTGGGCCAGAACCAGTAATTAATTTAGAAGATCCTCAAGAGTTTAAACTCAAAAACGGAATCACTGTAATGGTAGTTGAAAACAACAAACTACCGAGAGTATCATATCAATTAAGCATTGACAACAAACCTTACGCCGAAGGTGACAAAGCAGGGGTTGCTAGCTTACTTTCTTCAATGTTAGGAAATGGAACTACTAATGTTTCTAAGGACGAGTTTAATGAAGAAGTAGATTTTTTAGGTGCAAATATTTCCTTTGGATCCAGTGGAGGTTTTGGTAGTGGATTAGTAAAATATTCTGACCGCATTGTAGAGCTTATGTCAGACGCAACTATTAACCCTTTATTAACCAAAGAAGAATTTGATAAAGAAAAAGATAAGTTAATCGAAAACTTAAAGTCTAATGCCAAAAGTTCAGATGCTGTTGCAGGTCGTGTAGTTGGCGCCTTAGCTTACGGTAAAGATCACGTTTATGGAGAGTTTACTACAGAAGAAACTGTTAATAATGTAACGTTTCAAGATGTTGTAGATTTTTACAAAGTTCGTTTTGCCCCAAACAATGCCTACATCGTTGTTGTTGGAGACATCAGTGTAAAAGACGCTAAAAAGCAAATGAAGAAGTATTTTGGGAAATGGGAAAAAGTAGATTTAAAAGAATTACCAACACCAGAATTGACAGCAAATGTATCTGCGCCAGAAATTAATTTTGTGGATATGCCAAATGCGACACAATCTAATATTTCTATTACAAATAATGTAGATTTAAAGCAAAGTGATGAAGATTATTTTGCAGCATTAATGGCAAACAACATCCTTGGTGGTGGTGGCGAAGGTTACTTATTCAAAAACCTACGTGAAGACAAAGGTTATACCTATGGTGCATATTCTAGTTTAGGAGCAAGTCGTTATGGTGTATCTCGTTTTAATGCGAGTGCAAAAGTCCGCAATGTAGTTACTGATAGTGCTGTTGTAGAGTTTTTAAAAGAAATAAAACGTATCCGTACAGAACCAGTAGAAGTTCAAACTTTAGATAATGCAAAGGCAAAATATGTTGGTCGTTTTGTTATGGCTTTAGAGCGCCCGCAAACGATAGCTAACTATGCCTTAAATGTCAGAAGAAATAACTTACCAGCAGATTTTTATTCGAACTATTTAGAAAATATCAATAATGTTTCTGTAGAGGATGTTCAGCGTGTAGCAAACAAATACTTTAGTGTAGATAACTCAAGAATTGTTGTTGTAGGAAAAGGGAGTGATGTTTTAGAAAATCTTGAAAAAGTAGGATTACCAATTAAATACTATGATAAGTATGCAACAGCTACAGATAAACCAGTTTTTTCTAAACCATTACCAGAAGGATTGACAGCTTCAGATGTAATTAAGAATTATGTAAAAGTTATTGGTGGGGAAGCAAAACTTAGAGAAGTAAAGTCAACATTACAAAGTGCCGATGTTACAATAGCCGGAGCACCATTTAAACCTAAAGCGGTCATAAAGCAAATGGCTCCTAACATGTATTCTATGGAGATGAGTATAGAAGGTATGGGGACGATTATGAAACAAAAATTTGATGGTAAATCAGGTTTCCAAGAACAGCAAGGACGAAAAATTCCTATGTCTGAAGATGATGTGTCTTCTAGAAAAAAGACACAAGGACTTTTCCCAGAGATATACATGGAAGCTTCAAACATAGAATTAGAAAGCTTGACAGATGTTGATGGTGTTGATGCTTATAAAATAGTTTCTACTGAAGATGGTAAAAAGACAATACGTTTTTATGCAGCTGATTCTGGCTTATTAATCAGAACAGAAAATACAACTGAAGCTCAAGGACAGTCTATAACTTCTATTACAGAATATTCAGACTATAAAGAAGTCAAAGGTATTATGGTGCCAGGTAAAATGAAGATTACAAACGGCCCACAAGTTATTGAAATGGATGTCAATGAAATTAAGATTAATGAAGGTGTAAAAGCTGAAGATTTTAACTAGAAGTTTTAATTAAATACTTTAAAAACCGAAGTCAAGTGACTTCGGTTTTTTATTTCCTTTTCTTATTCGCTATATAAACACCTGTCAAAATAATTACAGTAGCAACAGCCTGAAGAGGCGTGAAAGTTTCTCCATCTATTAATCCCCAAATCACAGCGACTATTGGCATTAAATAAGTCACTGAGGTTGCAAATACTGGAGTTGAAATCTGAACTAATTTAAAAAAGAAAACCTTAGCTAAAGCCGTCCCAAATACTGATAAAATACAGATGTAAATGAGTGACTCATAGAATGTGTCTGATTCAAAAGTTTTGGCGGTAAAAAAATCTGTAAAAAACAATACTACTAATGCCGGTATGATAATAAACACATAGTTTCCAGCAGCAATTGTTAGTGGTTTTACAGTTTGCAGGTGACGTTTAATAATATTGACATTAGCAGCATACATTAGTGTAGCTACTATAATATAACTGGCATAAAGATAGTTTTGATTTGGGTTAATGTCAGCACCTTTTAAGATTAAGATGGCTGTCCCCACAAAACCTATAATTACACCTATAACCTGACGTTTTGTAGAAGCTATTTTAAAAATTGCGGCACCCATCAAAACAGTATTTAGAGGTACTAGAGAATTTAATATAGACGTAACAGAACTATCGATTTCAGTTTCGGCTATAGCAAATAGAAAAGCTGGAAAAAAAGAACCCAAAAACCCCGAAATGATAATCCATTTCCATTTAATTTTATCAATTTTTTTTAACCCTTTACAAGCAAAAGCAATTAAAATAATTCCGCTCAATACATTACGTAAACTTCCAATTTGATATGGCGTTAATCCTATTAACGACTTTTTAATTAGGATAAAAGAACTTCCCCAAATAATCGATAGAATAATTAGATAGAACCACTTAATGTTAACTTTTTTCATATAAAGCAGGTTAGCGGTCACAAAATTCGTTAATTATTTTTCAAGAAACTGTGTATTTCTTAGATTTGTTTTAAACTTAAAATAAGTACAGTTATGAAAATATTTAAAAGCGCTATAGTTATAGTTGCAATTGCATTGTCACTTGCCGCATGTAAAAATAATACCAAACCAGAAGCCAAAACAGTTGCTGTTGAAATATCGAACAAAGAAAATACTGCCAAGTTAGATCCAAATGCTACTTATGCAAAAGTAGAATTTAACATCAAAGGAATGACATGTGCAGTTGGTTGTGCTAAAACCATAGAAAAGAAAATGGCTAAGTTAGAAGGCGTGAAAATGGCAAAAGTAGATTTCGATAAGGAATTAGCCATGGTAGAATTTGATGAAGCTAAGATCACGCCACAAACACTTGAAGAGGCAGTTGCTAAAGTAAGCGACATCTATAAGGTTGAAGAAATAAAAGCTGTTGAAGTATTTTCAACTGAAAAAAAGCAAGAAGCTAAAATGGCTTGTAAACCAGATTGTAAAATGGCTTGCTGCAAAGACAAAACTAAAACTGAAAAGACAACAATAGCTTGTGCTAAGGATTGTGAAAAAGCATGTTGTAAAGAAGAAAAGGCTTAGTAATAAAACTAATAATTAAAAAAAGCTATCCTAATGGATAGCTTTTTTATTTTATATGGCCTTAAAGAAAACAAAAGCCAGAATAATACAAGCGATAGGAACAGCTATTAGTTTCCAAGCTTGTAATTTATGTTTTTTTGATTTTTTTGCGTTTAAAATATTTCTACGTTTACCATTATATCGCATCCAGTTTTTCAAGTAGATAAAAAGCACACATAAAACAGAAAGGAAAATCGCTTTTTCTGAGCTAATCTTACCAATATTTAGTTGACTTGAGAAAGCGCTAAAAAAACAAGCTAAAAGAGCGTAAAAGGCTACCTCGGTTAAGCAAATGTAGAGCAAAGCCCAAAGCATAGCTTTTCTTCCAAACTTAGGTTTAGTAACACTAAGAAACGTAATGTAAAAAGAATCAAACATAATTGTAAAAATAAAAAAACGCATCTGTAATAGATGCGGTTTTTTTAATGAATTTTTTTATTTTCTATTGTACGCTGATTTTTACATCATCGATATCAATAGTCATGTTTTGGTTTGCAGTATCACTACCAGTATATTTAAATGCGATATAGGCATTACCAGTTACACCTGATAAATCTAAAGGACCAGAGTTAACGAATGTAAACCAGTTACCTGAATCTACGATATAACTTTTTGTAAAAGGCATAGAGGTCCAAGTAGCAGTTAATACACCAGCTTCTGTACCATCAAAATCGTTGGAATATAAAACTTCCATTGGGTCATGACCTGCATCTGGGAAAGCATGTTGCATCTCAAAAGTTAACACTTCTCCTGTTTGTGCATCCATATCTATACTTGGAGTAATTAACCAACCAATGTTTGAAGCATCACCTGAGCTAAATGCAGAGAACCTTGCAGTTCCGTTTCCACTAAATACATCTTCAGACCATAATCTAGAACCTGCTTCAGCAAAGTTAATCCAACCCGGAGTATCAAAAGTAGTATTATCTGTCGCTTCTTGGAAATCTGCGCCAAACACAGGATCGCATCGTTGACCAGTCATATCAATAGTCTCTGGAGAGTTTACAACTACATTAAATTCGTCACCGAAAAAGTTTTTCTGTAAAACAGCTACCATTGACCCTTTACCTTCAGGTAATGATAAGGCTTTAAAATCTGCAAATGTGCTAGTTGCAAAAATAGTAGATGTACCTGAAGTACAATCCTCTAAGGTACGCTCACCATCAAATTGATCAAAACTTTCAGAGGCATAACTTAATGCTGTTGGTCCAACAGCCTGAGATTTTAAAAATTGTACATCGTTTAATTCTATAAGTAAATTTGTTTTATCGTCTGTAAAATCGGCAACACCAATTGCAAGAGGTATCATTGCAGCAACTTCTGTAGATCTTAAGATAAAATCATTTTCTGAAGGTGCAGGTATTTTACCAATACGATCTCCATCTTTTGGCCCAATTGTTAAGACACCGTTCGATATTGCAGTAGACAAACCATTCACTTTCACAAAGACTTTACGACCTACTTCGTAACGAATAAATAAAGGGTTAACATCTACAAGTACGCGGATACCATCTGTTGGATTTTCTGTTGCATTTTGGAGTATAATTTCTTCAAAATAATTCCCACCTTCGTCAGAAGATATTACATAACCAGTGACAAATTGGTCGGGACCATCAGTTGGGTATGTGTAAATTGTATCGTCATCAGAATAATCTAATGCACTGTTTCCTTGTTCTTGTGCTAATTGACCCGCTACAGAACCAATTTCTATAGTACTCCCAGTTAATACTGGTTCTACAACAGCAGTATTAGGAATATTAAAATCGTCATCTTCTACACAGCTATTAAAAGCTACTAAACCTATTAGTAAAAGGATTAATTTGTTAATTTTTAAAGTTTTCATTTTGTATAAATTTTATTTTTCTTTTTTCAATTAAAATCTTACGTACATGTTAAAGTAATACGTTGTGCCATTTCCGAAGAAGTAACGCGAGCCAAAAACAGGACCATTATCTCTGGACTTATCGTCTCTTATTCGTCTAAAGTTAGCTAATCTTGATTGCTCAAAACCACCTGTTCTGTATTTTTGGTTAAATACATTATTTATAGTTGCAAAGAAACCGATGAAATAGTCATTAATTTTCCATGATTTACCACCAATAATATTTACTAACATATAATCATCAAATTGTTCTTGCTTTAATAACTCTTTCGCCAAAACAGGGTCATAGTCATTAAATGTATTACCATCATAGTCTGACGTAAAGTTAGCAGATCTTGCTAAGTTACTAACATCTATGTACGCATTTGAAAAGAAGTTAGTAGTAAGTCCAAAATTCCAATAGTCAGGGTCTCTATATTCAAAACCTAATTGAAAAGCGCGCTCTGGTCCACCAGCTACATGGACATCTTTAAGATTTGTTGTACCATCACCAAAAGTTAATGGACCATTAATATCTACACTTGTCAAATATAAATTTGGGTTGTTCTGAAAGGTGTATTGTCCAACTGAAGCAGCACCTTTTAATTTAATTGTTGGTGTTACTTGTGCTTCAACACCTAATTCTACACCTACATGGCGTCTTTCAACATTAGTTAATATTTCTTGCACAAATGCATCACCATTATCAACACCTAATCCGGCTAAGTCCTCTGTAAAATAGAATCCAATATCTGTTCCGTTTTCAAATCCTGAGTAAAAACCTGTTAATCTAGCTTTTAGTATTGGAGATCTGTAGATATAACTTACGTCAATAGACTTGATATCTTCGCTATCTAAACCAATAACTGAAGCATTTGTTTGACGAGCGTTACTGAAAGAACTTCTGATTCCTGGAGCTTTAGAAAACATACTACCATTAACGTCAACAAGATGTTTTCCTGTAATTTTATATGTAAAACCAGCTTTAACACCATAGTTAGTGAAGTCTAATTCATCACCTTTACCAAAAGAACCATTGTTTCCTCCTCCTTGGAAGTTACCATTCTCATAAAGACCGTTTCTTTGATAGCTTGTTTTAGATAAGTTAGCACCTAAATAAAAATCTACTTTATTGTACTTAAATTGTGCTTGAGCAAAAGCACTAGCAATAGTTGCGTCTAATTCGTAATTGTATTTGTAACGGTCACCTTCTCTTACGATTCGGTTTGGGTTACGTAAATCACTCTGAGCAACTTCTTCAAGAGTTGCACCAGCAGTATTTGGCGTTTCCTCTGCAAAGAAATCTACATCTAAATATCCAGTACCGCCTAATAAATCTTCGATACGTGCATAGTTTTGACTATTTAAGCTTCTGTAGTTTAAAGCTGCGTTTAAACGAATATTATCTGCTAAGTCTGCATCTAAAATGGTATTGAAACTTAATTGCTTGTCTTCAATCACGTCAGATTGGATAGCATATAATGAATTTCCACCTTGATTTCTTAAAGTTGCATTCGCTTCATATAATTGATTCCAATTTAATTGACCATCATTTACAAAAGCTTCCTGTGCGATAAATGCTTGTTGATAATCGAAAGCTGTTGGATTAGGGTCTTGTAAAAAGAAACTAGGTAAGTTTTGATAATATTCTGGTGTAGGGTTACGTGCACCACCAAGATATACACTTTCGTTACCAATAGTAACTAAACGTGTACCACCATTGTCGATACGAGTATTTGCTATTTCTCCAAATTGGTAAGCGACGTTAGTATTTAAACGTACTTTATTAGAAATATCCCAGAAGTGGTTAAGCATTAAGATTGGCTCTTCGATTTCTCTGATTCTAGAGTTGCGCTGTTCGCCATTTAATTCTCCCCAAAATGGGTTATAAGCTCTTCCTTTTAGTCTATTAACCTCATTGGTTACAGCTGTAGAACGACCACGTCTGTTTTGAGCATAAATTCCTGTGAAGTTAATGCTGTGTTTGTCGTTAATGCGTTTTTCTACAGCAGCAAAAAATGAATTAGAATCATAAAGTGTTCCATCTACAAAACCTTCATCTCCGTAACGTCTAGAGGCTAACACAGAGTATGACCAACCGTTTTTTACTAAACCAGAACTATAGCTTGCCATAACTCTTCCTGTATAACTTCTGTTTGCAGAAGCGTAAGAGATACGACCACCTTTTCTGTATTTAGAAGCACGCATTACAATATTATTAGTACCTGCAAGATCACCAAAGTTGTAATCGTTTGCAGACATACCCATTGTGAATTCTTGATTACGTTGCACATCATTTACACCACCCCAGTTTCCCCATTGTGGACGACCGTTAAATTGCTTGTTCATTTCAATACCATTGATAAGTACTTTACCATTAGCATTGTCTAAACCTCTTGGCCTAAAGAATGTAGCACTAAAATCAAAAGCGGCAGCACTTAAAAACACATCTCTAGAAGCTTGTAAAAGTCCTGAAATGTTGTCTGTAAGACCATCATCTTCACTGTTTAGGTTGTCATCAGAGATAGAAATGGTATACAAATCTTTCTTGTCTGTAGGGTCGTAATCCATAGTCATTCCTGAAATGTCTACAGTTTTTCCTTCGTTAATCACGATAGGATAACGCTTTGTTTCGTAACCTATTTTTTCAATTTTAAGCATTTGTTCTCCTAGAGGAACATTAGACAAAAAGCTAAATTCACCTTTTGCATCTGTAGTCATACTCAATTCTGTACCTTCGATAGTTACAGTAACATCAGGAATAGGTTCTCCCGTGGTTCCGTCCAAAACGCTACCTTTTACAAGTGTTTGCTGTGCAAAACTTGAAAGAGAAAAAGCCATTCCGAAAAGAAATAATAAAAAACTTTTTTTCATACCTAATTTAATCTGGTTTTAATTTAAGAAACCCTTAACAATTTTTTAAAGGCGCACAAAGTTACATTATTTATCAGAATTACATACTTTTGACATCTAAATTGCTACAAGTTTTACAATTAGATAACACAAATAAATGAAATTCATAAAATTACTCTTAGTTTTAATTACACTTTCTTCAACATTTAGTGCTACAGCACAAGATGAAAAACGTTTTAAGATTCATACTATTGCTTTTTATAACTTAGAAAACCTCTTTGACACTATTAATGATCCACTAAAGTTTGACGAGGCTAGTCCAATGATGGAAATGGCTGCATCTAACAGAGGTGAGGTTTATAAAAGCAAAGTCAAAGGTATGGCACGTGTCATCGCAGATATTGGGCGTGATCAAAGCAAAAACTCTCCAGCAATTATTGGTGTATGCGAAATTGAAAACCGTAAAGTTTTAGAAGATGTAGTTAACGACCCTTTATTATTAGGTAAAGATTATGGCATTATCCATATTGATGGTCCAGATGCAAGAAGTATTGATGTGGCATTGTTATATCAAAAAGCATTATTCCAGCCAATAACAACAAGTTCTCATGAGTTAAAAATTTATGATGATAACACGCGTAAACGTAAATATACTAGAGACCAGTTATTAGTCAGTGGAAAATTAGAAGGTGATTTAATTCATCTAATTGTTAATCATTGGCCATCTCGGAGTGGTGGTGAAGCGAGAAGCAGACCAAAACGTGTTGCTGCAGCAAAATTAAACAAACACCTTATAGATTCTTTACAATCCAATGACCCTTATGCTAAGATTTTTACAATGGGTGATTTAAATGATGACCCAACTAACGAAAGTGTAAAAAAGGTATTAAAAGCTCAAGCAAAACGAAACAGAGTTAAACTAAAAGGCATTTACAATCCTTTTGAAACCATGTTTAAGGATAAAGGTTATGGAACAACAGCTTACCGAGATGCATGGAGTTTGTTTGATCAAATTATGGTAACTAAGCCTTTATTAGAAAAAGATTACTCCTCTTTTATGTATTACAAAGCAGGTATTTACAACAAGCAATACCTAACAAATAAACGAGGTAGATATAAGGGTTATCCATTCCGTAGTTTTGCCGATGGTGGCTATACAGGAGGCTTTAGTGATCACTTCCCGGTTTATGTATATGTTATAAAAGAGGTTGAACAATAAGATTCCTTAAGAATAACAATAAAAAAAGGCTGCAATTAATCCAAGCCTTTTTTTATTGTTTAAAACCAAAGATTCCAAGGTATCATGTATAATACAAGTGCTAAAGCTATGGTGTAAAAAATAGCAAGCATTTTAAATTTTGGTTTAGATACCAATTTCTTTTTGTGTTTAGAATAGCCAATTGTAACTAAAGCAACAGCAATAATCATAGTGGTTGGATGCTCAACGATAAGATTTCTTAGTGCAGAGTTTTTCATAACCTCACCCATGCCACCAACTTCACTGATAGTCGAAAAGTAATCTTTTAAGAAAAATAATACAATCCCAATTAGCAACTGAATGTGCATTGTAATTAAAGCAAAAAGCGAAATTCTAAAATCTTTTTCATCAAATTCTTTGTTTCCAAAAAACTTAAAAAGGGCATTGAATGTGGCTAGTACTAAAACTAAAAGCACTAAATAAGCCCAATAAGAATGAATAAACTGAACAACTTCCATAGGTGTGTAATTAAATTTAAGAAACAAAAATACACATTACGAGTTACAAGTGATTATTCCGAAATAGTTATTTTATGTTTCAACTCATTTCCAAGTGCGTCAACAACAGTTATAATATGTTCGCCAGGTTGTGGTGAAATAGCCATGTCATGAATGTCCTTTGTCGAGCCAACATATTTAGTATCAACATACCAGAAGAGTTCTAATTCTGGTTTTGAGTGTGCTACTCTCAGGATTAAATCATTTGCTTTACCATCAAAATCTTTAGGTAAAAAAATAGTACTTTGTTGACTTGGATAGATAAATTCCATCGATGTCGAAGAAGATTCTACACAGTCATTTCTAAAAGGAGGAAGCGCAGCATAAAATGGATTTTTAGATTTATAATAGTATGCTTGCAATGGCGGCAATGAAAACCAAGCCTGAGCTTTAATATTTGAAATATCTTCACAAGAAGAATTAACTTGATAACGTCCAGAAGTGTCTAAACGAACTAATTTATGGAATGGACAAGGTGCTGTTTTTTGACCAGCAAGCTGTATAAATTCTGGCGAAATTTCATCACAAATTGACGAGGCACGATAACCACTTTTTGTACAAATTTTGACTTCAAGCATTTCATCATAGGGTTTTGCAAACCATTCACTTTTTGGGAGTAAATCAAAAACATCAAACAAAATTGGGGCAGCTGTTTGTACACCTACTAAACCTGGACGGCCTTCACCATCAGCATTGCCAACCCAGACACCAACCACATAATCCGATGTAGTACCAATAGCCCAAGCATCTCTAAAACCAAAGCTTGTTCCGGTTTTCCATGCAATGTCTTGTGAAGAATTATAAAATTCCCAACTATAATCTTCCTCAGGTCTGTTAACTTGTTTCATGCTTTCAAATGTCAGATATGTAGAAGCCGCATCAAAAATGGTTTTTTCTTGAGAGAGCTTCCCAAAATCAACAGGCACTGTATCAGTGATAATTGGCTCAGTAAATTCTTTAGTATAATATTGACTACTGTTTTCATTAAAATGATTTAACGTCGATGCCATTGCTGCATAGCTTTTGCATAAATCCCAAAGGTTACTTTCTGCACCACCTAAAACCAAGGATAAGCCATAATGATTAGCATTATATTTTAAATCTTTGAGCTTTAGTTGTTTCAAATACTGATAAAAGCGATCTAATCCAAAATCTTTTAGCATTCTCACAGCAGGAACATTTAATGAGCGTGACAAAGCCTTACTGGCGGAAACGGTACCATCATACTCTTTATTGAAATTTTCTGGTTGGTAATTTCCAAATTGTGTTGGTATATCTGGCACCAAAGTATTTGGTAGCAAATCACCAGCATCTAGCATCGATGCAAATAAAAAGGGTTTTAAAATACTACCTGTACTTCTTGGCTTGTCTATAATATCTACTTGATTTTGATGTGCTTTGTCTGTTGGTGAATTGCCTATGTATGTCAAAACTTCACGAGATTTTACATCTAAAACTAATACCGAAATATTATAAATTTCATTTTGTTTTAATTGATTATAATGTTGCTTTACTATTGTATTTGATTGCTCTTGCAATGCAATATCTAATGTTGTTTTTACGTGTTTGCCTTTTTGTTTTTTTGTAATTTTCTGAAGTAAATGCGGCGCAATTTGAGGTAATGGATAAGGTTTTTGAGGTAAACCTTCAGAAATTGATAATTGATATGTAAGCTTGTCAATCGTTCCGTTATAAAATAGTTTTTTGAGTAACCGATTACGTTTTTTAAGTAAGCGCTCTTGGTTTTTTCCAGGGTAAATAAGACTTGGTGCATTTGGTAATACGGCCAATGTTGCACTTTCTGCCCAAGATAAATCCGAAGCATTTCTATTAAAATAACGCCAAGAAGCAGCATCAACACCAACCACATTACCACCAAAAGGGGCATGACTTACGTAAAGGTTTAATATGTCTTCTTTAGAATGTCTAAACTCTAGTCGAGTTGCTAAAACCAATTCTTTTAACTTTTCTAAATAGGTGCGTTTTTGCCCTTTTCTAGACAAACGAATGACTTGCTGTGTAATGGTACTTCCACCACGTTTTACTTTACCAGAACTTATATTTTGTTTTAAGGCTTTGAAAATTGAGATTGGATTAAAACCAGGATGTTTGTAAAAATAATCGTCTTCAAACTGAAGAATACAGGTTTTAAATTTCTCAGGAATACTATCCGTTTGTGGAAACCGCCACTGCCCATCATCTGCAATTAAAGCGCCAATTAACTCATTAGAATTACTAGTAATTACTGTTGCTGTTGGGTCTTTAAAGATTTGCTTGGACAAGCAGAAGTAATAGGTAATTAATACTATAAAAAGAACTATTGTTTTTTTTAGATGAGACTTTATAAATACTTTAAACCTATACATAAACTATACAAATGTTCTTTTTGCCAAAATATTTTTCAAAATTAAATATCTAGCATACATTTATCTATATATTTAAACGTTTCAAATACTAATTTAGATTTTTAAATTTGCATTTTTTTGAAAAATATTGACTCACAAATTCTTATTCATCAACTGAACTACTTTTTTTAATGTTTATCAACATACATAAAATAAATAGAATGCTTAGGAGTATAATAGTATTATTTGTAATCTTATCAATGGATGTGTCCATTGGGCAAGTTGTTTTGACCCAAACCCAAAGTGATGCTATAATTGGGATCGATAGAAAAGCTTGGGCTGGTTTAGGTAACACAGCTCCACTGAGTGATGGTTACGCACATGATTTTATATTACCAACGAGTACAGATTCATGTGAGCAGATTACAGGTATTAGTGTAGAAGTAAATTTCACAGGTTACACTAATAATGGTTCTTGTCCTCATTTTGAAACCTATTTCAATTTATTTTACGGATGCACTCCATATGTTGGTGGAGCGACTTGCTTGCCAGCAACAAATTTGATTGCAGAACCTAATTACCCAGTCAATGTCAACCCTACACCATTTAATTTCGGAAACCCTTTGGGTAGTCCTCTAAATCCCAGTATTGAGCCAGATTTTGGAGATAACTTTAGTGTTGATATAATACCTGTTTCTAATCCCGGTTGTAATCCTGTGAGTAATGGGTATTTAGGTCATCAATACACTATAACAGTTACTGTCACTATTACCGATATAACTCCAACATCACCAATAATAGTCAACTGTTGGGATGATTATCAATTGGACACAACGACTTGTACATATGTAAATCAAGGCACAGCTCCTGTTAACCCAGGAAATGTAACATGTTGGGATGATTATCAATTGGACACAACGACTTGTA
>CAJQQC010000081.1 GCA_905480385.1 uncultured Winogradskyella sp.
CTCTAAATAAGAGTAAATCTTTTTCACTAATATTTCCTTCTTCTATAAGTGTGTTTTTTATCCAATCTAATAAACCTCCCCAGAATTTTCTACCCACTAAAACAATAGGAAAACGACCTATTTTTTTTGTTTGAATTAAAGTAATTGCTTCAAAGAGTTCGTCTAATGTCCCAAAACCACCAGGCATTACTACAAAACCTTGAGAGTATTTTACAAACATAACCTTACGGACAAAGAAATAATCAAAATCAAGACTCTTATCATTGTCAATATATGGGTTGTCATGTTGTTCAAAAGGTAATTCGATATTTAAACCTACAGAAGTACCACCTGCTATGTGCGCACCTTTATTCCCAGCTTCCATTATACCTGGACCACCACCGGTAATAACACCATAACCACTATCTACAATCTTCTCTGCAACTTCAACAGCCAATTTATAATACTTGTGCTCAGGTTTAATTCTTGCAGAACCAAATATAGATACACAAGGCCCAATTTTACTAAGCTTTTCATAACCGTTTACAAACTCTCCCATGATTTTGAAAATTGCCCAAGAGTCATTAGTTTTTATTTCGTTCCAACCTTTGTATTGTCTTTCTTTTCTCATTATTAAAATTTGTAATTATTCGCTGTATTATGACAGCTAATTATATGTATTCATTTAATTCTTTCTTCAAAAATTTTGCCGTGTAGCTCTTTTTGTCTTTAATAATTTGTTCTGGTGTACCCTTTGCTACAACTTCTCCGCCACCTTTTCCACCTTCGTATCCAATATCTATGATGTAGTCAACGGTTTTTACGACATCTAAATTGTGCTCAATAATTAAAACTGTGTTACCTTTATTGGCTAATTTATTCAATACTTTCATTAGCACATTAATATCTTCAAAATGAAGTCCGGATGTTGGCTCATCAAGAATGTAAAATGTATTTCCAGTATCACGTTTACTCAATTCAGTGGCTAATTTAATACGCTGTGCTTCGCCACCAGAAAGCGTTGTACTTTGTTGGCCCAATGTAATATATCCTAATCCAACATCTGCTATAGTTTTTAGTTTTCTGTAAATTTTTGGAATATGTTCAAAAAAGCCTACAGCTTCTTCAATTGTCATATTTAAAACATCGCTTATAGATTTTCCTTTATATCTGATTTCTAGCGTCTCACGATTAAAGCGTTTACCTTGACAAGTTTCACATTCGACATATACATCAGGTAAAAAGTTCATTTCAATAACTCTTAAACCACCACCTTTACATGTTTCACAACGTCCACCAGCAACATTAAAACTAAAACGACCGGGTTTATAACCACGAATCATAGCTTCTGGTATCATGGCAAATAACTTTCTGATTTCGTCAAAGGTTTTGGTATAGGTTGCAGGATTGCTTCGTGGTGTTCTACCAATTGGTGATTGGTTAATGTCAATGACCTTATCGATATGTTCTAAACCGTTGATACTTTTATATGGCATGGGTTTTTTTACACCATTAAAGTAATGTGCATTCAAAATTGGGTAAAGTGTTTCATTAATTAATGTCGATTTCCCACTACCTGAAACGCCAGTGACACCAATCATTTGACCTAACGGAAATTCAACAGAGACATCCTTCAAATTATTCCCAGTACAACCTTTGAGAACTATTTTTTTACCATTACCTTTTCGGCGTTTTTTTGGTATGGCTATTTCTTTCTGACCATTAAGATAATCTGCTGTGAGTGTTTTATGTTTTAGTAATTCTTTTGGAGTACCTTCACTAATAATTTCACCTCCGTGGTTTCCTGCAAAAGGTCCAATATCTATGACATGGTCTGCACGCTCAATCATATCTTTGTCGTGTTCTACAACGATAACCGAGTTACCAACATCTCTGAGTGATTCCAAAGAGTTAATTAATTTTTCATTATCGCGTTGATGTAATCCTATACTAGGTTCATCTAAAATGTAAAGAACACCTACTAATTGAGAACCAATCTGAGTAGCCAATCGGATACGTTGCGCTTCACCACCTGATAATGATTTTGAACTTCGGTTTAAGGATAAATAGGTGAGTCCTACATCTAAAAGAAATTGAATCCGTGCTTGTATTTCTTTAATGATTTCCTCTGAGATTTTTTTTTGCTTGTTTGAAAGCCTATCTAATAAGTTTTCTGACCATTTGCCAAGTTCAACGATATCCATATTCACTAGGTCTGCGATACTTTTTCCATCAACTTTAAAGTACAATGATTCTTTTCTCAGTCTCGAGCCTTCGCATGTTGGACACTTCACTTTATCCATATATTCTTTTGCCCAACGGACAAGAGAATTTGAGTTAGATTTATACTGGCTTTCAATAAAATTCGCAACACCTTCAAAATCGATATTATAATCTCTAGCTACACCTAATAGCTTACTTTCAATTGTAAATTTATCTTTACCGCCATGAAGAATAACTTGCTTAGCCACTTCAGGGATGTCTTTCCAAGCATCAGATAATTTAAAATCGTAACGTTGCGCAATTGTGTCAAACTGTTTGAAAATCCAACTTTTCTTTTGAGGTCCATGTGGTGCTAATGCACCATTTTTAATAGAAAGCGTTTCGTCAGGAACTAATTTTTTATCATTTACTACATATAATTCTCCAATACCATTGCATTTAGGGCATGCGCCTTTTGGCGAGTTGAAAGAAAAATTATTAGGCTCTGGATTTGGATAGGAGATTCCAGACGATGGACACATTAAATTTCGGCTAAAGTACCTAGGTTCGTTTGTATCTTGGTCTATGACAATAAGTACATCATCACCATGGTACATCGCTGTATTTATGGATTCCATCAAACGTTTCTTGTTATCACTAGTTTCATCGATTTTTAATCTATCGATTACAATTTCAATATCGTGTGTTTTGTATCGGTCTAGTTTCATGCCTTTTTCAAGGTCAACGATTTCTCCATCTGTACGCACTTTTACAAATCCTTGCTTAGCAATTTGTTCAAAAAGCTCACGGTAATGTCCTTTTCGTGAGCGAATCACTGGCGCAAGAATATTAATACGTTTGTTTTTAAAAGATTCTAGAATTAAATCTTTAATCTGCTCGTCACTGTAGCTTACCATTTTATCGCCTGTTTCATAACTGAAAGCATCAGCAGCTCTAGCAAATAAAAGGCGAAGAAAATCATAAATCTCGGTAATTGTTCCGACAGTAGACCTTGGCGACTTACTTGTTGTCTTTTGTTCAATGGCAATTACTGGTGAAAGTCCATCGATTTTATCGACATCTGGACGTTCTAAGCTTCCAAGGAATTGACGTGCATAAGCCGAAAATGTTTCAATGTAACGGCGTTGGCCTTCAGCATAAATTGTATCAAATGCTAATGAAGATTTCCCACTTCCAGAGAGACCAGTAATAACGACTAGTTTTTCTCTCGGAATCGTAACGTCAATATTCTTGAGGTTATGAACGCGAGCACCTTTTACTTCAATAGAATCATCGTATGTTGTCATAAATTAGTTCAGCTGAGTGATAAACTGGCAAAGTTGCAAAGGTACAATTTTTAGTTGTTAATTTGATGTGAAGGTTTGCTTGAGAATTGTTATAATTTTTAAGCTGAAGACTCTAATATCCAAAAAAAAGAGATGCCAACTGATACATTTTTTTATAAATTAACTATTGTTTGTTATAGGTTAATTGTTGTGAAGCAGAAAATAAATTCTAGTAAAAATTTAGATGAGCATGAAAAGATAGATTTTCAGCAATAAATCACACGATGCTATGGGAGTTTTAAAGTGTTTAAGTTGATGAGTCAACAATTTAGAGGACAGTCTTCAAAATAAATGATATTATTAAAAACAAAAACACCTAAGCATTTAACTTTGGCGTTTTTTTCAAGTAACTCTTAGTTTATTCTATTATAAGCTTCCTAGTAATTGTTTTATCACCATCGTTTACTTTCATGATATAAATACCAGCACTAACATTGTTTAAAGCTATTTGCTTGTCAAATCTTGAAGTAGCATCATAATTATTATTAAATACTAATTTTCCTGATATATCATATATATATACATTTATTTCTTTACCGGAGTTAGAGTTGAATTGTAAACTAAAATCTCCTTTATTTGGGTTAGGAAATAAGGCAAATTCTTTAAATTCAAAGTTGTCATCACTTAATGCAGTTGCAGTCTCCGAACATAATACTATTTTTACTTCGTTTACTGTACCACTATCATCATCAGCATTATCTATAAATACAATATTCCATTCTCCTTGTGGGTTTATTCCATTAAAATTGCTAAGCGGATTGGATGCCGGACTGTAAGTTCCAATGGTTGGTGTTGCACAGTTAATCGTAGATTCATCATCTTTAAAAGTAACATTTATATCTTCAAATCTAGAGGTGTTACAATTTCTCTCCCAGATATTAGAAAAAATATTACTACTGACCGTATTAGGCTCTTGAACTTGGATAACTAAATCACCTGTCCAACTGTGCGTAACATTTGTATATATCCTTAGATCTTCTACAGTTGTGTTTTCTGTTACGTTAATTGGTATGAAAACATTATTACTTCCGTCAGGAATTGATGTTGAAATAGGGCCAGTTGTATAAGTTCTACAATCTGTTTCAACTAAGAAATCAATTGCAAAAAAAGCTTTATTGATACTAAAGAAAGGAGCATTTACTTGATCGGTAGGTCGAACCATTATTCTACAATATGGTGCTGGTGTATTTGGTACAATAATATCTTGTGAACCATCATTTGGTATATTTGCTAATAACGTAGTGTATGTTATTCCAGAATCTGTAGATAACATTATATCAACATTTGCTGCACCAGTCATTAAGTTTGTATTATTTACATCCCAAGTGATTGTTTCTGTGCTACCGTTATTCCAAATAATACCTGAAGTAGATTGTGATGTTACATCAAAAGGTCCTCTATTAGCTAGCCATGTTACTCTCATATCATCATGGTCATTATTTCCGCCACCAGCTTTATTATCTCTTACTGTAAATCTAAAATCTGCATTTCTGGCTACTAATGGTACTTTTTCCCATAGATAACCGTTAACATCAGTATTTAAAAGTCTATCCATTGCTGGAAATACTCTTGTTGGCGTATTCTCTACAGGATAACATCTAAAAATGGGATGATTATTATCTGTATCATTTTCATTAGGATATTGATCTGCAGAATTATTCTCATCAAATTGTTCCCAAGTATATGTTAATGTATCACCGTCGGGGTCTGAAGCCGTTCCTGAAAGTCTAAAAGGTGTTCCTATAGGTAAAGTTAAATCCTGTCCTGCATTAACAGTAGGTGTTGTATTACCTGTGTTTGTAGCGTCATAACAACTTTGAGTTGTAATATAATTGATGACCTGTTCAATACTTGCAGAATGAAAATTATCATGTGAAACTTGCTCAACATCAGTTGCGCCAGTAATTCCTGCATACCCCATTATCGTTGTTCCAGAGCCAGGTTCCATTTGCACATTAGTACCTTCATTTCCAGCATGAGTCCAGGTATGATTAGCGCCAAATTGGTGGCCATATTCATGAGCAACATAGTCAATATCAAAGCGATCTCCCTCAGGTGCATTTAATGATGTAAATGCACTTCCTTTGTGAACTGAGTTATTAATTCTGCAAACACATCCAATACATCCAGCATTACCATTATTACCACCTTGTACAAATAAATGTCCAACATCATAACCATTTCCACTAGGATATTGACCATCTAAAACTCCAGATAATTCACTGTTAAAACTTGGATTATCATCATATGGATCTGAAACAGGGTTTGTGTAAATAATATTAGTATTCATTACCAATTCCATTGTAACGTTAAAATCAGATTCATATACACCATTTACTCTAGTCAAAGATGCATTAATAGCACTTAGTGCACCATTTACTGTTCCGCCGTGATACTGAGTATACTCTCCAGTGGTAGAAATGGCTGTTTCAAATGTCCGTAATACGCTATCATTTGCATCTCTGTTTGTTGGATTATCCTCTTGAGTAGTAATATGACCAATATCTTCAATAGTTTCTGATGTATTACACTGGAAATTACTTTTACTTTTTCTGTCACTACGATTGTAAACTGCTATAACGTTTTTAGAGATAGCCATAATAATTTCTGTACCCTTGTCAGCATTTAAAACCGTTGCGTCAATTCCTCTATAAGGCGATACACTAAATCTTAGATATTCAGAATAATTATTGGTTCTGTTACCGGCAAAAGATCTAATTTCTGGATATAAAGTTTGCATATCTTTTGTCATGCTTGGAGCTTCTATGACATCATAACTGTGTAATTCTCCATTGGAGTTAGGTAAAACCAATTTAACTTTTGAAATACTAGAAGTTTCTCCTCGCTTAGGTATTGTGGTTAGTTGATTTACAAAAGTTTCAAAATCAATAGCGTAGTATTTAGTATTTTCTGGTAAATTATGTTTTTTTGAAAAAGCTTCTATTTCTTTATTTGATTGTAAATTTTTAAAACCTTTTTGAGAATGAATATGAAAAAAGTTAAAAATAAAAAAGAAAGAAAAAACTATGGTTTTAATTTTCATGTTAACATGTTATTTAATGTAACTAAGTTAATTTAACTACTAGGCTTTTTTTTCTTTATTCGTTTAATGTAATTTATGTTAAGACAGAAAACATTTTAGTTTCGATGAATGTTTTTTATTAATAAGTTTTAATTTTTGTAATTCCTAAGTCTATGAATAAAAGTTTATGTGATTGTGGTAAATTTGCACCAGTCTCTGTTAATTTCCAGTCACTCCATGTGGCTTTTAAGCCTCCAATTGGTAGTATGTCAACCCACATTTGATAGCTAATTGGTCTTCCATTTTTATCCAAATGCCATAAATAAGAATCACCTGGTGTGGTTCCTCCAATAGTGTATGTTACTAAAAGTGCATCTTTTTGGTTTTTGGTTTTGACTAATCTGAGTTCAACACCCTTATCAAATACCTTATAAGGTGCTACCAACCAAAAGGAATCGTTGTTAAAATAGTCTTTGGCTTTAGAAATATATTTTTGCTTTTCTATTCCATTATATGCTTTATTAGCTAAGAATACTTTTGATTCACTGGTTTTGTTTAATTGCAATACGACTTTGAAATCATCCCAAAAAACTTCGCAGCTATTAGTGGATTTATACCACTTATAGCTGTGTTGATTCTTAAATGTCCATTCTATATAATCTGTTGCCTTATAAGCGTTATAATCTAGACTATTAAGCATTTTTGTAGCTAAATTATTTGCCTCAATACCAGATTTGCCAGTTGGTAAATCTTCATTATACTTAAGATATATAAAACCAAAAAATAAAAGCGAAGGCAACGTGATAAAAATCACGATGCCTGCTATAATTTTAAATATTTTTTTTATTCTCATTAGTTATCTTTTTTATAACCCTCGGGACGTTTCCATCTTATTGGTGCTTTCGGTTCTGACTTTAATTGAAATTCGTTATTCTTTAATAGTCTTAAAGCTTCACTAACCGCTCGTTCTAGCTGTGGGTCAACACCTTGAGATGTCTCCTTTGGATGTTGTATGACTTCTATGTCTGGAGCAACACCTTCACCTTCAACAGCCCATTTACCATCAACATCATAAAAACCACCTCTTGGTGCTACCATACGACCGCCATCTATAAATCTTGGTGTATCCCAAGTTCCAACTAATCCACCCCAAGTTTTTGTTCCAATTAATGGGCCAATATTTTTCATTTTAAACATATAAGGTAATAAATCACCACCAGAACCAGCGCGCTCATTTATTAACATGACTTTAGGCCCCCAAATACCTGCCATTGGTGTCGTCCAAGGTCTATTATCATTAGCTTTACTATTAAAATAACCGAATAATTGGCGTGACATAATATCAATCATATAGTCGGCTGCAGAACCACCACCATTGTTGCGCTCGTCTATTACAACACCTTTTTTGTCTTGTTGTGCAAAATAATAGCGATTGAATGACGTGAAACCTCCACCACCAGTATTTGGCACATAAACATATGCTAATTTTCCGTTTGAGAGTTTATTTACTTTTCTACGATTACCTTCAACCCAATCAATTGTTCGCAGTCCACGTTCACTTCTTGTTGGTTTAACTAGTACTTTTCTAGCATCTTGTAAAGAAGGTTTTGAATTAACAGTTAATGTAACTTCACGACTAGCTGTTTGCTCAAGATGATGATGAATATTATCTGAATCTGAAAGTTTTTTACCATTGATTTCTAAAATATAGTCTCCAACTTTTACACTATTTCCAGGTTGTGTTAATGGTGCTTCTATATTTGGATTCCAGCGTTCGCCATTATAGAGTTTAGATATTTGGTAATGCCCGTTACTAATTATATAATCGGCACCTAGAAGTCCAATAGGTACATTATCTAAGTTAGGTAAATCTCCACCAGAAACATAAGAATGTCCAATAGCGACCTCGCCACTCATAATATCTACAACGTAGTTAAGATCTGTTCTGTGTCGCACATGATCAATCCATGGTGAATACCATTTGTAAACGTCATCCCAGGGTGCACCATGCACATTATCGACATATAAAAAATCACGCATATATCTCCAACCTTCCTTAAATATTTGATGTGCTTCAGCTTTTGGATCTAACTTAATTTTTAAATTCGTTTTTAATAAATCTTTTCCTGGCTTAGGAGCTGATGCTGTACTTGTCAAAACCCAGCTGCTACCTTTTCTTAATAAAATTGATTTTCTATCATTTGATGTTACCATTTGTGAAATACCCTTTGCAAAATCTGTAGCCTTTTGTTTTGCCACATCATATGAATGGACTTTTAGTCCACTTTCATTCGGAATTGATTCAGCCACAAAAACTTTAAGCTTAGGACCTTTTGCCAAAGCTGTATAATTTCTTGCCGATAGGTCTAATGCAACTGCACGGTTAAATATGTCGTTTTCATCAATATTTACAACATTAGTGTCATCCGATTTTTTATCATCATTTTTTTTAGGCTCTTCAATATCATTTTTTGGTAGGTTTGGTGCTTTATCATCTTTACTTAAAACAATAGCGTATAAACTCCGTGTAATATTGGCTCCTGGGTCAAACGAACTCATGTCTAACCAGCCAGATTGTAATCCATAGTTTGTACTAGCAAGAGTATATAAATATTTTCCTGAAGCATCCCAAACAGGAGAAATAGCATCAGCTATTGGGTCGGTCAGTTGAACTGTTTTTTTAGAATCAACATTATATGCAAAAACAGATTTAAAATGACTTTTTTGTTGTTTTGCAAAAGCAATCCATTTGCTATCTGGAGACCAAACAGGATTCATTGAGCGATTAGGATGAGCGTAACTATCTGTCGCTACAATTTTTGTAGACTTACTTTCGAGATTTACAATCCAAATGTTGTAATGTGTATCTGTGTAAGCAATATGTTTTCCATCTGGAGACCAGTCAGGTTTAAAGTAAAATGTGGGATTTGGTAATTTAATTGCATAGGTGTTTTGTCCATTTTGATCTGCAATCATTAGTTGATATTCTCCACTCTTATCCGAAAACCAAGCAACTTTATCTCCTTTTGGAGACCAAATCGGTGCTCTGTCAGCCACACCTGGAGACTTTGTTAAATTTTGCCAAGTTCCATTTTCTTTTGGAACTGTGAATATTTCACCACGATGTTCGAAAATAGCTCGTTTACCAGTTGGAGAAACATTTGGGTTCGATAAGTCTCTTCCTAAAACATTACTCCATTTTTCTCTATAGAAATTCAAATCACCATTAACAGTAATATTTAGTTGACTCGTATTTCCGGTTGATGGATTATAAACATGCAAATACCCACCTTGCTCATACACAATTTTATCTGCGCTTGCGTCTAGACTTTTAACATCAAACTTCTTATGAAATGTGATTTGTTTTTCTTCTTTAGTTGAAGGATTAAATGACCAAATATTCATAGTGTAATCACGTTCAGACATAAAATAAACAATATCATTCAGCCAAACTGGATCTAAATGTCTTTCTCCAGTAGGTTGTTGTGTTCTAATTAAATCTTTAGTTTTCATATTAACTACCCAAATAGGCATAGCCTGTCCACCACGATAGTTACGCCATTCTGCATCCCAACCTGTTATAGGTGTATAGGCTAAATGTTTTCCATCAGAAGACATTTCACCGTATGCAGCTCTAGGAATATCTAAAGCTTTTGGTAAGCCACCATCTAGAGAAATGGTGAAGAACTTACTAGTCATAGTTGGTTGACTTTCTCTTCCTGAGCGAAATAATATTTTTCCATCAGGTGTCCAACCTTGAACAAAATCTCCACCAGGATGATAGGTCAATCGCTTTGGCTCACCACCTTGAGAAGGAATAACAAATACATCAACATTGCCATCATATTGCGCTGTAAATGCTATCATCTTACCGTCTTTTGAAAAATGTGGGCTAGATTCGTAGCCTTCGTCACTTGTAAGTCTAATGGCATTTCCACCCGAGACGGATGCTTTCCATAAATCATTTGCATATACAAAAACAACATCATCATTATGTAATGTGGGTTGTCTTAGCAGTTGTGTGCCTTGTGAGAAGCTTAAAAAGGAATAACAAAATGTTAGGGTAATTAGTAATTGTTTCATTTTGGTTGGTTTTCTAGAAATTAAACATGTATATTTTGGTTGTTTAAATATACAACTTCGAGTATTTTATGTTTACAAAAGGATGTTAAAACCTAGAAACCCATAGCAGTATCATCACCACGTTTGTCTGCACCACCTTCAAGCTTACCATTATCTAAAATGAGAATACCATCTACTATCCCTATTATAGGAGAACGCCTTTCATTGATAGTATAATCTCTAGCTTCTAGTTCCTTTATAGTTTTTTTATCAAAAGAATTTGGTTCCATACGTATTTCATCGGGCAGCCATTGATTATGGAATCTAGGAGCATTTACAGCCTCTTGCATGGTCATATCAAATTCATGAACATTTAATATAGTTTGTAAAACAGATGTAATTATTGTGGAACCACCTGGCGTACCAACTGACATATATAATTCACCATCTTTTTCTACAATTGTTGGTGTCATAGAACTAAGCATTCGCTTTTCTGGAGCGATACTGTTCGCTTCAGCACCGATAAGGCCATAGTAATTTGGTTCACCTGGCTTACTGCTAAAATCGTCCATTTCATTATTTAAAAAGAAGCCTAATTCGTCAGCATATACTTTAGATCCGTAACCACCATTCAAAGTAGTGGTTACGGCAACAGCATTACCAAATTGGTCTACAATAGAGTAATGTGTTGTTTCTTCACTCTCATAACCAACTATTTCACCATGAGAAATAGAATCTACTGGTGTAGCTTTCTCAAAAGAGAAATCTTTAATTCTTTCATGAAGATATACATCACTAGTTAATGTCTCTATGGGAATTTCAATAAAATCTGGGTCACCTAAATAATAACTACGATCTGCATATGAGCGTTTCTCAGCTTCAACTAATACTTGAATTGTTTTAAGTGAATTATGTCCATAATTACTCAAATCAAAGTCTTCAACCATACTCATAATCTGATTTAAACAAATACCTCCAGAAGATGGTGGTGACATTGATGTGATGGTTAAGTCATCATATTGAAATTGAATGGGTTTACGCCATTTGGCTTCATATCTAGCCAAATCTTCCATAGTAATAATACTTCCCTTTTCTTTAAGATGTGCAATAAGTTTCTGAGCCGTTTCACCTTTATAAAATTCATCTCTACCATTTTTTGAGATACGTTTTAGTGTTTCTGTTAAAGCAAGATTTTTTAATTTTTTTCCTGCGCTTTGATTTTTGTTAAATAGAATTTCTTTTCCATTTATGACTTTAAAAAGACTATCGTATCCTTTAAAACGAAGTTCTTGTTTTTGTGTAATGGTAAATCCATTTTCAGCGAGTTCAATAACTGGTTTTAAAATCGTAACTATATCCAAGTGACCAAATCGTTCTTGTGCTTTAAAAACACCAGCGATTGTTCCTGGCACTCCTATTGCTAAGCTTCCTAATGTACTTTTTCCTTTTATGATATTACCATCCTCATCAAGATACATGCCTTTTATTGCTGCTAATGGTGCTTTTTCACGATAATCTAAAGCACCAACTTCTCCGTCAGCCATTCGGTATACTAAGAATCCACCACCACCTAAGTTTCCCGCATATGGATAAGTAACTGCTAAAGCCATTTCTGTTGCCATCATAGCATCAAAAGCGTTACCACCAAGTTTCATGATTTCAGTTCCTATTTTTGAGGCTTCTTTACGTGCACTAACAACCATAGCTTTATCAGTTACTAAACCACGTTTTGTGGGATTAATTTCAGATTTTTTTACAGTTTCTTTACAATTAAAAAAAAGAATTAAAATTAATACTGGTATTAGTTTTTTTATCATAATTTATGGTCTTTGACGAGTGCTTTTCTTTTTATTTCTGATGCTACAATTAATTCTTTAAAAAAATTTTTAAAGTCATTTTCAAAGTCTTCATAATTTGCGACTAATTCTTTTGTAGCTTCATTCATCTTACTAAGTCCGTTTGTTCTGCGATTCATTCCGTTAAGGACTTTTTGGATGCCTTCAATAGTTGCATAACTCAATAACCAATTATCCTCAATCATAAATGGTGTTAGTTTTTTGAAACGTTCAGGAAGAATTTCAAAATTTTCATTTAAAGTTTTATAAAAATTTTGAATGTATTCTTCTAACGGTATGTTTGAATAATCACTCCAGTTTTTTGCTAAATAATGATCATAAAATATATCAACAATAACACCGCTATAATGACTGTAAGCTTTGTGCAAACGTTTTGTGCTTTGTCTAAAAAATGGATGAGCATCTGTAAAAGTGTCAATCTCTCTATGAAGTTTAATACCTACTTGGATTTCACTTGGATATTGTTTGTACTTTTTTCCTCTAATGCCATCAGCAAAAAAATTACCTATTGTAATGAGCTCATTTTCTCCAGAGAGATAAATATGTGCTAGAAAATTCATTGTTCGAATTTACAAATTCATAATCATAAAATCCTATTAACTAATTATATTTGCGTAAAACAGAAAATACATGACATTAATAAAATCTATATCAGGAATTCGAGGTACAATTGGTGGTAAGGTTGAAGATAATTTAACACCAATAGACGCTGTAAAATTTGCGGCTGCTTATGGCACTTGGTTGAAAAACCAACGTCTGAAAGATAATTATAGAGTAGTGGTTGGTAGAGATGCTCGTATATCTGGTGAGATGATACAGAACTTAGTAATGAATACATTAGTTGGTATGGGAATTCATGTTATTGATTTGGGTTTGTCCACAACACCTACTGTTGAGGTAGCTGTGCCAATGGAACACGCAGATGGTGGTATTATCTTAACTGCGAGTCATAATCCTAAACAATGGAATGCCTTAAAATTGTTAAATGCTAAAGGAGAGTTTCTTAATGGTATAGAAGGTAAGAAGATTCTAGATATAGCTGAATCATCAGATATGACTTTTGCTGAGGTTGATGATTTAGGTAAGATTACTAAAAATGAAGCTTATATAGACTTACACATAGATGAGGTTTTAGATTTGCCTCTAGTTAATAGAAAGGCTATTGAGGCAGTTAAATTTAAAGTGGTTGTTGACGGTGTTAATTCTACTGGAGGTATTGCGATTCCTTTACTACTAGAGCGATTAGGAGTTGAAGCTGTAAAATTATATTGTGATCCAACAGGACACTTTCCGCATAATCCAGAACCTTTAAAAGAACATTTAGGAGATCTAGCAAATGCTGTAGTAAAACATCATGCAGACTTTGGAATTGTAGTAGATCCAGATGTAGACCGTTTGGCTTTTATGGATGAAAATGGTGATATGTTTGGTGAAGAGTATACACTTGTTGCTTGCGCTGATTATGTGTTAAGTAAGACACCAGGAAATACGGTGAGTAATATGAGTTCTACCAGAGCATTAAGTGATGTGACTTTAAAGCATGGCGGTAATTATGAGGCTAGTGCCGTCGGCGAGGTCAATGTTGTTGATTTAATGAAAAAGAACAGTGCTGTTATTGGAGGAGAAGGTAATGGTGGTATTATATATCCAGAATCACATTATGGTCGTGATGCATTGGTAGGTGTCGCTTTATTTTTAAGCCTTATAGCTGAGAAAAAAATGAAAGTCAGCGAGCTAAGAGCTAGCTACCCTAACTATTTTATGAGTAAAAAGAAAATACAGTTAACACCTGGATTAGATGTTGATAGTATTTTAAAAACTATGGAAGCGAATTATAGTCATGAAAATTTAACCACTATAGATGGTGTTAAAATAGATTTTACAGACAGTTGGGTTCACCTCAGAAAGAGTAATACCGAGCCGATTATCAGAATCTACACTGAGGCACCTTCTCAAGTTGAAGCACATACTTTAGCTGATAGAATTATTGCTGAAATCAAAGCAATAGCCAATATTTAGTAACTTTACAATTAATTGTTAGCCTAAAAATGATAACAACATCAGTTTCTCAGTCTAAAACAGAATTAGAAGATTACTTCAATAAATTCCGTGAACATATTATTGGCTATGACCAAACTTTTGTTTCGCCTTATGGCGAACAAAAAATCATATACACTGATTGGACTGCCTCAGGTCGTTTATACAGGCCAATTGAAGAAAAATTATTGAATGATTTTGGACCATTTGTTGCTAACACGCATACCGAAACTACGGTTTCTGGTACAGCGATGACTAAAGCTTATCATAAAGCAAAAAATATTATAAAAGAGCATGTCAATTGTAGCGAAGATGATGTTTTAATTGTTTCAGGTAACGGAATGACTGGTGTAGTCAATAAGTTTCAACGCATTCTGGGACTAAAAATTCCTGAAAACTTAAAAGATTATACAAATATCCCAGACGAAATAAGACCCGTGGTTTTTGTTTCGCATATGGAACACCACTCTAATCATACCTCTTGGTTGGAAACTATGGCTAAGGTTGAGGTAGTTCCTCCAGATGAAAATGGTCTCTTCAGCTTAGATAACTTAAAGAAATTATTAAATAACTATAAAGACTGTACTATAAAAATAGCTTCAGTAATTGCAGGCTCTAATGTTACAGGGATACAAACACCTTATCATGATATTGCAAAAATGATGCATAAAAATGGAGGTGTATGTTTTGTTGATTTTGCATGCTCTGGTCCATATGTAGATATAAATATGCATCCTAATAATAAAGACGAACAATTAGATGCTATTTTCTTTTCACCTCATAAATTTTTAGGTGGTCCGGGTACTTCGGGTGTTTTAGTGTTTAATAAAAAACTATACAAAAATATGGTGCCTGATTGTCCAGGTGGCGGAACAGTCAGTTGGACAAACCCATGGGGCGAACATAAATATATTGACAATATCGAAGAACGTGAAGATGGTGGCACACCAGGGTTTCTTCAAACTATAAAAACAGCCCTCTCTATAAAGTTGAAGGAGCAAATGGGTGTAGAGAATATATTGAATCGAGAGCATGAATTAGTAGATATTATTTTCAAAAAATTAAATCATATTGAAAATATAAATATTCTAGCTGCTCAGCATAAGGATAGATTGGGTGTAATCTCATTTTATATTGATGATTTACACTTTAATCTGGGTGTTAAATTATTAAATGATAAATTCGGAATCCAAACACGTGGCGGTTGTAGTTGTGCTGGAACTTATGGACATTTTTTGTTACATGTAGATAAAGAAACTTCACATGAATTGACTAATGAAATTTCTATTGGAGATTTAGTAAGAAAACCAGGTTGGATTCGTATGTCTATTCATCCAACAATAACTAACAAAGAAATAGAATTTGTTTGCGATAGTATAATAAAACTTTCACAAAACCATGAAGAATGGGCTTTAGACTATGAATATTCTAGTTGTAATAATGAATTTATTCACAAATATCTCACCGATAAATCTTGTAAAGCTACTTCAGTCGATGAGTGGTTTAATCTAGACTAAAAAAACTTTTTATTTAAATCCATCCGGAACACGATTTCTATGTTTCCATCGTTTGTGCGTCCACAAATAATATTGCGGTGCTTCGTGGATTTGTTTCTCCACTAATTTGAAGAACAAATCAGTGATTTCGAAATCTTTAAAGTCTTCAGGGGTTTCAGTAATAGTTTCAAAAGTAGTTTGATAATATCCCCGTTTTAATCGTTTTACACTAAAGAATACAACAGCCATATCAAATTTTTTGGCAATTGTTTCTGCACCAGTATGCATGGGGACTTTTATACCCATAAATTCATTCCAGTGTAAAGCTTTATTATGCTTAGGAGATTGGTCAGACGCAAATCCGTTTAAAGTTAATTCACCATTTCTTTGTGACTCACTTAAGACATCAAATGTTTCTTTAGTAGTTATTAAATACGAATTGAATTTTGCGCGTATCCGTTTTACGAGTCTATCAAAATATTTATTAGTAAGTTTTTTGTAGATGGCATAGCCTTTATGGTTTATTTGAGGTTGAAGAATAAAAATCCACTCCCAACTTCCGTAATGTGCACACATGAGAATAATGCTCTTCTTTTTTACTTCTAAATCTTTAATTAACTCAAGATTTGTGAATTTATACCTTTTCATCATTGAAGCTTCAGAAATAGTCATAGATTTTATAGCTTCAAGAATCATATCACACAAATGATGATAAAATTTAGCACAAATATCTTCAATTTCTCGGTGTGTTTTCTCAGGAAATACTAGTCTTAAGTTAGATTTCACTACTTTTTTTCTATACTTAAAAACGCGATACATAAAAAACCAAACGATATCAGAGAAACCATATAGTAGCCTAAATGGTAGTATCGAAATCAACCAAAGAATAGGATAAATAATTATGTATGCGAGTAGTTGCATTCAAATTTAATTTTAGAGCACAAATATATTTATATTTGAATTATAATAGACACATATATGCTCAATTTAAGTATAGTAACAATAGTAATTATCGCTGCCAATGTAGTAATATCTCTAAAAGGCTTTGATGACCGTTCTTTTTTTGAGCGTTATAAATTTAATGTGGGTAGCATTAGGCGAGGAGAGCAAATAAGAATGTTCAGTTCTGGGTTTTTGCATGCAGATACTACACATTTATTTATGAATATGTTCACCCTTTATTTTTTTGCCGATACCGTTGTAAATGGATTAAGTAACATTTATTTTATAATCATTTATATAGCAAGTTTAATTTTTGGGAATCTATTATCTCTTTATTTTCACAAGGATGAATACTGGTATAGTGCAATTGGAGCAAGCGGAGCTGTAACAGGTATATTGTATTCGGCAATTCTCTTAAGGCCAGATATGAGTTTGTATATGTTCTTTGTACCGATACCTATTCCGGGTTACGTTTTCGGTATTGGTTACTTATTATATTCAATATATGGAATGAAAAATCGTATAGGTAACATTGGTCATGATGCTCATTTTGGTGGAGCTATTGGTGGATATTTAATTACTTTAATTCTAAAACCTTCATTACTAGAAACAAACTTGGGCTATGTAGCACTTTTAGCTATACCAATAATTATATTATTTGTAATGCACAAGACAGGAAAACTCTCTTGATTTTACATTTTCAGAAAGTTAGAATTTGTTGAAAAAACTAAAAAAAATTGTTGCGTTCTTTAATATGAAAAGTTACATTTGCATCCGCGTTTTTAATTAACGCTGTTCATTGATTACTGGAGAGGTGCCTGAGTGGCCGAAAGGAGCGGTTTGCTAAATCGTCGTACCTAGAAATAGGTACCCAGGGTTCGAATCCCTGTCTCTCCGCAAATTTTTACTTTAGTTTATAACTTTTGTAAATATTTAGATAACTATTCGGGGTGTAGCGTAGCCCGGTTATCGCGCCACGTTTGGGACGTGGAGGCCGCAGGTTCGAATCCTGCCACCCCGACAATTAAGAGTTACGGGCTCGTAGCTCAGCTGGATAGAGCACCTCCCTTCTAAGGAGGCGGTCATAGGTTCGAATCCTATCGGGCTCACAGAAACCTTTACTAGTAATAGTAAGGGTTTTTTGTTTTAAGTTATCCATTTAAGATGTTTCTATCTTAGATATATTAGGCCTTGAAACACACTAATATAATTTTGATATTATTTAAATCTGTAGTAAAGAACAAGTATATATCACCACCATCTTTAATTTTAAGTTTCTTACGAATTTCTCCAACGGATATTGGAAAGTTACGTGTCGTCACATTTGCTTTACTAATCTTTTCTTTTGCGAATATCTTTTTATTGAATGGTATAGATTTTTCTATTTTAAAGCGTCGTCCTGGAAAATCGATAAGCGAGTTAGACGTATATAAATGAGAGTGTTTATGAAGCTTTGGAATATTTAATTGAGAACTTATAGAATTAAAGGCACCAGCTTTTAATATGGCTGAATTTGGTTCATATATATAAGTCAGTGGTTCAGTATGTTTAGCTATTTCATCAGATTCACTTTCAATATTAAATTCAAATTCTTGTTTGCTTTGTTTTGTCAGATTTACCGTCTTAATTATAAATTCTGTTTTACAATCACGTTCTAAAACCCAAAGCAATTCTTTAACTTCGTTATCTAAAGCTATTACATGCAGTTCTTTAATTTGTTTTAAATCATTTAGAGTAGCTTTGATATCTAATAAAGGTGAAGTTTTAATCATCACATTATTAGCATACTTTAAGAATAAGCCTTGAAATGTTTTGATATTTGGTATACATTCAGACAATAAAAAGACTTTTTTCTTGGTGTCATCACGACGAGAAGGGTCTATATAAATCCAATCGAAAGGTCGATCGATGTGTTTTAAAGCTTCAATACCATTTTCATTAAGACACTCAATTGTATTGATATTTAAAGTTTTATAATTATGCTTTACAATTTCTGAAAGACTTTTGTTTATTTCGCAATGGATTACATTTTTTATTCGTTTTGAAAAATAATAAGCATCTACACCAAATCCACCAGTGAGGTCAATCAACGAATTTCCTGAAACTAAATTAGCTTTATAATTTGCTGTAACTTCAGAAGAGGTTTGTTCTATATTTAATTTATTCGGAAAGTAAATATTTTTTGAATTGAACCAAGTTGGTAATTTCTTTTTAGAGCGTTTTTTTGCTTCAATTTGCTTAATAATATCTTTAGCTTCAATTTCAGAAAAAGAAATACCATTTAAAAGTAGCTTAGAAATATCTTCATTAAGATTAGCATTAATAAAATCTTGAACTTCGGTATTTAGAATAGACAAATTCAAAATATATTACAAGCCTCGAGTTAGTTTTTTGACCACTTTATATTCTGACAAAAATTCCTTTAGAATAACTTTAATGGCTGTATAAGTTGGTACAGCGATAATCATGCCAACAATACCGAATAAGATGCCAGCTATGATTATAATTAAGAAAATTTCTAAAGGATGCGATTTAACACTTTTTGAAAATATAATAGGCTGACTGAAGAAATTATCTACTACCTGAGCTATTGCAAAACCTATCATTACATAAGAGGTTTTGGGTAAAATGACATCACTAAAACTTTCACCCAAATTACTAGACATACTTAATAAAATCATTAAAAAAGCACTAACTAAAGGTCCAACATATGGAATGAGATTTAATAAAGCACATAGAAATGCAATAACAATGGCATTGTCAATTCCAAAAATGAGTAATACAACCGTGTAGATTATAAATAGAATTAGAATTTGAAGTAGTAATCCACCAAAATATCGTGATAACAAGTCTTTTATTTTGTTAAAAGATCTTTTAGAACGCATCTCTTTGTCTTTAGGAACAAATGTTATGATGCCCTCTTCAAATAGTTTACTATCTTTTAGGAAGAAAAATGTAATAAACAGCACAGAAGACAAACCAATACTAAAACTACCTAGACCACTGACAACCTTATTTAAATAATCAGGAATCAGGGCAAAATCAATTTTAGATAACAACCCTGAGTCTTTAATAGATTGCTCTACATCTATATTATTAAACTCAAAATAGTTAATTATTTGGTTATATAAGTTCTGCACATTTTCTTCTAAATCAGTTGTGTTTAATAGGGCTAACTTTTGACCTTGTTCTGCAATTAAAGGAATAAAAAGACCAACTAAACCAATAAAAACACCAATGAATAATATCATAGTTACAACAACAGCAATAGTATTATTGAACTTTAATTTTCGTCTTAAAAATAATACTAAAGGT
>CAJQQC010000082.1 GCA_905480385.1 uncultured Winogradskyella sp.
TATTGTAGGTACATACTCTTCGGTGTTTATTGCAACACCAATTATGTACGATACTGCCAAAAAAGGTGATGCTGCAGAATCTTTAAAGAAGAAAGTAAAAGAAGATGAAGAAGAACCAGCTTAATCGTTTTCTAATCTTTATAATAAATAAAAGGGCAGCCAATTGGCTGCCCTTTTTATTTATTAATATTTTAATCTACTATTTATCGCGTAAAAAAGTAATACTATCTGCTGAGAAATCTTTAGGTCTATAATTACTACCGCTAAAATTTATAGCCATATGCATTTCTGAATCACTACTCATTTTAAAGATTCCTCTAAGTTTACCAACCTCAATAGCCTTTTTCTTATCCCAGATTATAAAATCTATAGTAGCTGGATTCTTCTTAGTGTTAACCCTATATTTTAATGCGGCAGTAACACCTTGATGATTATAGGATTTTCCACCCATAATTTCACCATCAAATTCAAAAGTTGCATAACGGTCTTTGGTTAGAGTTAGATATCCAATATCGCCTTTGTCTTTGCCTTTCCACTTACCAATGTAGGTTTTGTCAGCATCTAAAAAAGAAAACGAACAACATAATAATAAGGCACTTAGAAGTATTGAAAAACGTTTTAATATAATCATAGTAAGTCTTGTACATTGACAGTTCAAATATAAAATTCAAAAAGTTGTAATTAAATTATAAATGTATTAGTAGTGTTAGGTAACGCTTTAAAACTCAATTTTGTCTCCAATCTCTAAGAACCAAGTATCCGAAAGTCCAGCATTGATTTCTAAAACAAATTGAGCATCTACATCTGATGGTAATGAGGATTCATCAAAAGGTTTTGCATTTTTTTGAAAGCTAACTATAGTGCTATCTGAAGAGATATAAATAATATCTAACGGAATCCGCGTGTTTTTCATGTAGAAACTTCTTGGCGCTTCATTTGAAAAAATAAAAAGCATGCCTTGCAATTTTTCCATACTATCACGATACATCAAACCTGTTTGTGTTTCATATTCGTCATCAGCAATTTCGATATCTAATGTTTTTATAATAGAATCTGTATTCGCTTTTTTAAGCTGAAGTGTACCTTCTTTTTTGAATGTTATTGTTGAAGATTTTGAAACCGCTTTGTTACTAGAGTCCTTACAATTTATTAGACATAAACTGATTATAAATAAAAAAAAGAATCTTGATAACTTAAAAAAAGGCATTAGGTTAATTTGTCTTTGGTTTGTATATAAACATAAAATAAAGACCAATAACTATAAATGGAATACTAAGGATTTGTCCATTATTCAAAACATTACCTATGGCGTTTGAAAGGTATTCGCCACTTTGAGGTTCCTTATAATATTCAACTACAAAACGAACAGACCAAAGCAGCACTAAAAATAGTCCAAATAGAAACCCTTGCTGATCAGATTTTTTTGTCTTCCAATAGGTAAATAATAATATTAAGAATACAAAAATATAACAACCAGCCTCGTATAATTGCGCTGGATGCCTTGCTACATTTTCTCCTAATTGTGTAAATACAACACCAAAATCACTACCCGTTTCTTTTCCAATTATTTCAGAGTTTATAAAGTTTCCAATTCTAACAAATACCGCACCTAATGCTACAGGAATAACAACACGATCTAATATCCATAATACTGTTTTCTTCAAAACTTTTTTGTTGTATAGATACATAGAAATAATCATAGCAATTGCAGCGCCATGACTTGCTAAGCCTTGAAAACCAGTGAATTCAAAACCGCCTTTAAATTTAAAAGGTAAAAATATGCTAAAGAAATCATCAGTAATTAAGTCAGGTTGATAAAAAATAACATGACCTAATCTTGCACCTAACATTATCCCTAAAACTGAGTATATAAATAATGAGTCAAGTGATTCGTCAGATTGACCTTCGTGTCTATAAATTCGTTTGGTAATTAAAAAACCAATAATAAAGGCAACAATCCACATGACACTATAGAAGTGAAGTTTAAAAAAACCTAAATCCAAAAATTTAATCGGATCCCAAACGATTTCTAATGCGTGCATAAGTTTATAGTTGTTTAAGTTGTAAATATAATATTTTCAATAGTAATGAAAATAAGATTAATTTAATATTAATCTTATTTCGGTGGAACTGGGTCGTGACCTTTTCCACCCCAAGGATGACAACTAAAAATCCTTTTTATAGCCAATCTTCCACCTTTAAAAAAACCATGAATTTCTAATGCTTCTTTAGTGTACTGAGAGCATGTAGGTTGGTATCTACAACTTGCAGGTGTAAATGGTGAAATTAATGTCTGATAAACCTTGATTAAAAACAAAAACGGGTATGTCAGAATTTTTTTGATAATCTATTATTTTAACGAATATGTAGTGCCTTCACGACCATCTTTAAGTTCTATTCCAGCATCTGCTAACTCGTCTCTAATTTGGTCAGATAATTTAAAATCTTTATTGATTCTGGCTTCTTTTCTGAGTTTGATAAGTAATTCTACAGCAGCATTTAGTTTTTCGATACCGCTATCAGAAGTATTGTTGTCAATTAACCCTAAAATATCAAAAATAAATGTGTGCAATGTTGCTTTAAGAGTCATTATATCTTCAGAAGATATAGTAGCCGATTTATCATTAACCTGATTAATTAGTTTTACAGCTTCAAACAAATGGGCGATTAAAATTGGTGTGTTAAAATCGTCATTCATAGCGTCATAACACTTCTGTTTCCATTCAGAAACATCAAATGAAGACGTTCTACTTGATTTTAAATTATCGATATTCCCAACAGCATCCATAAGGCGATTTAATCCTTTTTCTGCAGCTAATAATCCATCGTTAGTCAAATCTAAAATACTACGGTAAGATGCTTGCATCATAAAAAAACGAATAACTCCTGGTGTAAAACCCTTTGTCATAATGTCATTTTTACCAGAAAATAATTCTGCCGGATTAATATAGTTTCCAGAGGATTTACTCATACGCGCACCATTGAGCTCTAGCATGTTGGCGTGCATCCAATATTTTACAGGTGCTTGACCTTTTGCGGCTTGATTTTGTGCAATTTCGCATTCATGATGTGGGAATTTTAGATCCATTCCTCCACCATGAATATCAAAAAACTCACCCAAGTATTTTGTACTCATTGCTGTACACTCCAAATGCCAACCAGGAAAACCATCACTCCAGGGACTTGGCCAACGCATAATGTGAGAGTCTTCAGCTTTTTTCCAAAGAGCAAAATCTTGTGGATTTTTCTTATCACTCTGTCCGTCTAAAGTTCTAGTGTTGTGTATAAGGTCTTCAAGTTTACGCTTGCTTAAAATTCCGTATTCGTTTGATTCATTGTATTTATGAACATCGAAATATACAGAACCGTTAACAACATACGCAAAACCATTTTCGATAATTGTTTCAATTAATTCAATCTGTTCGATAATATGACCTGTTGCAGTTGGTTCAATACTTGGTGGTAAAAAATTTAGTGTTTGTAGAACATTATGAAAATCGACGGTATATCGCTGTACAACTTCCATAGGTTCTATTTGCTCTACACGTGCTTTTTTAGTAATCTTATCTTCACCTAAGTCAGCATCATTTTCTAAATGTCCGGCATCTGTGATATTACGAACATAGCGTACTTTATAGCCAAGATGCTTAAAGTATCTAAAAATCATATCAAAAGACATAAAAGTCCTGACATTACCTAAATGGACATTACTGTATACAGTTGGTCCACAGACATACATACCAACATAACCTTCGTTTATTGAAATAAAATTTTCCTTTACACCCGAGAGGGAGTTGTATATTTTTATGTTCTGGTTTGTATATAAAGCCATTGTGCAATTATTGATTTTAGTAAAATTAAAATACTTAACCTAAATATTAGACATGTTTAGAATTCTGTATCTAATTTAATATAATCTAAGAATTCGCGACGTGTTTCTTTATTTTTAAATTTCCCGCCAAATTCTGAAGTCACAGTACTGCTAGCAATATCTCTTATGCCACGTGAGTTTACACAAAGATGCTTGGCATCCATAACACATGCAACATCTTCCGTGCCTAAAACCTCTTGTAATTCTTTTACAATTTGAATTGTTAAACGCTCTTGTACCTGTGGACGTTTTGCATAATAATCGACAATTCGATTCATTTTTGATAAACCCACAACTGTTCCGTTTGAGATATATGCCACATGAGCTTTACCTAAAATAGGTAACAGGTGATGCTCGCAAGTTGAATATACTGTGATATTTTTTTCGACAAGCATTTCGCCATATTTATACTTATTCTCAAAAGTTGAAGCACTTGGTTTTTTGTCTGGATGTAAACCACCAAAAATCTCGTTGACAAACATTTTTGCAACACGGTTAGGTGTACCCTTCAGACTATCATCACTAAGATCTAGGCCTAGTGTTTCTAAAATATGCTTGACGTCTATTTTTATACTCTCAATTTTTTCAGAGTCACTAACAGAAAAAGCATCTTTCCTAAGAGGTGTTTCACTCGAAGAACTTACGTGGTCATCGCCAATGGCATCGATATCAAAATCGTTATCTATTTTCATTTATATGAAGTGTAAAATGAGAATGCAAAGATAAGTAAATAATGTAGTACTATCGAGGTAGGAATTTATTAATGTATTTCTCACATGTGTAAATACGTTTTTATTACAAGAACTTAACAAAAATTAATGTTATTAGTAAAGTTTTTAAGTCTAAGATCTATTCAATGAATGTAGAAAAACATACAAATATGTCTTATTTTTTATCCTTTTCTTTATGGTTTTTTAGTCAATCTATTGTTCCTGATGCAATTATCTATAAAAAAAATTCTATGTATTTTTTGCAATAGAGAGATGTTAGCACAATACATTATAATTTATCACAAAGAGCCTTTATAAAGACTCTTTTATTTTTTGCAAAATACAAGTAGGGATTTAACATATAAAACAGCTTTAACGATAAATAAGTACTTACAACTATAACTTAGTTAAAATGCAATATTTTAGTTAAATTTTTATTAAATTTCTAACCTATTTTAATAATACATTATGATTAAAAAAATATCTCTCGTATTTTTTATTTGTTTAGGTTTAAGCCTATTCGGACAATCACAAAAGCAAGTACTGCCGCTAGCCAAGTATGGCGATAATTTATCAGCGCCTTTATCCTCAAAAGAACGTGCTTTTATAGATGAGGTTTATGGCGATTATGCGGATAAGTTAATTTACAACAACTCTCAAAGACTCCTTTTATTCAAGGATATACTCAGAAATAGGGTTGTCATTAAGCGTTATGACGCCAAGGATTTAAGTTCTTTAAATCTATTGTCTAGAGTTGACATGGTAAAATCTAAATCTATTAACTCTAATCTACAAAGAGATTATTCTTTTGATCCTGATAATTTTAACCCATTAAAATACGAATTTGGCTTTTTCTCTAAGCAACGATATACATATTACAGGGTAGATAATACCCAATATCTCATAACCATTTTACCACAGTATTAATATTCAGTAACATGTCAAAAAAAATACTATTACTTACGGTTTTTATATTCTCAGTTCAAGTTTATAGTCAGGATTTATTAATGCAAGACGGTACATTTAATCAATGTATGGGTACATTTTTAGATTCTGGTGGTGGCTCGGCAGGATATTCTAATAATGAAAATTTTACTATAACCATATGTCCCGATATTCCTGGAGAAGCAATAAGCATCAATTTCACAGCATTCAATACAGAAAATCCTTTTGATTTTCTTTCGATTTTTGATGGCACAGACGATACTGCAGCACCTCTTGGTACATTTACCGGGATTAATAGTCCTGGTTTAGTCGAGCCAAGCGATGCAAACACATCGGGTTGTTTAACTTTTGTTTGGACCTCAGATAATAGTATTCCATTAGCGGGGTGGTCTGCTGATATTAGTTGTTTTACACCTTGTCAAAATATCATAGCAAATGTAGACAGTACAGTACCTGGATCAACCTCAGCAAATGTAGTAGTAGCAGATGTAAATGACTCAATAACATTTAATGGTAGTGGTACATTTACTACTGGAGGAATAGGAGCAACATATCTTTGGGATTTTGGTGATGGTAACACAGGTCTAGGTGAATCCGTAAACCATACTTATACTACTGCAGGCTTTTATGTTGTGACCCTAACAATAACTGATACAGATGGTTGTACAAGTACTAATAATATTGGTTTAACGGCACAAATAGGTACTACAAGCCCAGGGAATCCATCTGTTGATGCAGGTGATGATATAGATATTCCTTGTACAGAAACATGTACAACATTAACAGCTTCTTTTTTGGATATTGGAGAAACAAATACCTACACTGTAACCGATATTGCATTTGTTCCACCTTTTCCTTTTGATGGTTTAACTAATAATGTGAACACAAACATTGATGATGCATGGGATGATGTCGAAGACTTACCATTTGATTTTTGTTTCTTTGATAATGTTGAAACTCAATTCCAAGTAGGGTCGAATGGTTTGATACGTTTTGATGTTGACCCCGACGACACTTCTAATTATTGGAATTTGCAAAATGATACATTACCAAATGAAAGTAATGATGCTTTAGGTGAAGGAAATGTATTTACACCAGTACACGATATAGATCCCAGAGCATCAACAGGTGAAGAAATAGCATGGGAAATTATAGGCACAGCACCAAATAGAGTTTTAGCGGTTAGTTTTTATAATGTGCAGATGTGGCAGTGCAATGGTGCAATTGCTACACATATGGCAGTTTTTTATGAAACAACTAACGTTATAGATATATATATAAAAGATGCACCATATTGCGATCGTTGGAATAATAATAAAGCGGTTGGTATACAAAATGACGCAGGTACTCAAGCTTTTGTACCTCCTGGTCGTAATACTAATGAAGGAGGTACTTTTACCCAACCTGGCTGGACGGCTCAGGACGAAGCATGGCGTTTTACACCAGCTGGACCAAGTATTGTTGAGTTTGCTTGGCTTGATGATATGGGTAATGTATTAAGTACAGATGCTAGTTTTGAGGTTTGTCCAACAGATGCTTCAACAACCTACACAGCCCAAGTAACCTATACTAACTGTAACGGAGATATTACAATAGTTACCGACGATGTTACTGTGACTACTAATAGTCCGTTTACTGTAGATTTAGGACCTGATGTTAATCAATGTGAAGGTGACGCGGATGTTAATTTGGATGCTACTACTGCAGGAGCTACGACATATCAGTGGTCTCTCGATGGAGTTGATTTAGTCGGTGAAACAAATCCTACTTTAACTGTTATCTCACCAAATTCAGGAAATTATTTAGTTACAGTTACTGATGCTACAGGTTGTATAGATACAGATGCTGTATTGATTAATTATGCACCAATTCCTGATCCAAGTTTTACAGTGACACCGACATGTGATGGTGGTACAGTAACGATTACTGGTGATACAGGAGGTACATTTACATTTAATCCAATACCAACAGATGGTGCAGTAATAGACACTGCAACAGGAGAAGTTACAGGAGGAACATCAGCTACAACGTATACCATAGAGTATACCACAGCAGGAGCATGTCCTGATACATCTACACAAGATGTTACAGTACTTACATCAGAAGATTCAAGTTTTACAGTGACACCGACATGTGATGGTGGTACAGTAGTGATTACTGGTGATCCAGGAGGTACATTTACATTTAACCCAATACCAACAGATGGTGCAGTAATAGACACTGCAACAGGAGAAGTTACAGGAGGAATATCAGCTACAACGTATACCATAGAGTATACCCTTTTAAATATATGTTCTAGCACTAGTGCTGTTACGTTCATGGTTAATCCATTACCCAACGATGCTGGTATTCCTTCGGATTTCTTAGAGTGTGAAAATAATACTGATTTCAAATTTGATTTTGATCTAGAAACCAAGAATTCTGAGATTTTAAATGGCCAAGACCAAACAATGTTTACAGTAACTTATCACGATTCTCAAGCTGATGCTGATAATTTGGTTGATCCCTTGGTTAGTCCCTATGAAAACATAAGTAATCCACAACTTATTTTTGTAGCGATTACAAATAATATGACCGGTTGTTCTGTGAGTTCACAATCATTTAACATTGAAGTATTAAACGGCGCTTCAGCCTTTGATGATTTTTATGAAGAATGTGATGTTGTAAATGATAATGATGGGTTTACGCAGTTTGATTTAGATTCTAGAAGTCCAATTATCATGAATGGTGCAGATCCATTTGCTTTTAGTATTAGTTATTATTTTAGTTTTGATGATGCTGTTAATGATATTAATCCATTACCATTTTTGTATGAAAATTTAACAAATCCACAAATTATCTATGCTAGAGTTAGTAATAATATAAGACCAGAAGATTGTTTTGAAATTTCAGAACTTACACTCCAAACTAACCTATTACCAATATTTGATTTGGATGATACTTATACTTTATGTTTAACTAGTAACAATGAAGCTGTAGTTTCAATTCCTCTAGTAATTGATACTGAATTATCTGATGCAAACTATTCTTTTGAATGGCGTTTTAATGGAAACATCCTTACTACGGAAACAGATTCTAGTTTAATACCAACTCAGAGCGGGACGTATAGTGTTCTTGTAACTGACACATCAACATCAACAGTAACCATGTGTACTAATTTTGATGAAACTGTCGTAGTTGAAGGTGGTATTCCTGACACATTTGATATCGAAGTTGTTTCAGAGATATTTATCGGTAATAATGTGATTATAGCAACTGTAACTGGAAATAGTGAATACGAATTTAGCTTAGATAACGGACCATGGCAATTAAGTGGTGAATTTGAAAATGTTAGCTGTGGTGATCATACCGTAGCAGTTAGAGATGTATTAGGTTGTGGAATTTTATTTAAGGATATAACATTAATTGATTATCCAAAGTTTTTCACACCAAACGGTGATGGTAATAATGATACCTGGACAATCAAAGGAATTGATTCACAGCCATCTGCTGTAATATACATATACAATCGCTTTGGAAAATTATTAAAACAACTAAGTCCAACCGGTCCTGGCTGGGATGGTACATACAATGGTAAAAAAATGCCAAGTAGTGATTACTGGTTTACTTTGGAATATACAGAGCCAATTAATGATGAAAAACGAACATTTAGTGCGCACTTTGCACTAAAGCGTTAATAGAATAATAATTAATGAATAAAAAAGCCTTTGAAAAATTCAAAGGCTTTTTTATATAAAACTTAAGTGTTTAGCTATTCATGGAAATTAAAAACTCTTCGTTATTTCTAGTTTGTTTAAAGCGGTCATTAATAAATTCCATCGCTTCAACAGGGTTCATATCTGCTAAGTATTTACGCATTACCCACATACGTTGTATTGTATTTGCATCCAATAGAATATCATCACGACGCGTACTAGAGGACGTTAAGTCAATAGCAGGGAAAATACGTCGGTTACTAATCTTACGATCTAACTGAAGTTCCATGTTACCGGTTCCTTTAAATTCTTCAAAAATTACTTCATCCATTTTAGAACCAGTTTCTGTTAATGCTGTAGCAATAATTGTAAGCGAACCACCATTTTCAATATTTCGTGCAGCATCAAAGAAACGTTTAGGTTTGTGTAATGCATTTGCATCAACACCACCAGATAATATTTTACCTGATGCTGGTTGTACAGAGTTATATGCTCTAGCCAAACGTGTTATAGAATCTAACAGAATAACCACATCGTGACCACATTCTACTAAACGCTTTGCCTTTTCTAATACGATATTTGCAATCTTTACATGCTCGTGTGCTTCTTTATCAAAAGTAGAAGCAATGACCTCACCTCGAACATTACGTTGCATATCAGTAACCTCCTCAGGACGCTCATCTATTAATAGAATCATTTGATACACTTCAGGATGATTGGCAGCGATAGCATTTGCAACATCCTTTAATAACATAGTTTTACCTGTTTTGGGTTGTGATACAATCATACCACGTTGTCCTTTACCAATTGGAGCAAACAAATCCATAATACGCGTCGAAATTGTAGATTGCTTTTCAGCAATATTGAATTTCTCTTTTGGGAATAATGGCGTTAGATGCTCAAAAGCAACACGATCTCTTACTACGTTTGGGCTCTGACCATTAATTTTACTAACCTTGATTAAAGGAAAATACTTTTCACCTTCTTTCGGTGGACGTACTTGTCCTAAAACGGTATCACCTACTTTCAATCCAAATAAACGAATTTGAGATTGCGATACATAGATGTCATCAGGAGATGTTAGGTAGTTGTAGTCAGAAGATCTTAAGAATCCATAACCATCTTGCATAACGTCTAATACACCTTCACTCTCTATAATAGCATCAAATTCAAAGTCTGGCTCACGGTAACGGTTTCTATTGTCTTTATTGCCGTTATTTTTATGATTCTGGTTTTTGTTCTGGCTATTATTTTTATTACGATTGTTATTATCGTTTCTGTGATTTTGATTCTGATTCTGATTCTTGTTTTGATTTTGATTACGACGATTATCATCCTTTTTTTGAGGCTGTTTGTTGTCGTTTCTAGAATCTTTTGAATGCTGTTGTGGTTTTGAAGTAGGCTTATCTTCAGTTTTAATATCTGAAGATTTAGACTTGTCGTCAAAATCCATTTTTTGTTGTTCTTTTTTCTCTTGATGTGGTTTTTGAACGCGCGCTCGTTTTTGCTTTTGTTGCGGTTGTTTTTGAGTTGTATTATTACTAGAAGGTTTGTTGTCTTCTTTTGTAACAGCTTTAACAGCAGCAGGATTAGCCGCTTGGTAATCCAATATTTGGTAAACCAAGTCTAACTTTTTTAAAGAACGGTACTTTGGTACTTTTAGTTGTTTAGCAACCTCCTGTAATTCAGGTAGTTTCTTAGCTTTTAACTGTGCAATTTCAAACATTAATATGTGTGTATAGAATTATAAAAATAGGATTTGATTATTTAAAATTTTCTAATGAAATACAATAAAAGAAAATGAGAAATTAAATCGGAAGAAGTGCTTTGCAATATTTTGATTACTATAGCACTAGTGCAATAATACAATTTTTATTTAAAAATTGGTATATCATTTAAAAATAAACTGCTAATTTTGTGTTTCAATTATTAGAATAACGATGATTCAACGTATACAAACACTCTATTTACTGATTGCTACTGCAATTTCTGCAGGTTTGATTTTTGTTTTTGATTTGTATACAGATAAAAATCAAGCACTTGTATTTGCTAAAGACGACTACTTGTATTTAGGCTTGTTTCTGGGTTCTGCATTGTTATCTTTGATATCCATATTTAGTTATAAAAATAGAAAGTCTCAGTTTGTTTTGGGGCGACTTAATATAATATTAAACTTTATTTTACTAGGAGTGTTCGTGTATCAGTCTCTAAATTTATCTGGAGAAACTTTGGTTTCTGAGAAAGGTATTGGGTTGATTCTTCCTATTTTTTCTATCGTGTTTTTAGTCTTAGCAAATAAGGCAATAAAAAAGGACGAAGATCTTGTAAAATCTGTAGATAGATTACGATAAACACCTAAAATCTTAGTAGTATTAGTGCGAAAAATCCCGAAGTGAAAGCTTCGGGATTTTTATTTTCTTTGAAATTCAATAACTTCTAGCTTATCAATTTTTTTACCATCAATTGTAAAACGCAACATAGTCCTTACTTTATGAAATCCATGAATACCTACTGCACCAGGATTCATATGTAATACGTTTAGTTTTTTGTCTGGCATGACTTTTAGGATATGAGAATGTCCACAAATAAATAAACGCGGTGGATTTTGCTTTAATTTTTCTCGTACACGATTGTTATATCTTGGCGGGTAACCACCAATATGTGTAATCCAGACATCTACATCTTCGCACATAAAGCGATTGTGTTCTGGATACTCTGCTCTTGCTTTTGCGTCATCAATATTTCCGTAAACTGCTTTTAGTGGTTTTAGTTTTTTTATAGCATCAGTAACTTTTAAATCTCCAATGTCTCCAGCATGCCATACTTCATCAGCTAGTTTTACGTATTTCAAAATATTTTCATCAATATGACTATGAGTGTCTGATAGAAGTAGAATTTTTTTCAAATTTAATCTTGATTTTTTAGGATTTCTTTAGGACTAAAAACTGTTATCTTTGTTGCTTTTAAAAGCAAAAATAAAGTTTTTTGAGGTATTTTATTCAATTGTCATATAACGGAAGCGCTTACCATGGCTGGCAGATTCAACCTAATGCGGTTACAGTCCAAGAAACCATTCAAGATGCACTTTCAAAATTATTAAATACTAATATTAGTATTACTGGTGCAGGTCGAACGGACACAGGTGTTCATGCATTTCAAATGTTTGCGCATTTTGATGTAGATGAAACTTTTGATACCGAAAATTTAACTTTCAAGCTCAATTCTTTTTTACCAAAGGATATTGCTATTCAATCTATTTTCCAGGTTAATGCTGATGCTCATACTAGATTTCACGCAATAAAACGAAGCTATGATTATAAGATTAGCTTAAAGAAAAATGTATTTCTTTTTGATTACACACATTATGTTCATCAAAAATTAGATGTAGACAAAATGAATGAAGCTGCA
>CAJQQC010000083.1 GCA_905480385.1 uncultured Winogradskyella sp.
GTTGAAGTTAAAACAATAAATGTATCTTATTATTTCTTTTTAAGAACACATCAGCAAAATTCTTCTTATTTAAGAGGACCGCCTTCTTTGGGCTAATTTCCAAAATTCTCTATTTAAAATAACCTTATAAAACATGACTGATTTGTAATCACAAGTTTTATACTATTCATTATTAATAATGAAGTACTATCTACTAGTAGCTTTATCTGTATTGAACTTAATAGGATTTTCACAAGAATGTGATCATATCTTTTTAGGCGAACTATCTGATTTTCATGACAAGACACCTATTATTGGTGCTACTATATTTATCCAAAATTTAGATAAATATGTTACATCAGATATCGACGGTAAGTTTAAAATTGAAAATCTCTGTGATGGTGAAATCACTTTAGTCATATCTCATATCAGTTGCGAAACAAAAACTGTAAAGTTTATGGTTAAAGGCGATATATATAAATCTATTTCACTTGAGCACCATATAGAATCTTTAGGTGAAGTCTCTGTTACTGGAAATGCTACAAAACAAGAAACTACTACAGCACAAGAGACCGTTTTAAAATCTGCAGTTTTAAAGCGTTACAGCAGTTTAAGTCTTGGTGATGCCTTAAAGGAAGTTCCTGGTGTTTCTTCAATAAATACAGGTAATACTATTGTAAAACCAATGATTAACGGTTTGTACGGGAGTCGTCTATTAATTATGAATAATAATGTTAGACTGCAAGACCAAGAATGGGGAATTGAACATGCACCAAATGTAGATATTAATTCTGCTGGACAAATTTCGGTAATTAAAGGATCTGGTGCCTTAGCTTATGGTGGTGATGCTGTTGGTGGTGTTGTTGTTATAAACCCTCGTCGCGTTCTGTTAAAAGATACCTTGTACGGAAAGACAACCATTGGTGGACAAACTAATGGTCGTGGATATAATATAAGTACATCTCTTAATAAAACCTTTGCATCGGGTTGGTTTGCTAATGTACAGGGTGCAATAAAACAAAATGGGGATTTTGAAGCACCGGATTATAATTTGACTAACACAGGATTAAAATCTAACAGCTTTGCTCTCCAAGGTGGTAAAAAAGCTTTTGAATCTGGTTTTGAATTATATTACAGCTATATCGATAACGAAATAGGTATTTTAAGAGCATCGCATATTGGTAGCATCTTTGATTTAGAGCGTGCTATTAATGCTGGTCAACCACTTGTAGTTAACGATTTTAGTTACGATATAAATGTCCCTAAACAAGAAGTAACACATCATGTCGCTAAGGCAAGTTATTACAAGCGTTTCAAGAATTTTGGAAAAGTAAATTTACAGTATGACTACCAAAATAATAAACGTTTAGAGTTTGACGTTAGGATTGGTGATAGAAGATTTATTCCAGCAGTAGATTTAAGACTGCAAACACATACTGTTTCAGCAGATGTTAACTTGGATTCGAATTTAGATAGAAAAGTCAATTTTGGAATCATGGGACGTTATCAAGATAATTTTGCAAATCCCGATACTGGTGTAAGACGTTTAATCCCAGATTTTGATAAATATGATTTTGGTGCCTATACCACTGCAGAATGGCAATTAAATGATAAAGTAATTGTGGATGCTGGCATACGTTATGATTTCAATAGGATTGACGCAAAAAAATTCTATCTAAAATCGCGTTGGAATGAACGTGGATACAGTACCGATTTTTCTGATATCATTATACAAGATTTTCCAACTCAGTATTTAACCAATCCTGTCTTTAATTATCATAATATTTCTGCTTCAGCTGGTATTAAATACACTATTAATGATAGTAATGAAGTTCTATTTAACTATAGTTTGTCTAGTAGACCTCCAAATGTGTCAGAACTTTTTAGTGATGGCCTACACCACTCTGCCGCAAGGTTTGAAATAGGAGATTTACGATTTAATAAAGAAATTTCAAATAGGGTTTCAGGAACCTACAACTATAGTTTATCAAGATTTAATTTTTTAGCAGAGATTTTCTACAATAGAGTTGCAGACTTTATCTATTTAAGACCTTTTGATTTTATTAGTACAATTAGAGGACCTTTTCCATTATGGGAGTATCAACAAACTGATGCAGAGCTCTACGGTATTGACATCACTGCTAAATATGATGTCACGAATAACATTAAGTTACTTAACAAAACCTCTTTCATTAAAGGTAATGACTTGGAGACTAATTTGCCCCTAATTGACATACCGTCTTTTAATACTAATAACCAGATTACTTACAATAATGAGGATTGGTATAACTTTTCGGCTAGCTTGAAATCAGAGTGGGTTTTTGAACAAAATGAATTTCCGGATTTTAATTTTGATATCCAGAATCAACTTACAGGTCAAATGCTAACAATAGATATTAGCACGCCACCACCAGCATACCATTTATTACATTTTTACACAGAAGCTACTTTTTCTTTTAGTAAAGAAATAAATCTAAATGTTGCTCTAGGAGTCAACAATATTTTTGATACTTCTTACAGAAATTATTTAAATCGACTAAGATATTTTGCTGATGACTTAGGTAGAAATATAACATTACAATTACAACTGAATTATTAAACAAAATGAACACAAATAACTCAAATTTAAAAACAATGAAAACCAATTTTTTATACTTAAATTCAATGAAAACAAGTAAATTATTTGTCGCGGCAATGTTTTGCCTAACGTTAATCACATCATGTTCTGATGATGATGATCCAGTAATAATTAATCCTGAAGAATTAATTACAAATGTGACGCTTACTTTTACCAATACTGGCAATGCAACAGATATTGTTACAATGTCAAGTGTTGCTCCAGATGGTCAAGATGGTAGTTTTACCAATATTGTTGTTGGTAGTTTTACTTCTGGCGAAACTTATTCATTAGACTTAGCCATCACTAATGAAAGTGAATCTCCAGCAGATGATGTTTTAAATGATGACATTATTCCAGAAGCTGATGAGCATTTCTTTACATATGGTGTAAATACTGTTAGTATGACAATGTCCAGAGATGCTGGTGATGTAGACGGTCCTGATGGAAACAAATTAGGAGTTAATACAACTTGGATTGCTGGTGGAGCTAGTAATGGAAGTTTAAATATTACATTAGTACACGAACCAGTAGGATCTGACGATTCTAATAACTTTGGTACTGTAACAGGTGGTGAAGAAGATTTTAATATTACATTTTCTGGTGTTTCAATAAATTAAACTAGAAAAGTAATAATTATTACAAAGGCTACTTAATTAAGTAGCCTTTTGTTTTTATGTGATATTTTTATCAAATAAATCAAATGAAAAAAAATGACCGAAATTGAATTTGCTTTAAACCAAAAAAGTGATACCGATAAAATTGAGTTCGTAGGTACAGTCCTTTGGAACAAATCTCACGAAGTAGGTCATTTTACCAAACTATCTGAAGCCGAACAAACCTTTGTTTTAATTGATATTTTTGAAAGCGAAATCAATAGAAACGGTTTGTTCGGTTTTTTTTACAACTCTTCTGGAGAGTATAGTCATGAGGTTTTAAAAGCATTCATAAATATAAAAGCTGAAACTTCAGTAGAGATTATAGATAGTGCTATTCGCGTATTAAAATCACTTCCCGTTTCAAAAGATATTTTACTAAGACGTCAACAAATTTCTAAATTAAAACAAGAGGAATTAGACATTTGGTCAGCGCTTGAATTTAGATTAATAGAAAGTAAAGAAGATATTGTTAAGCTATTAATTAACTATATTGCGCTTCATAAAACAGATTTCGAATATTGATATATTTCAGCAAAACAGATTCTGTTCTTTTTACATGTCCAAATTACCCAAAGAGTTTAAGTTTGTGGATCTATCTGACTACGGAAGACCAGTTGCAAGAATCATTTCTCAATCCCTAAAAAACACAAGGTTTACCCCTATTCATTTAACTATAGGTTTTATAATCTCTGGGTTATTAGCTGCTTTTTGTATCCTTAAAGGCGCTTACATTTTAGCTGCTTTTTTTTTAATTTTTAAATCTATTTTAGATGCTGCTGATGGCGAATTGGCACGTATAAAAAACACACCTTCTTATACAGGTCGCTATCTAGATTCAGTTGCAGATATTATTCTTAATGCTATTTTTTTGTTGACCATTTGGTATATAACTGATGTTAATTTTTGGTGGACTGTAGTTGCATTTTTTGGTATACAATTACAAGGCACACTTTATAATTACTACTACGTTATACTTAGAAACAGGTATAATGGTGATACGACCAGTCGTATTTTTGAAAATAAAACACCAAAAGCTCTGCCTGGCGAAAGTCAAAAAAATGTGACTATCTTATTTAGGCTTTATAAAACTTTATACGGAAATTTTGATAAAATTATTTATTGGTTAGACCACAAAGCCTCAAATGGAAAAACATTACCTAATTTCTTGATGACAGCACTTTCTATTTTTGGTTTAGGTTTTCAACTTTTAATGATTGCTATTCTTTTAGTGGCAGAATTTAAAGAATATATTATTCCTTATTTTGTAATTACTACAGTATTAATATTTGGCTTTATAAGTATCCGAAAAGCACTCTAGCTATTTAATGATTTTAGTATTGTTTCTTGATTTAATAATATATGTATACACCCACATTACAGAAAATGTAGGAACAACATCTGTAAAAGGTATAGCTTCTTCTAAAAATGCAAAGACACCTGCAATTTTTCCAACTTTACCTTTATAAAGTTTTGTCATTATTAATCCAGAAAGTGGTGCCCATATAAAATCGAAAGGTGGTAAAATAATAGAAACATATCCTAATGTGTCAAGTAAAGGGCTTAATAATAGTTTTGGGTATTTTTTCATTCAATATTTTAGTATAAATAAAGCAATAAGTGTTCCAAATAATTATATGACTTTTAGAAGAATCAGTATTAAAATTTTTAACTTTTAATTATGAGCTAAAGCAAAAGTAGGAATGTAGTTTTGTACTGCTAAAATTTTTGACTCAGCATGAAATTGAGTTCTTCATTATTAACCTTATTTATAATTCTTTTCAGTGTTTTTGCTCTAGCACAAGACAAAAAAACCCTGCAAATAGAACGTACAACTATTGCTCCTAAAATCGATGGCATACTCAATGATGAAGCTTGGAAAAAAGCTGACATTGCAACAGGTTTTGTACAATTTGAACCAAACATTGGTATAAAAGCCAAAGAGAATGAGCGTACAGAAATAAAAATGACGTATGATGATGACGCCATTTATGTATCAGCATATTTGTATGATGACCCAAAACTGATAATGCGCCAGTTTACCAATCGTGATGATTTTGGTCAAACCGATTTCTTTGTGGTAACCATAAACCCAAATAATGATGCACAGAATGACACCAATTTTGTTGTATTTAGTTCTGGTCAACAAGCAGATGCAATAGTAAACCCTAGTATTGGAGAAGACTTTGGCTGGAATGCCGTTTGGACGAGTGCTGTTAAACTCAAAGATGATGGTTGGGTTGTAGAAATGAAAATCCCATATAGAACTTTACGATTTGCCGACCAAGAAAAACCTGTTTGGGGTATACAATTTTTACGCCAATTCCGAAGAGACCGCGCTGCTTATTCGTGGAATCCAATTGACCCAACGATTGGAAATACTGGATTATACGAAGGCGAATTAATGGGGCTAAATAATATAAAGCCTCCTGTTAGACTGAACCTCTACCCTTTTACAACGGGAATTGCAAGTACATTTGATGGTCAGACAGAGACCGATTTAAAATTCGGGATGGATTTAAAATATGGCATTACAGATAATTTTACGCTTGATGCGACATTGATTCCTGATTTTAGTCAAGTAGGTTTTGATAATTTAGAGTTAAACCTAGGTCCTTTTGAACAGACCTTTAGAGAGCAGCGTCAGTTTTTTACAGAAGGTGTTGATTTGTTTTCAAAAGGTGGTTTGTTCTTTTCGAGACGTATCGGAAGCGCTCCTGTTGGTCAAATAGATATAGCAGATGACGAATCTTTTAACAGACCTAATAACACAAAGGTGTTGAACGCCATAAAAATATCAGGACGAACAAAAAGTGGTTTAGGTGTTGGTGTATTGAATGCTATTACCGAGAAAACAAAAGTAGCTATAACCGATGATAACGATGTTATCTTAAGAAATGAAGTTGTAGAACCATTTACAAACTACAACGTTCTAGTTATAG
>CAJQQC010000084.1 GCA_905480385.1 uncultured Winogradskyella sp.
GTTCTTCTTCAGGAATTTCTGATGATGTAGAGCTTCCAGGAGCTGAGAATAATGTTTTATAAAATCCTAAACTTACGGCTAAGTATCCCAAATTACGTTCTTGCATAAGCTCCATAAGTGCATTGGCTTTATCTAGACTACCAACATCAATGGTAAGCATGCCACCAAAACCATACTCGGTATTCATCATAGATGTAAATAAGTCATGAGATGGATGTGATTCTAAACCAGGATATACCGTTTTTAAGCCAACACTTTCAAACTTTTTAGCAAGATAGGTGGCATTTTTACTATGTTGTTGTATTCTGATATGTAGTGTTCTCAAGTTTTTTAATACCGAAGCTGCTCGTAAACTATCCATAGTAGAACCTAATAGCATACAAGCACCGTAATTGACATTACGTAGTTGGTCAATAAATTCTTGTGTACCACAAATAACACCACCAACAGTATCGCTAGAGCCATTGATGAATTTGGTCAGACTATGTATAACAATATCTGCACCTAAATCTGCAGGTGAAACAGATAACGGAGAGAACGTATTATCAACGACTAATTTTAAATTATATTTTTTAGCAAGCTTAGCCAAACCTTTAATGTCAGCTACTTCTAATAAAGGATTGCTAACCGATTCGCAATATAAGACTTTGGTTTTTGTAGTAATTGAAGCCTCTACTATATCTAATTTTGTAATATCTACAAATGATGTATCAATACCCATTCGTGGTGAAAAATTCTTTAAAAAAGCATATGTACCTCCATAAATTGTTCTGCTACTTACAATATGTTCTCCTTGTCCGCATAATTGCATTAAAACTGGTGTAATAGCACCCATACCCGAAGCAGTTACTGTTGCTGTTTCTGTTCCTTCCATAGCTGCTAAAGCTTCACCAAGATATAAATTTGAAGGTGTAGAATGTCGAGAGTATAGATAACAACCATCTGCATTACCTTCAAATGTATCAAACATTGTTTTGGCAGATAGAAAGGTGTAAGTCGATGAATCTGAAATTGAAGGGTTAACACCTCCAAATTCTCCGAAATATTGTAAATCTTGAATGTTGTTTGCTGGTTTAAAAGCCATGATGATATATTTAAAATATATTCAAAATTCATAATATTGAGAATTAAAAACAATAGCAAGTCTTTGTTTTAGTATAATTTTCAGTATTTTTTAATTTATATAGATAAATTTTCTAATTTTACTTTAAAAACATCAAGTAATTACGAAAAATTTACACTCATGGTATTAGATCAAACAGATAAACACTTATTACAATTACTACAAAACGATTGTAAACAAACTACAAAGGCTTTATCAAATGTTTTAGGGTTATCTGTAACTGCTGTTTATGAGAGAATAAAAAAATTGGAGTATCAAGGATTTATAAATAATTATGTGGCTCTTATAAACAAAGAGCGCGTTGATAAAAACTTTATAGCGTTTTGCCATGTAAAACTCACACAGCATACACAAGAGTATGTTGTTCAATTTGAGAGAGATGTTACTAAATTGCAGGAGGTATTAGAGTGTTATCATATTAGTGGTGATTACGATTATTTACTTAAAGTTATTGTTGAAGATATGGAAGAATTTAGAGAGTTTATGGTTAAAAAACTCACCAATATTAAGCATATCGGTAGCACACATAGTATGTTTATGATTAACGAAGTCAAACACAGTACTGCAATTGTATTATGATATTTAAGTCTTTAAATTATAGAGCACTAGAATTATTTCTATTATTTGAGCTTTTCTGTTTCTTTGGTGTTAGAGTTCCAAATGTAAATTAAACTCACTTTAGGAGCTTTTGCCATACTTTATGTTATACTTATTTCTGTGTTTATTAAAGAGATTTCTTTTTCGAGATTTCATAAATTTCAATGGTTTTGTTTTCTTAAAACAATTCTTTATTAATAGAATGTGCCTAGAAATTAAAAGAACTATTTTAAAAGCTCTTAATTAGTTACCTTAGATACTTTAAATAATTTAATTAAATGAACTACAATCAGATTAAAGATGTTTATAAGTCTATTTTTAAGTCCTACAACAAGCCCTCTCTAGAGACACATATTAATAAAATTATTGAACTTGACTTTTATTTACCTTACAGTTCGACATTTTTTTGTATTACAAACACCCAAGATCTTACTTTTGAATACGTAAGTAAAAATTTTAAGTCATGTACAGGTTTAGATGTTACTTTGTTAAAAACAGAAGGAATGCGTTATTTTTGGAGTAGAATTCATCCTGAGGACATGGAGAAATGGTTAAAAGCACTGAATGAATTAATGGTCTTTACCTTAGAAAAAATAAATGATTCTGATAGAGATAAAGCTAATTATACTTGGAATTATAGATTTAAAAATGCGGATAATACATATGTAAATATTGTACAGAATACAACACCTTTGGCTTTTGACAATACTGGAAAACCCATAATAGGGCTTGCTCATTATACTGTTTTACATCAGGATATAGTAATGGATATATCTGCATCTGCTAAATTGCTGAATGTAAATAATGAGTATGAAACGGTTTTCTTTAATACTTATTCTCAAAAGCTGCTATCTGCTGGAATTAGTCACAGAGAACGCGATGTAATTAGATTACTAGTTCAAAACTTGTCTAGTAAAGAAATATCAGCTCGTTTAAATATTAGTTCTCATACGGTAGATACACACCGAAGAAATATTCTCAAAAAACTAAATATATCTTCAACTGGAGAGTTGGTTGGTATGCTCAAAATAAATAAGAATCTCATTTAGATATACATTTACTCAAATTGAGTATTGTAAAAGTATATTTTATTGAAGACTTTTACATTGTTATACTATATAACAAATGGGGAAAAAATGCCTGAACAATTTAAATGTTGTTCGTGGCATTTTTTATTTCTATAAATACCTATATCTAAAGATTTTATTTAGGTTTAAAAAACGTTGACTGCTATTCGTAAATGGTTATTGTAAGTTGTATTTTTGTACTCGTTTTTAATCAGATAAAAAACTTCTTATGAATTCATACGATGTCGTAGTTATAGGTTCGGGTCCTGGAGGATATGTTGCAGCAATACGCTGTTCTCAATTGGGTATGAAAACCGCAATAATTGAAAAATATTCAACACTTGGAGGTACATGTCTAAATGTAGGTTGTATTCCGAGTAAAGCACTTTTAAGTTCTTCGCATCATTACGAGGAAGCTACTAAGCATTTCGCTGACCACGGAATTGAAATCCCAGGAGATATAAAAGTTAATCTAGAAAAAATGATTGGTCGTAAGCAAGCTGTTGTTGATCAAACTACCGGCGGTATTGATTTCTTGATGAAGAAAAATAATATTGAAGTATATGAAGGTTTAGGGTCTTTTAAAGATGCAACACATGTAAATATTACCAAAAATGACGGATCAACCGAAACTATCGAAGCAAAAAATATAATCATTGCTACAGGTAGTAAGCCAAGTAACTTACCATTCATAGAGTTAGATAAAGAACGTATTATCACTTCAACAGAAGCTTTAAAGCTTAATGAAATACCAAAACACATGATTGTTATTGGTGGTGGTGTTATTGGTTTAGAACTTGGTCAAGTCTATTACAGATTAGGTGCTCAAGTTACAGTAATTGAATACCAAGACCGTATTTTACCAACTATGGATGCTGGTTTATCTAAAGAGCTAAACAAAGTCTTTAAGAAAGCTAAGTGTAAAATGCAGATATCTCACAAAGTACAATCTGTAGAACGTAAAGGTGATGAGGTTATCGTTAAAGCTGAAAACAAAAAAGGTGAAGTTGTTGAGTTTAAAGGTGATTACTGCTTGGTATCTGTTGGGCGTCGTCCATATACAGACGGACTTAATGCTGAAGCTGCAGGTGTAAAAATTAATGATAGAGGACAAGTTGAAGTTAATGAACATTTACAAACATCTGCTTCAAATATATATGCTATTGGTGATGTTATTAAAGGCGCAATGTTAGCTCACAAAGCCGAAGAAGAAGGTGTTTTTGTAGCAGAAATTTTAGCAGGTCAAAAACCTCATATCGATTATAACTTAATTCCTGGTGTAGTTTATACATGGCCGGAAGTTGCTGCAGTTGGTAAAACAGAGGAAGAATTAAAAGCTGAAAATATAGAATATAAAGTAGGTCAATTTCCGTTTAGAGCTTTAGGTAGAGCAAGAGCATCAGGAGATATCGATGGTTTTGTAAAAATCCTTGCAGATAAAATGACAGATGAAGTTTTAGGTGTACATATGATTGGCGCTCGTTGTGCAGATTTAATTGCAGAAGCTGTAACTGCTATGGAATTTAGGGCATCTGCCGAAGATATCTCACGATACTCTCATGCACACCCAACATTTGCTGAAGCTATTAAAGAAGCTGCATTAGCTGCGACTGATGATAGAGCACTACATACATAAAAAATCTAATTACAAAATTTTTTGAGTATTTGTAAGATTTATAAATCCTTTCTATAATTTGATTATATAAAAAAGCGAACTTTTTAAGTTCGCTTTTTTTATGCCCCAAGCTTTATAGTTAACTTTGAAAAAAATACATTTTGGAACAACTTACGCTTACTACACCCGCACTTTTATTTTCTGCAATATCATTAATCATGCTAGCCTATACCAATAGGTTTCTAGCTTATGCATCTGTAATCAGAAGTTTAAGGGATAAATATTTGGAGCGAAAAGAAGAATCGCTTATCCGGCAAATCAAAAATTTAAAATTACGTTTAGATTTAACACGATATATGCAGATTTGTGGTATTACTAGCCTACTACTTTGTGTATTGACCATGTTTTTAATATATATAGACTACCACACGATAGCTGTTTATGTTTTTGGATTAGGATTGTTACTTCTTTTGCTGTCACTTGCCTTTTTAATTTGGGAAATACAGATTTCCGCAAAAGCATTAAATAATCATTTAAGTGATATTGAAGAGGATTTGAATAATCGTTAAATTATTTTGTGACTTAGTAAATTTACTTGTGTCTTAAATTTATAAACAGTAATAAATCTCTAACCTAAAGGAATGACACTAGAAGCGTCTGTCCATAAATTATCTGATGAAGCGTTGGTTGAAGCCATAGTTAAGACTAACGATACGCTTTTATTTGAAATTTTGTACGATAGATTTGCTGACATGGTGTATAACAAATGTTACGGTTATGCTAATGGTCAAGATGAGCTAAGGATCTAACACAAGATATTATTTAATAAACTAGCAAGTCTTAATCCAGCTTTTTGAAGTTGAGTCCTAACTAGTCCCATGTGTTCGTATGAGTATTTATACTTCAAATCCTCACCTTGTGATACGGATTTGTAAATGTTTTTTGTGATTTCGTGAGTTTCATTAACCCAATCAACAACACTACCTGATTGTATAAATTTTATTTGTTTTTTGGAGATTTCTTTAGAATTTGAAGCTAATTCTGAATAACTCATATTATAATTATCAATCATTTTTGTATCCCAAACACTATGTAGATTTGTCTGATTTCCAAACCAACTTACTTTAAAATCATTACCGCCTCGGTCTTCTGCTAGTCCAATATGCATAGGCTGATGTAAATCCCCAATAAGGTGAATTAATAGTTTTAAATAAAATTTTTTATCGTTAGTGCTAGAGGTATCATCTTGTATAATTTTTATACAATAATTAATCCCTGTAACTAGGTCTCCTTCAGAATTTTTATTTGAGCTTTGGTAGGTGTCTTTAAAGGGCATATTAATATAGTGCCAAGTGTAAAACTCATTGTAGCGTTTATCAGATTTGATTTCATCTGCATATGTAGAATATAGTGCCAAAGAACCTCCATCAAGTAATTTTTTTAAATGACGCTTTGTTTTATTAGTAAGATGTTTTTCTGCAATCTTACCCACAGTTCTATGACCAGTTTTTCCCCATTCATTATTAGAAAATACAAATTGTGGTAATATTAATAGTAGTATCGAGAAATGCTTTATACTTTTAATCATTTTTAAAAAAATTAAATTTATTTCTTTTTACGTCTGTTGTAATTTTTATCACCACGTGTTTTAGGTTTTTTATACTTTTTAGCAATTTCTCTTCGATATGAACCTCCAAGATTTACTTTCTGGTTTTTTTCACTTTTCTCATGAAATGCAGGCCCAGGAGAATCTTCTTCACGGCGTTTAGTTGGGTTATGACGTTCTTTAATTACATTACGTTCTTCCTCAATTAATTCTTTAGAAACTTCTACATATTCAGGGATGTCAAGAATATTTATTTTCATTTTCATTAATTCCTCAATGCGTTCTCTGGATTCTTGCTCCTTTTCAGTGGATAATAAAATCGTAACACCTTTACGTTCTGCACGTCCAGTTCTACCGATGCGATGCATATAATTTTCAGGGTAATCAGGCGTGTCAAAATTAATCACGTGAGAAACGTCATCAATGTCCAAACCACGAGCCATAACATCTGTTGCTACTAGTAGACGGTTTGTACCTTCTCTAAATTGCTCGATACTACGTAGCCTATAATTCTGAGTTTTGTTTGAGTGAATTACACAAGTTTCTGATGGAAAAAGTTCTTCAAGTTTATCAAACAACCTATCTGCCATTCGTTTATAAGCCACAAAAATTAAAACCCTTGAGAATGTTTCTTTATCGTGAAGTATCTCTTCTAGTAAATTAACTTTGGTATAAAAGTTAGGGATATTATAACGTTGCTGTGTAATATTTTCTAGAGGTGTACCAGAAACAGCAATAGAAATCTTACTTGGGTTAATGAAAAAATCAGTAATCAACGCATCTACATCTGTTGTCATAGTTGCCGAAAACATAATATTTTGTCGTCTGGGTGGGAGAATATCAAAAATATTCATTAGCTGATGTCTAAAACCTAAATCTAACATTACATCAACTTCGTCAATGACTAATTTCTGAATAGACTTCAACTGTAAAACACGGCTTACTGCCAAGTCATATAAACGACCTGGTGTAGCGACAATAATATCTAAACCTTGAGCAACAGCTTGTTTTTGGGTATTTATGTTTGTGCCACCATAGACACCAAGCACACGGTTGTTAATATATTTAGATAGTTTTTCAATCTCATTAACAACCTGCACAACCAATTCTCTTGTAGGTACTAAAACTAAAACTCTAGGATTATCCTGTGTAGAATACTTTAAGTTTTTTAATATAGGTAGCATATAGGCAAAGGTTTTACCAGTGCCGGTTTGGGCAATACCTACAACGTCTTTACCAGAAGCTACAACATTAAACGATTCTGTCTGAATTGGAGTAGGTGTTTCAAAGCCTAAATCATCAATGGCGTTATGTAAAGGTGTGTTTAAGTTTAAATCTCTAAAAGTCACAATCTTAATTTAAGTCACAAAGATAGGGTTTCATAATTAGTAGACTAAGGATACTTAAGGTTTCGTATGATGCTTAAATTTTGGTATTTTGCACTAATTATTTTTCTATTGAGAACAAGTAAATACTATCAACCAAAATCCATTGAGGACTTTAAGAAAAAGTTGTTGTTTTGGGCGCAACAGTTCGATGATGTTGTATGGTTAGACTCTAATAATGACAATCAAAAATACAGCTCTTATGATGCCGTACTGGCGGTAGATGCTTTTACATCGATTAAAACTGATTATATTAATGCCTTTGATAAATTAAACGAATACCAATCCATAACTCAAGACTGGCTATTTGGATATTTGACATACGATTTAAAGAACGATATTGAGGTTTTAAAATCTAATAATTATGATGGATTACAATTTCCAGATTTATATTTTTTTCAACCTAAAAGACTATTTCTAATAAAAGATAGTAATGTTGAAATTCAATACTTGCGGTCTGTAGATGATGAGATTAGCTATGATTTAGAATATATTTCCAGTGCTGTCAATTCTAGCGCAGTAAATAAGTCTCATAATCCTATCAAAATAAAACTTCGTATTCATAAGGACGAATACTTTAATAAAGTTGAAGAAATGCTAGCCCACATTCATCGTGGCGATATTTATGAAGCTAATTTTTGTCAAGAGTATTATGCAGAAGAAACAGAAATTCAGCCTTTAGAAACCTTTAATAAGTTAAATAGAATATCAAGACCACCATTTGCAACATTCTTAAAAAATGATGACAAATATCTTTTATCTGCAACACCAGAACGTTACCTTAAAAAAGAAGATGGTAAAGTGATTTCACAACCTATAAAAGGTACTGCAAAGCGTTCAAAAGATATGGTTCAAGATAGACAATTAGCTAAAGCTTTATCCTTGGATAAAAAAGAGAGAAGTGAGAATATTATGATTGTAGACTTGGTACGTAATGACCTATCCCATACTGCAACAAAAGGAAGTGTTAAGGTCGAGGAATTATGTAAAGTCTATTCGTTTTTACAAGTACACCAAATGATTTCTACTGTGGTTTCTATAGTTAAAGAAGATGTTTCACCTATTAAAATATTAAGAACAACTTTCCCTATGGGAAGTATGACTGGTGCTCCAAAAATTTCTGCTATGCAGATCATAGAAGATTTAGAAGAGACAAAGCGTGGTTTATATTCTGGCTCAGTTGGTTATTTTAAACCAGATGGTAATTTTGATTTTAATGTCATTATAAGAAGTATCCTTTATAACCAAACTCAAAAATACGTATCGTATTCTGTAGGCAGTGCTATTACTGCAAAAAGCAATCCTCTTAAGGAGTACGAAGAATGCCTAATTAAGGCGAAAGCAATGCGTGAGGTTTTGGAGAATTAAATCAATAACTTTGACCCATGTTAGAATTATTTAAACAACATATAAATCAAGAACTGCCTTTACTAAAAGAATGTAAACTATTAATTGCTATTTCTGGAGGAATCGACAGCGTTGTTTTAGCACATCTTTGCAAAGTAATAAACCTAAATTTTGCATTAGCACATTGCAATTTTAACTTAAGAGGAAATGAAAGCGACGCAGATGAGGATTTTGTTTCAAAATTTGGAGCAGCAGAACTAGAAGTAGAAACATTCATTCAGCATTTTGATACTGAAGTTTATGCCAATAACCATAAGTTGTCTATTCAAATGGCTGCCCGTGAATTGCGTTACGATTGGTTTAACGATTTGGCAAATCAATTAGAGTTTGATTATATTTTAACAGCGCATCATGCAGATGATGATCTCGAAACTTTTCTAATCAATTTCACACGAGGAACCGGATTAAGTGGATTAACAGGAATCCCGATGATTAATAACAATATAGTTAGACCATTACTACCATTTTCCAAAGAAGATATTGAAATTTACGCTAAAGAAAACAATATTAAATGGCGGGAAGATAGAAGTAACGAGAGTAAGAAATATCTGAGAAATAAGCTACGACATGAAGTAGTACCTATTCTAAAAGAAATCAATCCGCAATTGTTAGGTAGCTTTCAGAACACATTAGAAAACTTAAATGATACAGCAGATATTGTTGAAGAGAGTCTTAATGCAGTTGCCAAACGTGCTATAATTGATATTGGTAATAATGGTATCACATTTAAAGTGTCTGACTTCATAAAAGTGAATAATTCAAAAGCCTATTTATTTGAGATGTTTAAAGATTATGGTTTTACACAATGGAATGACGTTGTTAGTTTACTAGACGCTGAAACAGGTAAATATGTGGCCTCAAACACCTATAAACTAACAAAGCACAAAGATGTTTTGATTTTATCAGATATTCGTCATTCAGGGCAAAACGAAGAATCTTACATAATAGAAAAAGAAACTGAAGTTATCAATACACTCATTGGGACTCTAAAATTCGAAGAAGTAGATTCAATTTCAATAAGCTCAAAAGACATAATATTTGTTGATAAAACTAAACTAAAATTCCCATTAACACTACGTAAATGGAAAACCCAAGATATTTTTCGTCCAATAGGTATGACTGGAAAAAAGAAAGTCAGTAAATACCTTAAAGACGAAAAAACAACACCAAATCAAAAAGAAAATACATGGGTTCTTATATCTAATGAAGATATTATATGGGTTGTAGGTATGCGAGCTGATAATCGCTTCAAAGTAGATGATAGTTCAAGCAATATTTTAAAAATAGAGGTGTGTTGATTCTTAAAGGTAACATAGTAGATATTAAAAACCGCAAAATTTTCAAAGGTGAAATTACCATTATAGATGGTCTAATCTCTGGAATAGAAGAAAAACCATGCATAGAAAACCACTTCATTTTACCTGGCTTTGTAGATGCGCACATACATATCGAAAGTTCGATGTTAGTGCCTTCTGAATTTGCAAAAATTGCGGTTAATCATGGTACAGTCGCAACAGTTTCTGACCCACACGAAATCGCCAATGTTCTTGGCATAAAAGGTGTGGAATTTATGATAGAAAACGGAAAGAAAACACCGTTTAAATTTAACTTTGGTGCACCTAGTTGTGTGCCAGCAACACCTTTTGAGTCTGCTGGTGCTATCATAGATTCTGATGGCATAAAACAGTTGATGGCTAATCCAGATATCAAGTATTTGGCTGAGATAATGAATTATCCGGGCGTTATTTTTGACGATGCTGAGGTTCTTAAAAAAATTGAATGGGCAAAATACTACAATAAGTCTATTGATGGTCATGCACCAGGATTAACTGGTGATAATTTAAATAAATATATTTCTGCAGGAATTACAACAGACCATGAATGTTTTACTTATGATGAAGCTCTAGAAAAACTTCAAAAAGGCATGAAGGTTATTATTCGCGAAGGTAGTGCGGCAAAGAACTTTGAAGCTTTGATAGACTTATTGCCAGAACATTTTGAAAACATGATGTTTTGTAGTGATGACAAACACCCAGATGACTTATTGTTAGGTCATATCAATCAGTTTTGTGAGCGTGCCATAGCAAAGGATATAGATATATTTAAAGTGCTTCAAGTTGCTTGTGTAAACCCAGTAAAACATTACGGATTGGATGTAGGTTTATTAAAAGTCGGTGATGCTGCAGATTGTATTGTTGTTGAAAATTTATACGACTTTAAAACACTTCAAACTTACATCAATGGAGCGTTAGTATTTGACAAAGGCGAATCTAAAATTGTGTCAATTGACTTCGAAATTCTCAATAATTTCAATACAGACAAGAAATTAGTTTCAGATTTTAGATATGAATCTAACCAATCTAAAATTAGAGTTATAGAATGTTTAGATGGCGAACTTGTAACCAATGAAATTATAAAAGATGCAACTACAGATAATGGGAATTTGATTTCAAATACTGAAACCGATATATTAAAAATGACGGTTGTTAATAGATATGAAAACTCGAAATCATCAATAGCATTCATTAAGAATATTGGTTTGAAAGAAGGGGCGATAGCGACTTCGATTGGTCACGATTCACATAATATTATAGCTGTTGGTGTGTCTGACGAAGCCATCTGTAAAGCAGTTAACCTTATAATAGATAACAAAGGTGGTATTTGTGCAGTGTCTGATGATTCAGAAAAAGTAGTGCCACTTCCAATAGCAGGAATCATGAGTGACCAAAATGCAGAAACTATTGGTAAAGCCTATTCAGAATTAGACGAAATGGCAAAAGGTTTAGGAAGTAAACTTCATGCACCGTATATGAGTTTGTCATTTATGGCATTACTAGTTATACCTTCTCTAAAACTTGGAGATAAAGGTTTGTTTGATGGTGATACCTTTAAATTTACATCATTAGAAGTGTCTTAACATTTCATTCAAACTTTTGTGATGTTATTCTATTATCTTTAGCATTCATTTAAATTTACCAACCACTATGATTAAAAGACTATTTCTTTTTTTAGCTATTTCAATAGTTACAATTAGCTGCAAAGACACAAGAGATATAAATCTTACAGAAGCCGAGACAGAGGCAAATAAAGTTACCGCTTCAGTTGATACCTACGCTAAAGATAATTACACCAAAAAAGAGGTGACGATAGAAATGCGTGACGGCATTAAGTTGCACACTACAATTTATAGTCCAAAAGACACCTCAAAAACATATCCCATGTTAATGATGCGTACTCCTTACAGTTGCAGACCTTATGGCGAAAATGAATTTAAATCAAAAATTGGACCTAATAAGTACTTGATGGAAGAAGGCAATATTATGATATACCAAGATGTACGTGGACGCTGGAATAGCGAAGGTGTTTATGATAATATGCGTGCTTATATACCAAATAAAACAGGTAATCAAGTTGACGAAGCTAGTGATACTTACGATACGATTGAATGGTTAGTAAACAACGTTGAGAATAATAACGGTAATATCGGCACATACGGAATTTCGTATCCAGGGTTTTATGCAACATATTCATTATTAGATTCACATCCTGCGTTAAAAGCAGTGTCACCACAAGCTTGTATTGGAGATTTCTTTTTTGATGATTTTATTCATAATGGGGCATTTTTATTAAGCTATTGGAGAGCAACCTCTGTATTTGGTTACATGAAGGATACGCCAACTAAGGAAGCTTGGTATGAGTTTCCAGATATAGGTACAGAAGACCAATACCAATTCTTTTTAGATAATATGCCATTAAGTAAGTTAGATGATTATTATGATGAAAAGAATGTGTTTATGACCCAACTTGAAGAGCATGTGACTTATGATGACTTCTGGCAAAAACGAGGAATCATTCAGCACTTAAAAGATATTAAGCCTGCAACTATGATTGTTGGAGGACAGTTTGATGCTGAGGATTTATATGGTCCTTATAATACTTACAAAAGTATTGAAGCTAATAGTAATAACTACAACACTGTGGTTTTTGGACCTTGGAGTCATGGCGATTGGGCAAGAAGTAGAGAGCGTCAAGTGATTGGAAATGTTCATTTCGGAGATGGTTTATCCGATTATTTTCAGAAAAATATTGAAACTAAATTTTTTAATCATTTCCTAAAAGGTGAAGCTAATGGAGAAACAGGTTTAGCTGAAGCGCACATGTTTGATACTGGTAAAAAAGAATGGCAATCATTCGAACAATGGCCGCCAAAAAATACAACTAAAGAAAGCTGGTTTTTACAGCCTAATGAACGTTTGACACAACAGGCAACGCGCAATATTGCAACTTCAGACTTTATAAGTGACCCAAAAAAACCAGTACCATATTCCGAAGATATAAAAGTTGTGTTTACGCCACGTAAGTTCATGACAGATGACCAGCGCTTTGCATCGCGTCGTCCAGATGTTTTGACTTTTGAAACTGAAATTTTAGAAAATGATATCACTTTAGCTGGCGATATTTTATCAAAACTTAATGTGTCAACAACTGGTACCGCGGCTGATTGGATTGTAAAGTTAGTCGATGTATATCCTGCTGATACAGAAAATACAGATGATGTTCAAGACCATTTAAAGCTAAGTAATTACCACATGTTAGTGCGTAGTGAAACTTTAAGAGGTCGCTTTAGAAATAGTATGACTAATCCTGAGCCTTTTGTACCAAACCAAAAAACAGAGGTTAATTTAAAACTTCAAGATGTATTTCATACTTTTAAGAAAGGGCATAAGATACAGGTACAAGTGCAGAGTACATTTTTTCCTTATATAGATGCAAATCCACAGACGTATGTAGATAATATCTTTAAGGCTAAAGAAGAAGACTTCAAAGCGCAAACACACAAGGTTTATAACGATTCATCAATAGAGTTTACAATCTTAAAATAAATAATTCACCGTCACTTCGAGTGATTTTTGAAGAATGAGTAAATTGTATCGAGAAGTTGTTTAAAAAAGTTCTTGATACAAAATTGCTAAAAAGCAATTTCACTCGAACTGATGAAACTGCAAATTGAAGACTAATAAATGCCAATAATCGAATCCACTTACAAACCACTCTTTTGGACAAAGAGTGGTTTTGTTTCTACTGTATTTTCAGGTTTAGCTCGGAAGGTCAAACACTTTCATCAGATAAGAGAACGTATAACATTACCAGATTCAGATTTCTTGGATATTGATTGGAGTTATTCAGAAACTAAAAACAATAAAGTTATAATTCTTCTACATGGATTAGAAGGTCATGCCCAACGTCCTTATTTGACCGGTACAGCTAAACTCTTTAACCAAAACGGCATTGACGCTTGTTCAGTTAATTTTAGAGGTTGTAGTGGAGCACCTAATTTATTATATCGCAGTTACCATTCTGGAGCAACAGAAGATTTAGACGCTGTAGTCAACCATATTATTTCATTAAATAAATACACTGAGATTTATATCAAAGGTATTAGTCTTGGCGCTAATATGACTTTAAAGTATGTTGGTGAGGAGCGAGAAGTACCTAAAGAAGTCAAAGCTGTTATAGCTATATCATCTCCATGTGATTTAAAAGGCTCTTGTGATGAATTGTTAAGTCTAAAAAATAGAGCTTATGCTATTCGTTTTTTAGACCACTTAAAACAAAAGCTAAAACCAAAACTAGAACAGTTTCCCGATAAGATTACTATTGATGATTACAAGTCAATAAAAACACTAATAGATTTTGATCATGTGTATACTTCCAAAGCGCATGGTTTTGAAGATGCTTATGACTATTATGATATGGCAAGTAGCTTACAATTCTTACCAAACATAAAAGTACCTTCATTAATTATTAATGCCCTTAACGATTCCTTTTTATCACCTGAATGTTATCCCGTTAAAGAAGCAAAATATAACTCTAATCTGTATTTGGAAATGCCTAAGTATGGCGGTCATGTAGGGTTTATTCAGAAAGGTGAGTTTTATTATAATGAGAAAAGAGCTTTGGAGTTTGTGAATGAATTATAAATTTTAGAAGTATGCCATTCTGAGCGAAATTGAAGAATCTCATTAGAAGAGACTTTGTTTTAGTTAAAATTCTTTCATAGTTTTAAAACAAATTAATTCTATGCTCAAAAAAGTATTTGCCAGTGCCGTTTTTGGTGTTGAGGCCTCAATCATAACTATAGAGGTCAATGTAGATAAAGGTGTTGGTTACCACTTGGTTGGTTTACCTGATAATGCGATTAAAGAAAGCAATTACCGTATTGCGGCAGCACTTCAAAATAATGGGTTTCGTATCCCTGGTAAAAAGATTACAATTAATATGGCGCCAGCCGATTTGCGTAAAGAAGGCTCTGCTTATGATTTGACTTTAGCTATTGGTATACTTACAGCATCTAATCAAATAAAAGCAGAAGATATAGAAGAATACCTTATAATGGGTGAGTTGTCTTTAGATGGTAGTTTACAGCCTATTAAAGGCGCTTTACCAATTGCAGTAAAGGCTAGAGAAGAAGGCTTTAAGGGGTTTATTTTACCAAGTCAGAATGCAAAAGAAGCTGCTATTGTAAATGACTTAAAGGTCTTTGGTGTAGATAATATTACGCAAGTAATTAATCATTTTGATAAAGGCGAGACATTAGAGCAAACGATAATTGATACTCGTACAGAATTTAATAAAAGTCTGAATTTCCCAGAGTTTGATTTTGCTGATGTCAAAGGTCAAGAATCTATAAAGCGCTGTATGGAAATCGCAGCAGCTGGCGGGCATAATATTATTTTAATTGGACCTCCAGGTTCTGGTAAAACTATGCTAGCAAAACGTTTGCCGAGTATTTTACCACCAATGACTTTACACGAAGCTTTGGAAACGACTAAAATACATTCGGTAGTCGGTCGTGTTAAAGCACATGCTGGATTGATGGCGCAGCGACCATTTAGAAGTCCACATCACACGATATCAAATGTCGCACTTGTAGGCGGCGGAAGTTATCCGCAACCGGGAGAAATATCTTTATCACATAATGGCGTTTTATTTTTAGACGAATTACCCGAATTTAAGCGTGAAGTTTTAGAAGTGATGCGGCAACCTTTAGAAGATAGGGAAGTCACCATTTCTAGAGCTAAATTTACAGTGACGTATCCGAGTTCATTCATGTTAGTCGCAAGTATGAATCCTAGTCCGAGTGGTTATTTTAACGACCCAGATGCACCTGTGACTTCAAGTCCAGCTGAAATGCAACGTTATATGGGTAAAATATCTGGACCATTGCTAGATAGAATTGATATACATATCGAAGTAACACCTGTTCCGTTTGAAAAACTTTCTGAGGAACGAAAGGGTGAATCTTCAGTAGATATAAGGAAGCGAGTAACTGCGGCTAGAGAGCTTCAAACTAACAGATTTTCAGAATTAGAAAATGTACACTACAATGCTCAAATGAATACCAAACAGATTCGACAATACTGTAAGTTAGACGAAGCTTCACTTCAACTTTTAAAATCGGCAATGGAGCGATTGAACCTTTCTGCAAGAGCTTATGACAGAATTCTTAAAGTATCTCGTACAATTGCCGATTTAGAAGGTACCAAAGAAGTAACTGGTACTCACATTAGCGAAGCTATTCAATACAGAAGTCTAGATAGAGAAGGTTGGTTGGGTTGATTTAAAATGATACGATTTGAAAAAAATTTTTAAAAACATAGGTCCAGGACCATTAGTAGCTGCAGCCTTTATTGGACCTGGAACTGTAACACTTTGTACCATTGCTGGTATTAATTTTGGTTATGCTTTACTTTGGGCGATGACTTTATCGATCTTGGCAACTATAACATTACAAGAAATGTCTTCAAGATTGGGAGTCGTAACCCAAAGAGGATTATCTGAGACTATTCGTGCTGAAATCAAAAGCCCAGTCATAAGAAATACAGTTATAATTCTTATTTTATCAGCCATTGTTATTGGGAATGCAGCTTATGAAGCAGGAAATATTTCAGGTGGTGCTTTGGGTGTAAAAACACTTTTTGGTACGCCAGAATTTCAAATTTTTAGTCGCAGTATTGATATATGGCCAATTGTTATTGGACTTATTGCCTTTGTGGTCTTGTATATTGGGAATTATAAAATTATCGAACGTGCTTTGGTTTTTATGGTTATACTAATGAGTTTAGCTTTCCTGATTACAGCAGTTATAACCAAGCCAAATATTTTTGAGGTTTTACAAGGTATGTTTATACCGCAATTGCCAGAAAAGAGTATTCTAACTGTTATTGGTCTAATTGGTACGACAGTAGTCCCATATAACATATTTTTACACGCATCATTAGCAAAAACCAAATGGAAATCTGAAACCGATTTGTCTTTTGCAAGAAAAGATACTGTTATAGCTGTTGTTTTGGGCGGAATTGTATCCATGTGTATTATTATTTCAGCTTCAGCAGTATCGTTTCAAGATATTAATAATGCCTCAGACTTAGCATTAGGTATACAACCATTATTTGGAGATTTTGCAAAATATTTCTTAGCAATTGGCTTGTTTTGTGCTGGAATAACGAGTGCTATAACAGCACCTTTGGCTGCAGCGTATGTAGCTGCAGGATGTCTAAACTGGGGAAGTAATCTAAGGTCAAAACGATTTCGAGGCGTATGGATTTTTATTTTGTTTCTAGGTGTTTTTTTCTCTACAATAGGATTTAAATCTATAGAGATTATCAAATTTGCACAAGTCGCAAATGGTTTGCTATTGCCAGTAATAGCTGGTATTTTGATTTGGATAATGAATAAATCTATGATTCTTGGAAAGTATAGAAATTCTCTATTTCAGAATGTTTTGGGATACATCATATTAAGTATTACGATTTTCTTGGGACTAAAAACAATTTTAAGTGTCTTTAATGTCATATAAATTAAAAATAGATATCAATGCCGATGTAGGCGAAGGTATAGGTAATGAGGAGAGTTTGATGCCTTATCTATCCTCTTGCAATATCGCTTGTGGTGGTCATACCGGTGATTTTGAGTCAATGAGTATAGTTGTGCAACTAGCTAAAAAGTATCAAGTAAAAATAGGTGCTCATCCTTCTTTTCCGGATACCTTAAATTTTGGACGAAAGGTTTTAGATATAAGCCCCCTAGATTTATTCGATAGTCTAGTGTCTCAAGTCATAGATTTAAACAATATTGTTGAGGCAGAAGGTTTACATCTAAATCACATTAAACCTCATGGTGCATTATATAATTTAGCTGTAAATGATGAAAAAACTGCTAAAGTAATTTTGAATGTAGTAAAATCATTTTCTCAACCTCTTAAATTATATGCGCCTTACAAATCTGTTATAGCTAAGCTTGCTAAGTCCAAAAATATTGAAGTTGTTTTTGAAGGTTTTGCTGACCGAAACTATAACGAAGATTTGTCACTGATTTCACGTCAAAAAAAAGATGCATTAATCACTAATAAAGAAAATGTTTTTAAACATGTTTTTAAAATGGTTTTAGAACAAAAAATTAGTACAATTAATGAAGTAGAAGTAGAGCTATTAGTAGATACTGTTTGTGTACATGGTGATACAGAAAACGCACACTCTATTTTAGAGTTTTTATATCATAATTTAGAAGCGAATAACATTAAGATATTATAATCGATTTTGAAGTATAAACTTAAATACACACGATTTAATGAACACTCTATTTTAATTGAATGGCCGTCAATAATTGATGAAAATACACTAAATGATGTCTTGAATTTTAAAAATCTGCTACTTAATAATTATATTAAAGTAAAAGTTGATGTTATTAATACATATAATTCAATATTAA
>CAJQQC010000085.1 GCA_905480385.1 uncultured Winogradskyella sp.
ATAATATAAATTCAATGCTATGAAAAAGTATATTTCACTCTCAGTTTTATTTTTAGTTATCTCAAGTTTTAGTTTTTCTCAAACAAGAGCAGAACGAAAGCAAGCAAAGAAAGAGCGAATAGAAGCTGAATATGTTTCTACAAAAGAATTAATTAATAGCGGTAAATTTCAGTTTGAGGCACGCTGGGCAAATCCTTTAGGTAATGATGTAGCTAATGTTGGTCAGAATATTCCAGGTGGTGGTGCCATTTTTCAAGGTGGAAGAGTAGATGTTTCAAGCAATGATAATTTTGTCAATATCGATGGTACAAAAGCAGATTTATTTCTGTCTTATTTTGGTCGTGTATTTTTCCCTAAAAGAATTAATAACCAAGGCGGTATTCAATACAAAGGCGATATTACTAATTACAGAATTAAAATCAATGATAATAAACAAGTCATAACTATCAAATTTGAAGCTAAAACTGAAAATGATTATTTAAAGTTTAGCTACAGAATTAATTCTGGTGGAAGCGCTACTTTAACTGTAAGTAGTACAAATAGACAGACAATTTCCTATAACGGCGATATCAAAATATTGAATGCCGACGCAAAGTCTAAATAATTAATCTCTTTTTCCAGGATTATAAGTCTCTTCGGCAACTTTTAATACGTCTTCTTTGTAATAAGGCACATCCTTGAATTGTTTATCTGCGTAACGCTGTGCTTGGTCATTAAAATGTGGTGAATTAACATCACTACTTTGTCCACCAGCCAGCATTGATTTTGCTTTTACTTTATCTCCAAACTCAACAACAGCAACAAAACTGTTACCACGAGTACCATAAATCTTTTTGGCTTCAGGGTTCGTATAACTTACACCATAAGCAGCTAAAGCTCCCCAACGGCCAGAAGCAAACCCAACAGGAATACTTGGTTTATTATCATCAAATTTTTGACTAATATCACTATTTAAGCGCTGATATCTATTGACTTCTCCCCAAGGTAAATTCCAAGTATCAAAAGTTTTAGTCAAGTGATTTATAACATTTTCAAATATTTCTATGCGTTCTTCCTCAGGAGATTCATCTCCAAAATAATTTAAAAATTCCATTGATGACATTGGTTCTGGTCTTTTACCATATCGTAAAACTGTCATACCATAGTAGTGTGCTAAAGTCATAGCTACAGATCTTTTTGATGTCGTGTAGTCCCATTTATTCAATACATCTATTGCTTCTTGATAAGCTAAGTTTTTATCATCTTGCTTGTAATATGCTTTAACTAAACCAGGAAGTAAAGCTTCAAATGCAGGTAAATTAGGGTCATGTGCCATATCAATAACGGAATCTAAAGTATAATTCTTTCCTTCCGAAAGTAAACCAATGGCATGTACTCCTCTAAAGTTTTCACGATTTAAAGACATATAATTTGGATAGTCTTCAGCTTTTGGACTAAATTCTGCAGCAGCTGTATATGGTGTAGAATTACAATTTTGTAGCCATCCGTTTTCTGGATTTAATAATGTAATATGATCTTCGACATCATGTAAACCTTGCCAATCTGTTTTTGGATTACTACCATCAACAGGTTGATTGTAATTAAATTTCGTATCACGTTTTGGTATAAAATTGCCGTGGAAATATCCAATATTGCCTTCTGCATCAGCGTAAACTGTATTATTTGATGAATTGGTTTTTATGTCCATCATTTTTCTAAAACCTTTATATCCATCTTGCTTGGTTCTAATATAAGACTGTTCTAAGGCTTTAATGGGCTCCCACATCATCGCTGTGGCAATCCATTTGCCATTTCTACTTTGTGTTATTGGACCATGATGTGTTCTGTAAAATGGAACTGTTTTTAACTTTACAGAATTACCATCTTTGTATTTTAAAGTAGTTTCAAAAGTTTTGACTTCTCGCAATTCTTCGCCATAACGGTACATCAATTTATCATCAATCTTAACTAAGTCTTCTTCAAATTCGTCGATAACATCAGTATATGTCGATGTATGCATCCAACCCGTTTTTTCGTTAAAACCTTGGTAAACAAAAAATTGACCCCAAGTCACTGCTCCATAAGCATCTAGACCTTCTTCACTGATGACGTGTACCTCTCCTCGAAAAAAGAATGATGTATGAGGATTTATTAAAAGTATTGGATTACCTGATTTTGTCAGTTTTCCATGAATAGCTATACCGTTAGATCCTGCTGGTTCTGCTTCAGCTATCTGTTTTTTGTCCTTTTCTATTTCAAATTGGCTGAAATCTGTACCTTCATAAAAAGATTTAATTCTTCTTGTAGAAACACGTTCGATATCACCACCAATTGAGCCCTCAGAAAAATACATTGGCATCCATGGCTCAAACTTTGTTAATAATCTTGGTTTTACTTCGGGATGTGTGTATAAATAATAATTGATTCCATCTGCAAATGCATTACAGAGTTCTTTAAGCCATTCAGGGCTATTATCATAGTTTGCCTTGGCTTCATCCTCAGTCATAAACATTTTTGCACGCAAATCACTATAAATAGCATCTTCACCTTCTACCTCTGCTAAACGTCCTGTAGCCCAAATATAATTTTGTTCCACACGATTAAAATCATCTTCGCACTGAGCATATAGTAATCCAAATACAGCATCTGCATCTGTTTTCCCGTAAATATGTGGTACACCAAAGTTGTCTCGAATAATCGTAATGTTATCTGCAGTTTCTTGCCACCTTTCTAAATCAGTATTTACCGATTTTTCAGTTTTACATGAGGTAACCGTTAAGGTAATAATGAGTAAAAATAAATAACGCATAATTGATTTTTTTGTGAAAATAAGATTTAATCACCAAAGCAAAAAGCAAGAAATGTTAAAGAGAATTTTATTATCTTTTAAGTCTTATAACAATCAACATAGCGATTATGAAATTATTTACCAGATTTACACTTCTAGTTTTCAGTTTATTAATTACTAATAGTTCTTTAGCTCAAGATGATATACTTGAAAGGCTATCAGAGATTGCTATTATAGACCAAAAGGTAATGATGCCGATGCGTGATGGTATCCGATTGGCTTCAGATATCTATCGTCCAAAAACTAATGAAAGAGTACCTATTATTTTTTCGAGAACACCTTACAATTTTAATTCGTGGGGTGATGGTGAACAACGCACAAGAACAGCACAGCGTGCTTATGAAGCTGTTAAAAAAGGTTATGCTTATGTTGTACAAAACGAACGTGGCAGGTATTATTCTGAAGGTGAATGGGATATTTTAGGAGTGCCGTTAACTGATGGTTATGATGCATTTACTTGGATGAAAAACCAATCTTGGTCTAATGGAAAAATTGGTACTATCGGTTGCTCATCTACGGCAGAATGGCAAATGGCAGTAGCAGCACTTGATCATCCATCTCACTTGGCGATGGTACCACAGGCTTATGGTGCTGGTGTTGGTCGTATAGGTAACTTTTTTGAACAAGGCAATTGGTATCGTGGTGGTGTAGAACAAATGTTATTCTTTTCATGGTTGTATGGTGTTGAACATGATAAATTCAAACCACGAATTCCTGCTGGAGCAACTCAAGAAGACTTAATTAGAATTTCAAGATTTTATGATTTAGCTCCTGAAAATCCCAGCGTAGACATGTCTGAAGCTATGAAACATCTACCGATTCAAGATATTTTAAAAAATATTAATGGTAAGCACGAAATATTTGACAAAATGGTGCGTCGTAAACCAAATCATCCTGATTGGTATAAAGGAGGCCTTTATCATGATGATATGGGCTTTAGCGTACCTAGCTTTTGGTTTGCTTCATGGTATGACGTTTCCATAAGTCCAAATTTGGCGCTTTTTAATCATGTCATTAATAACGCTGAAGATTCTGAAGTTAAGGATAACCAATACATGGTTATTGCACCTGTACTGCATTGTCGTTATACAAGAGCGACTGAAAACACTATTGTTGGAGAACGAAATGTAGGTGATGCTAGATTAAATTATGACGAACAAATTTATGCATGGTTCGATTGGTTGTTAAAGGATGAAGACACTAATTTTAAACAAAAAACCCCACGGGTACAATATTACACTATGGGAAGTAATAAGTGGCAAGCAGCAGAGCAATGGCCACCTGAAAACACAAAATTAGTAACTTACTATCTTAATAGTGGTGGTGATGCTAATAGCTTATATGGTGATGGAGAATTAACGACCAACAAACCGAATAGAGACAATCCTGATAGTTTTGTATATGACCCTATGAATCCAGTAAAATCCTATGGCGGTAATGTTTGCTGCACAGGTAATGCTGTACAAGGTGGAGCATTTGACCAACAGATTATGGAAACTCGAAACGATATTTTGGTATATACCACAGATGTTTTGGATTCTGGTATTGAAGTTACTGGTTTTATTGAGAGCTTACTTTATGTATCATCGGATGTAAAGGATACAGATTTCACTATTAAATTAATCGATGTTTACCCAGATGGAACTGCTTATAATCTTGACGAGACTATCCAACGAGTGAGATATCGTGAGGGTTATGACAAAGAGGTGTTCATGAAAAAGGGTATGGTCTATAAAGTGGATTTAACACCAATGGCTACCAGTAACTATTTTAAGAAAGGGCATCGTATTCGTATTGAAATATCAAGTAGTAATTTTCCACGGTTTGCCAGAAATTTAAATACAGGTGGTGATAATTTTAATGAGTCTGAAGCAGTTATTGCTAATAATAGTGTTCATCATTCATCTAAATATCCATCACAAATTAGACTACCAATAAAGCAATGAATTAGAGTTAAATACCAACTATAATTCTAAAACTAGCTTTTGACCAATACGTAATGTCGAAGTCTTATGAATAGAATTGGTTTTACATATAGCATTTATAGAAACATTATTGCGTTTTGATATTCTGGATAACGTATCGCCAGACTTAACGATATAAACCTTTTTGGTTTTTACTAAACTTGCTAAGGCTTCTTCTTTAGTTTTGTAAAGTTTTAGTTTAGATTGTCGTCTTGCATTATGAAAAGATGCTCTCGTCCATTCTTTGGTTACCCAAATTTGATTTGCTCTAATTTTATTCTCATTAGAAAAATCAAAAATATATTCAGGATGTATGTAATGACCTTTGTAACTAGTTACCAAATGTAAATGACTACCTGTAGAGCGGCCTGTATTTCCACCTTTACCGATAAACTGACCTTTTGATAACGTATCGTTTAGTTTTACATAAATTTTAGACAAATGTGCGTATGCAGTTTCTAAACCATTATAATGTCTTACCACAACAACATTTCCATGACCACGGCTATATCTAGCAAAACGGACTATACCGTCTAACATTGAAGCCACACTGTCGCCAGTTATTAAATCTATATCAATACCTTTGTGAGGTCTTCCATTGCGCCATCCATAACGAGATGTAATAACCTTTTCTTTTTTTATAGGTGATGCGAATGTTGTATCTTCGAATTTGATCTCAATAGGGAATTTTGCAATTTTGTTTCTGTAGGGATTAAAGTTTACAGTATCCCAAAATTCAGATTTTATATCGATATTATTTTCTTTAGAATCTAAATTAATAAGAGGAATAATAACCTCTTGCGGCTTTGTGCCTTTTTTTAATGTTGGATTAAGAATTATCTTTAAATAATCTTCAGGTTCGGTTTGAGAATGAGATAGAGTAGAAGCCAAAAAAAATATATATAAAGCTAATATCTGTTTCATTTTAAAAAATTCTATCATAAACATAAACGATTATTAAAATTCTATATTATTTATGAACTAAAGTTTATACTTTGTTACTAAATTCCTCTAAAGTCGTGGTAGATTA
>CAJQQC010000086.1 GCA_905480385.1 uncultured Winogradskyella sp.
TACTCTAGATCAGATGATATACCACGCATCGTCTGTAGTTAGAGCTATTGACCGAGCATTGGTAGTTGTTGATTTACCTTTCGGAACTTATCAGAGTGACCCAAAAGAAGCACTACGTTCTGCTATTCGAATTATGAAAGAGTCTGGAGGACATGCTGTAAAACTTGAAGGTGGTAAAGAAATAAAAGAATCAATCAAAAGAATTCTAAACGCAGGAATCCCTGTTATGGGGCATCTAGGATTAACACCTCAATCTATATACAAGTTCGGTACTTATACTGTAAGAGCAAAAGAAGAACAAGAAGCACAACAACTTAAAGAAGATGCGTTAATGTTAGAAAAATCAGGTTGTTTTGCTATTGTATTAGAGAAAATACCAGCTGCATTAGCTAAAAAAGTTGCTGAGAGTGTTTCTATACCAGTTATTGGTATTGGTGCAGGTGATGGTGTTGATGGACAAGTATTGGTATTACATGATATGATAGGTATGACCCACGAGTTTAATCCTCGTTTTCTCCGTCGTTACATGAATTTATATGATGATATGACCAATGCTATTGGTCAATATGTTACAGATGTGAAATCTAAAGATTTTCCAAACGATAAAGAGCAATATTAAACTTTAGAGTTACAATATCATTTCACCATAACTTTTAAATACATATCTTTAATGAATGTGAGGAGGTCTAAATTGAAACTCTCATTGACAATATTCAAAAGTCACTCATGAGATATTATATTTTAATAATGATATTTATTTTCTGTCAAATTTCTTTTGGACAGGATAACAACCAAAAAAATAGAGCTAATGAAATTGGTTTAGAGACTATTGGAATAGTAGATGCCCAATTTATGCTCACTTATGAACGCTCTTTTGGCAAACATTGGACTGGACTCATTGGTTATGGTAGAAAAGCTGAAAAAGGTTTGTTAAATACATCTGGAATTGATCGTGAACGTCTTAAAACAGATGGTGTTGGTTATGACGGACATAAGTTACTAATAGAAGGTAGATACTACATAAAGGAATTTGTTGGTATGAGATCAACCGGGTTTTATGTTGGTATATATAGCAAGTTTTCTAATTATAATTCAAATTTAAACGGTATTTATACATCTTCGGATAGCGAAGATTTCAACTTTCTGCTAGACACAGAAGTAAATGTCACTTCTATTGGTTTAATGGTTGGCTACAAACTACCTCTTAGTAACAGATTTGCCATAGATTTTTTAATAGCTGGCCCTGGAACAGTAAATTATAAATTAAGTTTTCAAAATAAATCTGAAGAATTACCAGATGAATTTTATGAAGATTTAAATGAAGCACTAGAAAATTATGGTATTTTCGATATAATTGATGCCGATTTTGACTTTAATCCTAATAAAAGAGAAAGTATTTTTAATAGCTTATCGTTTAGATATGCCATAAGTTTTAAATTCAATTTTTAAAAAATCTTTGTTTAGCTAGTGATTGAGTAATAAAATATGGCTAAAATTCTTTCAAATAAATCAAATCTCCAAGTTCTCTTTGAAGACAACCACATTATAGTGGTCAATAAACGAGCAGGTGATATTGTTCAAGGAGATAGAACTGGTGACAAACCTTTAAGTGATGTTGTAAAGGAGTACTTGGCTGAGAAATACCAAAAGCCTGGGAATGTCTATTTGGGTGTTGTTCATCGTTTAGATAGACCTACAACTGGTATTATAATGTTTGCAAAAACGAGCAAAGCACTACCTAGATTAAATAAGTTATTTGCTGATAAGAAAGCTAATAAAACCTACTGGGCTTTAGTAAAAAATCAGCCACCTAAAACTGGGGATAAATTGGTGAATTGGTTAAGAAAGAATCCCAAGAACAATAAATCCACAGCATACAAAAAGGAAATTGAAAATAGTAAGAAAGCTATCTTAAGCTATAAGGTTATAAAAGTGCTTGATAATTTTTATTTACTTGAAATAGACTTAGAAACTGGACGACATCATCAAATACGTGTACAATTGTCAGATATTGGCTGTCCAATCAAAGGTGATTTAAAGTATGGTTTTGACAGAAGCAATAAAGATGGTAGTATAAGTCTTCATGCACGCACTTTGGAATTTATTCATCCTGTTAAAAAAGAATCTGTTTTCATTGAAGCACCATTACCTAAAGATACACTTTGGGATGCATGTCATAAGAATTTACTCTACTAGTTTAAATACTATTTTATCTTTTTCTTTTTTCTGACTTAACAAATTAATAGCTGATTCTGTGAGCTGAAGAACTCTAGGATAACCGCCCGTAGTCTGGCAGTCACGCATTAAGACAATTAATTTTCCTGATGGTGTTAACTGTACTGTGCCTGGTAAAACTGGTCCTGTGAGTATGGATTCTAAATCATTATCAAATAACGGAGATAACTGATAAGCCATACGATTATAAAGGTTTGTAACTTGAGATTCTAAAGAAGTTAACTCAGATTTTTGGTTACATGACAGTCTTTCAAATTCAGGACCTTTAAAAACATGTATATTTGGAGAGGAATAATCTACTACTTTTAGTTTAGAGAATGTTTCATAGGTGTCAAATGTATTCTCAGATTGATTTAGATATAGTGTATCACCATTATTCAGTTTATTGGCTAGAGTTAAAGGTTGATAATAGCTTTGACTTCCTAGAACCATATCAGACTTAAATCCACCTTTTACAGCAACATAAGCTCGTAAACCCGATTTTAACTTGTCAAACCCAAGGGTATCACACTTTTTAATACGATAAACTTTATTATTCTGTATGGTTTTTCTATTTATAGAAGGAGACATATCTGCTCCAGTAATAACTAGTAGGCATTCAACATCAAATTTAAGTTGTGGTCCAATCATTGTAATTTCCAGAACTGCGTCGTTTATAGTATTTCCTAGCAAAGTATTTGCTAATTCAGCTGAGTAAAAATCCATAGCGCCACTTTTTGGAACACCAAATGCACCGTAACCAAAACGTCCTTTATCTTGTATAGTAGAAAACAATCCTGATTTTAAAACCTTAATCATTACACTGAAATGCTTTTAGGTTCATAAG
>CAJQQC010000087.1 GCA_905480385.1 uncultured Winogradskyella sp.
CGAGCTTGTGGCTCTATTAAAAGAAAGTGAAGAAATAAAAAAGAATAAACCTGTATTAAATAGAGCACTTCGTAAAACAATATTCACACATGCTTTGTACCAATTTATTGATCATAATGGTTACATAAATCTACAAATAGACAGAGCAAATAGAGAAGAATTACCAATAACAACATTTACAAATCGGCAAAGTGCCAAAAGCTTTATGCACAACATATCTGAAAAGTATGAACTTTGTCAAAAACTAGTAGGACTTTACAAAACTAATTCTAGTTGTTTCAAATATGAAGTCAAAGAATGCGCTGGTGCATGTTTACAAAAGGAATCCGTTGAAGATTATAACCAAAAAGTAAATGTACTTATAGAATTACACAGGTATGACAACAAAAATATGCTCATTATTGATAGAGGAAGATATATTGATGAGAAAAGTGTTGTAGTCATTGAAAACGGAATATTTAAAGGTCTAGGATTTTTTGATTTAAACCATCAGATAAATAATACGGACGTTTTACTTTCTCTAATAACTCCAATGTCCAATAATAAAGATAACCAACACATTATACAATCTTACGTAAGGCGAAATAAAAAAAGATTAAAAATTTCGACATTTTAAAATATTAATATGAAGTAGATTTACTTTTGTAACTTTAAAATCTGGAAGCAACAAAAAAACATAATTGGCGAACCAAACTTCATGAAATAATTTATGAAGCAGATACACCTAGCGGTAAGTTATTCGATATAGTTTTATTAATAACAATTTTGGCAAGCATAGTCGTTGTGATGCTAGAAAGTATAGGTAGCTTCAATGCCAAACATCAAGATTTTTTAAATATTTCCGAATGGATAATTACCATATTATTTACTGTAGAATATTTTGCTAGAATCATTTCTGTAAAAAAACCACTTAAATATATACTTAGTTTTTATGGAATAATAGATTTGTTATCTACAGTTCCAAAATATTTATCATTACTATTTGGCGGAACCCAAGCATTAGTTGCACTACGTGCATTAAGACTACTTAGAGTATTTAGAATCTTAAAATTAGCCAGATATCTGGGTGCCTCTAACCAGTTGGCTGGGGCAATCAGAGCTAGTCGTGCTAAAATTGCTGTTTTTTTATATGCAGTTCTTATAGCGTCAGTGATTTTTGGTACTATCATGTATATGGTAGAAGGCGAGGAAAATGGTTTTACAAACATTCCTAAAAGTGTGTATTGGTGTATTGTGACGTTAACTACAGTAGGTTTTGGTGATATTGCCCCAGTTACGCCACTTGGCCAATTTATTGCAACATTTATAATGATTTTAGGATACGGTATTATAGCTGTTCCGACTGGAATTGTTTCTGCCGAATATGCAAAAGCATCTGACGGTGATAAAGACGAAGAAAAGGATAAAACTAAAATGAGTATTGTACCTCTAAATACACAAAGTTGCTCTTCTTGTCTAGCCGAAAAACATATTGATGGTGCCGAATTTTGTTACAAATGCGGAGAAGTATTACATCATGAGTAAAACTCTTATTTCAATTGTTGGACCAACAGGAATTGGCAAAACAGCTTTGAGTTTAAAATTAGCTGAGCATTTCAAAACAGAAATAATCTCCTCAGACTCCAGACAATTTTTTAAAGAAATGACTATTGGTACAGCTGTACCAAGCTCTGAAGAATTATCTTCCGTTAGGCATCATTTTATTCAGCATATCTCCATTAATGATACTTATAATGTAGGTCGTTTTGAAAAAGAAGCGATAGTTAAACTAGAAGAATTATTCAAAACTAAAGATGTAATAATCATGGTTGGTGGTTCTGGTTTATACAGTAATGCGGTTGTCAATGGTATAGATGATTTTCCTGATATCCCAAAAACGATTAGAGAAGAATTAAATCTAAGATTAAAAACTGAAGGTTTCAAAGTCTTACAGTCACAACTAAAAGCATTAGACACAATCTCATTCAATACAATTGCTATAGACAATCCTCAGCGACTAATTAGAGCTTTAGAAATCTGCATCGGCACTGGTAAACCTTATTCGAGTTTTTTATCAAAAAATAGAGTTACTAGACCTTTTAAAACAATTTCTATTGGTGTTAAAGCAGAAAGAGAAATTATTTACGAGCGCATCAATAGACGCGTAGACATAATGGTAGAAAGCGGATTAGTTACTGAAGCTAAAAGTTTGTTACCTCACAAACATCTTAATGCTCTAAATACTGTTGGCTATAAAGAGTTATTCAAATATTTAGAAGGTAAATGGACCTTAGAATTTGCCATTTCAGAAATAAAAAAAAATACACGTCGCTTTGCAAAACGCCAGTTAACCTGGTATAGAAAGGATGAAAGCATAATGTGGTTTGATTACTTAGAAGATGTAAATCAAATTATATCCTATATTGAAAACAAAAAAACCAGCATATAGCTGGTTTTTTTGTTTTTATAATTGTAATTATTTATTAATTACTAATCTGAATCCTTCTCCATGAATATTCAAAATTTCAACATTTGGATCTGGCTTTAAATACTTACGTAATTTAGCAATATAAACATCCATACTTCGAGATGTAAAGTAATTGTCATCTCTCCAAATTTTAGTCAAAGCTAACTCACGAGGCATTAAATCATTCTCATGTAATGCTAGTAATCTCAAAAGCTCATTTTCTTTTGGGGACAATTTTTCTGGATCACCACCACTTAGAGATAAAAAACGTAGTTTAGAATTTAAATGAAAGTTACCTATTACAAACTCAAACTGTTTACTATCTGCGACACTATCTGTAGCTTTACGCTGCATGATTGCTCTAATCTTCATTAGCAATACTTCACTATCAAAAGGCTTGTTTAAGTAATCGTCCGCTCCTACTTTATAACCTTTTAATACATCATCTTTCATAGCTTTTGCTGTTAAGAAGACAATTGGTACATCTGTATTTTTTTCTCTAATTTCTTTGGCTAAAGTAAAGCCATCCTTGTAAGGCATCATGACGTCTAATATACACAGGTCATAGTCGTTCTTTTTAAATTTTTCGAAACCTTCCATACCATTTTTTGCATGAACAACATCAAAATCATTCATTATTAAATAGTCCTTAAGCACAGTTCCAAAATTTGGATCATCCTCTACTAGTAGTATTTTTTTGTTTTGCTCTTCCATAATATTATGATATTAATGGCAGCCTTATTATAAAGGTGCTACCTTTTCCTTTTTCACTCTCTACTGAAATATGACCTTGATGGTCATCTATTATTCTTTTTACATAAGCCAAACCTAAACCATGTCCTTTTACGTTATGTACATTTCCTGAGTGTTCTCTATAAAATTTTTCAAACACTTTTTTTTGAACTTGTTTTGACATGCCATTACCTTGATCAGATATCTTTAATAAAATATTGTTTCCAATATTTTCTGAATAAACATCAATCTTCGGTGCGTCATCGGAATACTTAATCGCATTATCAAATATATTCACTATCACATTTGTAAAATGTGTTTCGTTTGCCAGTATCGATGACTTGGCAGCATTTAGATGCAGTTTTAAATAGCCTTTTCTATCTTCGACTAAAAGCTGAATATGCGTCATTGCATCTTCTACTATGTCGTGAAGTTTAAGACGTTCCTTACTTATATTAAGCTCATTTTTTTCGAGTTTAGAAATCCTTAGTACGTTTTCTACTTGAGCATGCATACGCTTGTTCTCCTCTTTTATCATACCCAAATAACGCAACACTCTTTCTTTATTGTCAATTATTTTTGGGTTTTTGATAGAGTCTAAAGCTAAATTAATGGTTGCTATTGGTGTTTTAAACTCATGTGTCATATTATTGATAAAATCTGTTTTTATCTGAGAAATTTGACGCTGCTGTATTAATTGATATATCGCACTTGTATATGCGACAATGATTACTGTTGTAAATATTATTGACAACACAATCATCCATAATATAGTGGATATCAAAAAACGATTACGAGCCGGGAAGTCCACCCAAAGATTGAAGCTACTTTCGTTATTATTATCTAAAAAGATTGGTACACCATAAGAATTTTCTGTTTTCTCAAAATTATCAGTCCGTATTTTTGTAGAGAGGTCATTGTCATAAATGGCATATTCAAAATTTATCTGAATACCTTGTTCTTCAAGATTTTTTTTGACAAAATTCTCAATTAGCTCTGGACTAACTCTCTTATATATCGGATAATTATATGCACTAATTAATGATTTAAAAGCTCCTCTTTGAAGAAAATTTTTGGCGTCATCGGACATATCATCAAACTCTCTTACTCTTGAAATTCTTTCTACTGATCCATTATCTACAGAGGAATTTCTAAAAACCTCTGTAGATTTTTCATTTATATAGTTACTAAAATCTGTACTATCTGCATCTATTTCAAAGAACAAGGAAGGCACCTTAAAGCGCTCTTCTAAAATAATGTTTTGATGAACTATTGTTTGATCGTTTTCCTTGTCTTCAAAAGCTACAAATAAACGCTGAACAGATGTTGAATCTGGTTGTTTATTGTTTTTCAAAAAAGGTTGTATGTTATCTAGGTAGTTTCGATATTCATAATCATCTATCTGTTTGGAGACATAGCTTAAAGCACGCTTAACATTTAATGTAAACTGCTGACGCTCGTTTTCTAAACTTCTATTAATAAAAAATGACTGAACGAAAATTATACCAATAAGCGAAAGGCTCATTAACACAACCAATAACACAAAAATCTTTTTGTTCATCGGTTCAAATTTAACATTTTAACATTTAGCATAAATTGTGTTTAACCTTACATTAACACAAATGTTAAAATTTAGGTCGTTAAATATTAGAAATCAAGTTATTATGAATTATTTGAGCTTGAAGTTTAGCAGCCTCTAAATCATTGTTTTCTATTACAAAATCTGACTTTTTTATCTTTTCTTGATCAGAAAATTGATTTCTAATTATTGCCTTTACAGAATCTCTAGAGGAATTATCTCTTTGCATTACTCGTTTTACTCGCTCTTCTTTATCTGCAATTACGGTGATTATATAATCGTATTGGCTTTGAAGATTATTTTCGAATATTATAGCTACTTCTTTAAGTATATAAGGTGCATTTTGTTTTTTTGCCCAGCGCTTATAATGAGCTCCTACCTTTGGATGTACAATAGCATTCATTTTAGAAAGCAATTTTTTTTCCTTAAATATTTGGCTTCGGAGATAGTCCCTATTTAAAGTATTATTTATGTAGGCATCATCTCCAAATAAAGCAATCAGTTTTCTTTTAATGACTTTAGAACGATTCATCAGTGCTTTTGCTTCTAAATCTGCGTAATATACCGGTATTCCAAAGCCTTCAAAATATTTTGAAATGGTTGTTTTTCCACTTCCGATTCCTCCAGTAATACCAACTATGATATGTTTTTGAAGCTCTTTCACTAATCAGATATTATGAATTCGACTCTATTTTGAGCTAAGCGACTACTTTTTACAAAACTAGAAGATTTTACAATTTGTAGTTCTAGATTGTTTTGAGTAGCGTTATTTAATCTAGAAAAATCACATACAACAGTAAAATCTTCTGGCTTTACCTTTTTAAAACGCTCGACATCTACATAATAAATAAGATCTATATTTTTTGGAAAGAAGTTCACCTTTTTACCAATAGGCGCATTAATTAAATGAACTGGTAAAGAAAATTTACCTTCAGTAAAACGCTTTACAACACCATTTAATTCTAATGATTTTGGTAATATTTCAATATCTCTACTTAAGTTTATAAAAGTGACTTGTTCAGATATATCTGAGTTTACATTGTCTAAAGTAACCTTATTTGTTTTTATGACCATAACAGTATCTAAATGTCTTTTTGACCCAATTATCTTTACAGAATCTTTAGAGAGTTTAAGCTCATTAATAACATCAAAACCTGAAGCGTAGCTAACATCCTTAATTAGCTGTACTGGTACCTTTTTAGAGGATAATACATCAAAAGCAAAATACACGGTGTCTGGTTTGATATCCAATATCTCTATAGAGTTTCCAAAGATCTGACTGATTTGATACTTATTATTACCAATATCCCATAGTAATTGTTTACCTCTTTTTGAAGTTTCGTTTTGTGCGTCTACACGAATCGTTTTTGACGTCTTAAACATATACTTTAAAAGACTAAAACCTTTAGCTCTTAAAGTCACTTGAGGTGATGATAATGAATCTTCTAAGACTACTATTTCATCTTCCAAATTATAGAGTTTGATATCCAAGTCTATACTTTGAGTGTTTGTTTCAGATAACTTGGTCAGCATTAAAAATAAAAAAGCTGCACCCAAGAAAAAACTGAAACGTTTTACATTTCGTCTTTTAAAAATCTTGAGAATATATTTTGAAACTGGTTTTCTCATTTGAAAAACAAGTTAGGAAAAATTGTTTCAGCTGATTTTTTTGATATCATTAATTTTAGTGTTGATTTAAAAAAACCTACACCATAGCCATAAAATTGTATACAAACTGCGACTAAAGACATCAATGCTACTTTAATATCCTTAGTCAAAAAAAGTGAACTGATTAAAAGCGCTAAAAAATAAATACCATACAATAACAATAGTTCATAGACACCAATAAACATTAATAGAAGTGATACAATAAAACCAATTAAAAACAGTGAAGGAAACCAATACGTAATTTTTTTGGAACGCGGATGCCATTTATTAAGTATAGGTCTTACTTGACCAAACTTATTGACTTGCTTATAGAACTTACTCCAAGAAATGCGCCTTTTATGATATACAAAAGCATTTTTAATAAGTGTTGTTTTGTAATCCTTTGCCCATAATCGCAATATTAGATCGGGATCTTCACCTGGGTGGATTTTGCCAAAGCCTTTGGTAGCTTTAAATGCTTCTTTAGAAAGTCCAAGATTAAAACTTCTGGGTTGAAAATCTTTTACAGCTTTACTTCCACCTCTAATACCACCAGTTGTTAGAAATGAAGTCATTGAAAAATTAATAGCTTTTTGCAAATCACTAAAAGACTCATGTGCGGCATCTGGACCACCAAAACAATGATAAAAGTTTTGCTTTAAATAATCGTCTACTTCTTGTAAATAGCGTTCTGGTAAAATAACATCAGAATCTAATATTATATAGTAATTACCTTTTGCGCGCTGCATTCCGTAATTTCGGGAATCACCGGGACCAGAATTATTTTTATAATAGTAAGATATATTAAGCTGCTCAGAATAGTTGTTTATTACCTCTTCTGATGTTTCCGTCGAGCCGTCTTCTACAATGACAATTTCGTACTCGAGGTTACTGCTTAGCGTTAAAAAACTCTCTAAGAGTTCTTCAATTTCTTTGGGTCTATTGTATACTGGTATTATAAACGAATAACGTAACTGCGTCATAAAACAAATGTACAATCATTTAAAACAAAAAGCCACCAAAAAAATTGGTGGCTTTTAAAATAAAAAAGATTATATATTATTGCTTAATAATACGCACTGTTTTTGTAGCACCTTGAATCGATACTTTAACAAAATAAGCACCAGATAATAAGCTAGACATATCTACCTCTGCATTCACAGTATTTGGAGATAATCGTAATACCTCTTGTCCTAACATGTTATAAGCTACTACACTCTCTATGTTCTTTTGAGCATCAAGGGTTAGTATATTATTTACTGGGTTAGGATAGTATGTAAATTGAGATATTTCCATATCGTCTAGTCCTAAAGATACACCGTCACTTGAAGTTGCATTAAATGTATATGCACCTTCAGAATTATCAGTAGAGGAAAATTGTCCAATATTTAACCAATACTGTGTACCAGCAGTAACAGAAATTGAAAGAGATTCTGTACCTCCAGTGCCACCACTATCTGCTGAAGCTACACAAGTAAACACCCCACAAGATCCAGTGTAAACAGCAATTTCATGATCCCAGCCTGTTACATCAACACTTAAATCTAAAGTACCTGAGGCTGTTGGTGTAAATGTATACCAAACACCATCATTCATTCCAAAGGCGCAACTGGTTACAGAACCGTCATTATTAGTTGCCGCTGAAGCATCAGCAGAAGAAGTAAAAGGTAATGTGTCTACTACTGTAGCACTAGAGCAAGCATCATTTGCTGGTGGTGGTGGTGGTGGTGGTGGTGTTTGTACACAAACATCAAATGTTACATTTTGAATACTACTAAAC
>CAJQQC010000088.1 GCA_905480385.1 uncultured Winogradskyella sp.
AAGATTGGACCATATGTCAACGGCAAACTGAAAAGCCGCTTGAGCATCAGGAAAAGCATTGAAACCACTACCATATGTTACAACAAAATTTGAGCAAGGTGTTTCTCTGTTTTCCATCCTATCCTTTACAAATTGTGATCTTGCATTGTTAATTAATGCAACTTCTTCTGTTGGGGTATAAATACAAATATCCCAGTCGATTTTATAACTTTCTGGGCTTGCTAATCTTACCTGCTGAGCATAAGTGAAAAAGCAAAGTAATATTAATGCATAGGTCGTTAGACTTTTAATGTAATTTTTTTTCATAGCTAAATTTTTTTTCTTTTTTCGTGAAGCAAAAATAAAGAAACATTAACATTTTTTCTTTTCATTTAACAAAAAAAGAATGGTTTTTTTAATTTTTCCCCAATAATTTTGTGGTAATATGTTAAAGCAATAAATTAAAATAGGTTTTGAGAATTACAGAATGTATCTAAAAGAAAATTTCTTGAGCGAGCCTAAATGTGTTTGCATGCGCATCTACAATAGTTTTTATATCAGGAGAATACCCACCACCCATACTACACATAACAGGTATACTATTGTTTTTACATTGCTGTAAAACAAATCGATCTCTTTCTTTACAGCCATTAATAGTCATGCCTAGTTTTCCTAATTTGTCTGAAGCAATAACATCAACACCGCATAGATAGAATATAAAATCTGGGTTTTGCATATCAATAATTCTGGGAAGTGTACTCTTTAATATTTTTAGATAATCCTTGTCATTAATATCATTATCTAAAGCAATATCTAAATCGCTTTGTTCTTTTTTAAAAGGATAATTACTTTTACCATGCATCGAAAAGGTATATACGGACTTGTCATTCTTAAATATTTCGGCTGTACCATTACCTTGATGGACATCCAGGTCAACGATTAAAATTTTTTTAGACAAGCCTTTTGCCTGGAGATATCTAGCCCCGATAGCTTGGTCATTTAACATGCAAAATGCTTCGCCGCGATTGGTATATGCATGATGTGTTCCGCCAGCTATATTCATAGCAATACCGTTTTGCAAAGCATATTCAGTAGCTTTAAGGGTACCATCTGTGATTAACCTTTCGCGTTCTACTAATACTTCACTTAAAGGAAAACCTATTTTTCTGGCAGCACGTTGGTCAAGCGTTATGTTTAACAGGTCATAATAATATTCGGGCTCATGAACGGCCAAAATATATTTATCATTAGGTCTTTCTGGTTTAAAAAAATTATCTTCAGAACATGTACCTTCATGCAATAATTGCTGTGGCAATAAGTCGTATTTTTCCATTGGGAAACGATGTCCCTCTGGTAATGGATGTTTATAAATAGGATGAAAGGCTATTTTTAGCAATTAGTTTTCTCTTTCAATTTTAATTTCTTGTGATATAAATTGGTTTTCATTGATGATACCTTCAACAAATAGTGAAATTTTAGTGTTTTTAGTGTCATAAAACTTAAAATTAGCTGTTCCACTGGCATCAATAGTAATATTTGACTGCCAATCTATAGTACCATATTCTTTAAAAAAATCAGAATCGTAATATTGGTATTTTGGGGTATAAAATGTTTTTTCTTTACTGAATCTTAAAGGTACATCGTAAGCGACAACCATATTCTTCTTCTTCATTGTTTTTCCATTTGGATCAGAAAATATTTTTATGAATCCTGCATTTCCTCTTATTCCTCCGCCAGAGCCATAAAACTCATATTCTATATAGTCAATATCTCCCATATTTAAGAATGTTAAAAGACTAAAATCTGAGCTAACACCTTGAGAAGAAAGAAGCGCATTATCTAAATAAACCAAAGGAACAGGATTGCCCCAATTCACTCTTGGATTTGTAATACTAAGCGTACCAGCAAAATAATCAAATTGAGTTACCCAACCTAAACGTTGCAAATACAAATCAAGCCTTAGGTTTCTGAGCTTTATATTCTCTTTTATTAAATCAACACGAGCTCCAATTGCTTTTTTTTCAAGAGCTTCAAGCCTGGTTTTTCTCTTATCTACTTTCAGGACGATTTCATCAAGTTCAGTAGCATCTTGGGAGTTTTCCCAAGCTTCGCTTTGTTGATTTGGATTTACATATTTATCGCTATCAATAAAGGTTTCGTCTATGACTTTTTGGTTGTTTTTAAAATCAGGAAACTCTGATGGATAATATTGTAGATATAATGAAGGCTTTTCTTTAAACTGTTTCTTTTTAGTGTTGACGTAACCAATTCTAAAAATATCATCTTCTGTAGGATAGGATTGTTTGACAGTAAAAGCGACTTCGTTCTTTGGCACATCAAAAAGTTGCGTTTTATTATTAGCTATAGGATAAACGATATAAGTACCCAATTTCTCTTTTCTAACATTTGCTACAATATCGATACCACGTTCAAAAGGATAAATAAAAGTACGTTCTTGATTGCTTAAAATAGTTTTCCAATTGTAACTACTCCATCCTTGAGTTAGCATTAATAAATCTAAATTATAGTCTGTTTTTCTATCATTAGTTTTAAAATAGCTAGAGCCATTTTCGATACGTCCTTTTATGTAAGGTTGAATAAATAATTGACTTAATATATTATTATGATGATTGTAAGATTTTGTTTTAGACGGCAAAACCGAGACACTTAAGTTAGATGATTTTTGAGCTTCTGTTAAGTCTAGGCTTAGACTAATATCTAAGCTATCTGTTTCTGCCTTAACTTTTACTTTAGAGATTCTGCTTTGTGAAATAGAAGTATTGTTAAAGTACAAACGCTCTAATAGAGGTTTGTCATCATTACTAAAAATGGTAAAAATATTGACACCTTTATACAATTCACTCTTCGGAAAACTTAAAATTGCAGTTCCATTTTCATTAATTTGAAAATCAGACAAGACCATATCACTACCATTATGTAAGGCTACTTTATAATCTTTGTTTTTAATGCGTTGAAGCGTTTCTTTATTTGTTTTTATCTGAAGCCTAATAACATCAGAAGTGGGAGTCAAACTCATAATGATACCAAAAGACTCAATATTATTTATTGGAGAAGAGATTTCTCTTTCGTTTAGATTTATACTAACAGAATATTTTTTTCCTGGAATAGGCGTAAACAAAGCTTTAGCTAAACCAACATCATTTAATCGAAATTCTGAAACAACATTTTTATCCTCGTCTTTTATAGAGCCATAAGCATTGACAATACCATAACCAAACTGATTTTTTGCGATAATACCGACTGTGTTTGAGACATTATAGAGTAGGTGACCACCTTCACCCAAAGCTTGTAAGTCTACTTTAATATCTTTAGGGCTAACGGATTTAATATCACCAAGATTGTCGGCATCAATAACTTTAAATGTTTGTTCAAAATGATTTTGTTCATCAAAGTTTTTCATCCAATTGGTATAGGCTTTGAAAGTAAAAATACCAGTAGATAAAGTACTATCTATGTCAAAAGCATTAACGGCGATACCATCCTGAACTTTAACGAGTTTTTTCTTTAAGACATCTCCGTTTTCATCAGAGATGGTACAATACAGGTTAGATGTCATTTTTGAGGACTCTTTAGTGAACTTATCAAAAATATATGCAGTAAAACCCAGTATTTCTCCTTCGATGTAGGTGGATTTATTTAGGTGCGCATATGCAATTTCTCTGGGAGCTTCGCTATATTCCTCGTAAGACTCTATTATTTCAGTGGTCTGCCCTAAGCTACTGATGGTGATTGTAAGAAAAATAAAAGATAAAAACCGAGTTAGGAAGAATGTAGTTTTATTCATTGTCAGAAATTTTGTATAAAATTCTTTAAAAACTATTCCAAAAGCTAGAGTTTTAACTAATCTTTAATCCATTAGTCACGCCAACAACGTCTGGATTAACAAAAACTAAGTTGCCAGATTCATCTTCTGTCATTAATATCATACCTTGACTTTCAACTCCTCTTAATTTTCTTGGTGCAAGATTTACTAAAACCGTTACCTTTTTTCCAATAACCTCCTCTGGTTTAAAACTTTCTGCAATACCCGAAACAATCGTTCTTGTATCAAAACCCGTATCTACTTTAAGAACTAAAAGTTTTTTGGTTTTTGGCATTTTTTCTGCCTCGATAATGGTTCCAACTCTAATGTCTAGCTTTGTAAAATCATCAAAAGCTATTTCTTCTTTTTGTGGTTCTACAATTTTATTTGCTGCTTCGTTAGCTTTTTTACTAGCTTCTAATTTATCGAGTTGTATTTGAATTTGACCATCTTCAATTTTAGAAAATAATAATTCTCCTTTATTGATTTTATGATAGGCTTCTATTAAAACATTTTTAGTAGAAATGTCTTCCCATGAGTTAATATTAGAATCTAAAATTCCTTTTAATTTATTTGAAGTAAACGGTAAAAAAGGTTCACACAAAACAGCTAAAGCAGAAGCTATTTGTAAAGCGACATTCATTACTGTTTTTGTACGTGCCTCATCAGTTTTAATAGTCTTCCAAGGTTCTTCGTCTGCCAAATATTTATTTCCAAGTCGCGCTAAATTCATCAATTCCTGACTAGCTTCTCTAAAGCGGTAACGTTCAATAGAACTCGCAATTACTGCAGGATAAGCTTTTACAGCTGCTAAAGTTTCTTGGTCGATTGAGGTAAATCCTGAGGTTTCAGGAACAATACCCTCGTAATATTTGTTTGTTAAAACAACAACACGGTTGATAAAATTACCAAATATGGCAACCAACTCGTTGTTATTTCTGGCTTGGAAGTCTTTCCAGGTAAAATCGTTATCCTTATTTTCTGGTGCATTAGCGGTTAATGCATAACGTAATACGTCTTGTTGATTCGGAAAATCTATTAAATAATCAGGTAACCAAACAGCCCAGTTTTTTGAGGTCGACAATTTATTACCCTCAAGATTTAAAAACTCGTTTGCTGGAACATTTTCGGGTAAGATATAAGAACCTTCAGCTTTAAGCATAGCAGGAAAAATAATACAGTGAAATACAATATTATCCTTACCAATAAAATGTACTAAAGTGGTGTCCTCTTTTTTCCAATAATCTTCCCAATTTTTCCCTTCTCGAGCGGCCCATTCTTTAGTTGCCGAGATATAACCAATAGGAGCATCAAACCAGACGTAAAGAACTTTACCTTCACCACCTTTAACAGGTACAGGAATTCCCCAATCTAAATCTCTGGTTACAGCTCTTGGACGTAATCCATCATCAATCCAGCTTTTTACTTGTCCATAAACATTCGCTTTCCAATCTTTTTTATGACCTACAAGAATCCATTCTTTCAAAAATTCTTCATGCTTGTTTAAAGGCAAAAACCAATGTTTGGTTTCTTTTAGAGTTGGTGTATTTCCTGTAATTGCTGATTTTGGATTTATTAAATCTGTTGCGTTATGGCTTGTTCCGCAGTTTTCACATTGATCACCGTAACTTTCTTCATAACCACACTTTGGACATGTACCAACGATAAAACGATCAGCTAAAAATTGGTCTGCTTCTGGATCATATAATTGCTCGGAAACTTCTTCGACAAATTCATTTTTACTATACAAGGTTTTAAAAAACTCTGATGCTGTTTCGTGATGAATTTTAGCACTAGTACGCGAATAATTATCAAATGAAATGCCAAAATCCTCAAAAGACTCTTTTATAATTTTATGAAATTTATCGACAATATCTTGCGGTGTTACACCTTCTTTTTTTGCTTTAATGGTAATTGGCACACCATGTTCGTCACTACCACAAATAAATGCAACATCGTTACCTGTTAGTCTTAAGTATCTCGAATAGATATCTGCAGGCACATAAACACCAGCCAAATGCCCTATATGAATAGGTCCGTTTGTATAAGGTAATGCAGCTGTTATGGTATATCTTTTGGCCATAGTTTAATAAAAATTAGATTTACAAAAGTACACATTATAAGGGCCATATAGAAAAAAAATGTACATTTACAAAAAGCACTTTTTATGATTTTGAGAGGTAAAATATTGATTATATTGTTAATGTTGTGTTTTGCTTTTAAAACAAATTTTTATGCTCAAAATTCTTCAAAACAAAGTATTGAAATGATTCAACCAAAATTTTTAAAAGCTGGAGATACACTTGCTATTGTAGCTCCATCTGGGATATTAAAAAACAGACAAAGTGAGGTTAATCAAGCCATAGATTTATTAAAAGGTTGGGGACTGCATGTAGTTATTGGAAAGAATGTATTTAGTAATGATGACCATTTTGCAGGAACTGATGAGCAGCGATGTGAAGATTTTCAAGAAGCAATGGATGATCCTAGAATTAGTGCTATTTGGTGTGCACGTGGGGGCTATGGTACCGTGCGAATTTTAGATAAATTAGACTATACAAAGTTTAGACAAAACCCGAAATGGTTAATTGGCTATAGTGATATTACTGCTTTGCATAATCAATTTCACAACAAAGGTTTTCAGTCTTTACATGGGTTAATGTGTGTAAGCTTGACTAAGGATTTGAATGAGATAAAGGAATCAGTTAGTACTTTTAAATCTACAATCTTTGGTAAACCAGTAAACTATACATTAGTAGGTTCTCAATATAATAGAATTGGCGAAAGCTCAGGACAATTGGTTGGAGGAAACCTAACAATTTTACATACAATGTTAGGTTCTGAAACAAGTATCGACACTTCGGGTAAAATTTTATTTATTGAAGAGGTAGGAGAGTATAAATACCATATCGACAGAATGCTACAGAGCTTAAAACGTGCTGGTTATTTTGAAAACTTGAAAGGTCTTTTAGTTGGCGATATGTCCAAAATGAGGAAAAATACAACTCTTTGGGGTACATCTGTAGAGCAACTCATTTTAGAAGCACTTTCAGAATACGATTTCCCAATTGCTTTTAATATGCCAGCAGGTCATGAGAAAGATAATCGTTCAATGATTTTAGGTAAGACTATCGAACTAAAAGTTGAAAAGAATATATCTTCAGTTAAATATAAAAACTGAAATGGCACAACACAATGAATTAGGTAAAAAAGGAGAACAGCTTGCAGTAGATTTCCTTCTTGAAAATGAATACGACATTATTTCTCGTAATTACCGTTTCGAAAAAGCCGAAGTTGATATTATCGCTCAAAAAAAAGATGTACTTGCCATTATTGAGGTGAAAACGCGTTCCAATGCTGATTTTGGTAAACCTCAAGATTTTGTAAAGCCAAAACAAATAAAAAATTTAGTAAAAGCAGTTGATGAGTATGTCACAGTTAATGATTTAGACGTTGAGGTGCGGTTTGATATTATAGCGATTGTAAAAGAAAAAGGAATTTTTAAGATTGAGCATTTAGTAAATGCTTTCTATCATTTTTAGTAAGAAAATACTACAAATAGTTAAAATATTATGCGTTTTATCGATTATTTTATTTTATAATCGATAATAATGGTAGTTTTATCGAGTAATAACTTGAAAAATATTTTAAATTATGAAACCAAAATTTTTCTTAGCTAGTATTTTATCAGTATCATTATTTTTTAGTTGTCAAAAAGATAGCATTAATGAAGATTTAAGTAATCAAAATAATTTTATTGTAAAAGAGGGAATAAGTTCTAATAACAACCTTAGATCATCGTTGGATGAACCTTGTATAACAGTTGATTTAATTGCAGGACAAAATGATATTGTTGGAACAGTAACCATAGATAGAAATGATACACATTTAATATTAACTTACTCAACTATTGGAGATTGGGAAATTGATTTAACTCACATGAGTATCGGTGATTGCAATGAGGAATGGGTGCCAGAAACAGGTTCTGGTAATCCGAAGATTGGACATTTCGAGCACACACAACCCCATAGTGAAACTATAAATGAGGTCGTTTACTTTATTAATTTAAATATTCTTCCTGATTATACGGATTTATATTGTTTTGCTGCTCATGCAGAAGTTAGCAGCTCAAATGGAGGAGAAACAGCATGGGCTGGTCAAATAGGAGGACAAAACTCAGAAGATAATTCTGAAGAAGAATATACTGTTATGGACTTTGATGGTAACAGTTGGGCCATGTATATTCAGGCGTCTCAAACATCTTGTGATGTTGTTGATACTGAAACACCAGATGATGATGGAACCAGATAATAATTAAAATATCAATGTAAAAACAAGGCAATCTATTCTTAGGTTGCCTTGTTTATTTATAGAAATTCATTTCGTCCAAATATTCCCAAACGTTCTCAGGTAACATAGGTCTAATATTTTTACCTTCGTTTATGGATTTTCTTATAAATGTTGAAGATAATTCCATAATGGGTGCTGAGATGTAGTGGATTTTTTTGTGCCCATCGAATCTTGTTTCAACCTGGCCTTTAGAAATTCTAGGATACACAAATATGTTATGATTTTCTAGTATGAGTTCATAGTTTTTCCATTTATGAAAACTCTTCAAATTATCTTCGCCCATAATTAGTGAGAAAGTATGTTCTGAAAATTTCTCTCCCAAATAGGTTAATGTATCTATAGTATAATTGGGTTGTTTTAAATTAAATTCAATATCACTTGGACGCAAATAATCATAATCTTTTGTAGCGCGATAGACCATTTCTAAACGTTGATTATTATTTAATAAACTACTTTTCTTTTTAAAAGGACTTAATGGCGTAACAACAAACCATACTTGGTCTAGATCACTATGTTGTTGTAAATGATTTGCAATGGTAAGGTGGCCAATATGAATTGGGTTAAATGTTCCGAAATAGAGACCAATTTTCATTTTAATCTTTTAAAAAACCTGAAACTAGTTTATAAGCATCTTGTAATGCTATTTCTAAGTCAGAATTAATAATAATTTCATCAAATAAAGGGGCAGTAGCCAGCTCTGCAGGAGCTTTGGATACTCGCATACTTATCTTTTCTTCACTTTCTTCGCCTCTATCTTTAAGACGCCTTACCAACTCATTTAAGTCTGGAGGTTTTACAAAAAGCGCTAAGGTTTGTTCTGGAAATTTACGTTTTATACGCAAACCACCAGAAACATCAATATCAAAAATAACATGCTTTCCTTTTGCCCAAATACGTTTAATTTCAGTTTTTAGAGTACCGTAAAAGTTATCTCGATAGACTTCTTCCCATTCTAAAAATTCGTCAGCTTTAATTTTGTTTTTAAATTCTTTGAGAGATAGATAGTAATAATCTTTGCCATCTTCTTCTTTTCCTCGTTTTTCACGTGAAGTTGCAGAAATGGAGAACTCTAAATTAAGTTCTTCTTGCTTTAGTAAATGGCGTACAATTGTTGTTTTTCCTGACCCAGAAGGCGCTGAGAATACAATAAGTTTGCCTTGTTTTTTATCAGTCATAAACTATAAGGCATTAAGCATTTGTTCCTTAATTTTTTCTAGCTCATCTTTCATCTGTACGACTAATTTTTGCATCGGTGCATAGTTAGATTTTGAACCAATGGTATTAATTTCTCTTCCTATTTCCTGTGAGATAAATCCAAGTTTTTTTCCGTTAGAGTCACTAGAATTTAAAGAACTTGTAAAGTAGTCTAAATGATTATCTAGGCGTACTTTTTCTTCTGTAATATCAAACTTTTCAATGTAGTATACCAGTTCTTGTTCAAAGCGATTTTCGTCTACTTTTTCTTTAATATCCGCAATACCTTTTTCAAGTCTAGTTCGAACACCATCAATGCGGTCTGGATCCATTTTTATAACTTGATTTAATAAATCTCGTAGCGTTGCAATACGGTTCTCAAAATCTTTTTTTAAGGTTTTACCTTCATCTTTACGATACGTTTTTATACGATCAATAGCATTATTTATTTCAGCTTGTATTGCAGACCATTCGTTCTCGTCAATCTCATCACGCTCAGTAGTAATAGCATCAGGTAATCTTACGGCCATTTTTAAAAGCTCAGTTGGATCGCCATTAACAACATCCTTCAGTTGATCTATGTAATCTTTTACAACAGTTTTATTAATCTTTGAACTAGAATCTTCTCCTGTAATTTCGACATAAAGCGAAAAATCTATTTTTCCTCTTACCAAATGCTTAGCAATAAGTTTACGGATATCTAACTCTTTGGCACGATACATAGATGGCATACGTGCATTAAGATCAAGATTTTTACTGTTAAGTGATTTTAACTCTATTGTAATTTTTTTGGCAGGAAGCTGAAGCACAGATTTCCCGTAACCAGTCATAGATTGTATCATGTAACATAGAACTTTTAAAGTTGGTCAAAGGTACAAAATAGAACGGTTTTAATTTTATCTTTGCAGCTTCAATAAAATGAATGAAATTATGTACAAAAAACAATTTGAAATCCGATGGAGTGATGTCGATGCTAACGGACATTTAGCTAACTCTGCTTATACAAATTTTATGAGCCATGCGCGTATGTCTTTTTTTGCAGAACAAGGATTTTCAATGACACAAATAATGAAACACGGCATTGGACCTGTTGTATTCTATGAGCATATGTTTTATTTTAAAGAATCTTTTATTGGCGCTCCAATAACAGTGACTATAGAAGTGTCTGGATTAAGTGAAGATGGTATGTTTTTTTTGTTTGAACATAACTTTTATGACCATAAAGGCAGAAATTTGGCGCATTGCGAAATGCAAGGAGGTTGGATTGATTTAAAAACAAGAAAACTTTGCCCATTGCCGGAGACTTTAAAGAAGTTAGCAGAGAAATTTCCAAAGTCTGAAAGTTTTAAAACATTAACAAAAGAAGACACACGAAAGCATGGTGTTAAGCCGAAGAATTTAGAGGTGTAATAAACTTACTTAAACGGCTTATGCTGTTTAAAAGTTTTGATAGTAACATTTTTTACAAAAGGCTTTATCATAGTATTTAGTAAAGCTTTTTTATGTTTAAAATAACAAGTCAGAGCTTCAGGTTCGGCCCCAAGTGTACTTTTTATTTCAGAGGCAGTACGTCCTAAATTAATGCGTTTTGCTTTTGTCTCTAAACCAAGCCTTACGTAATCATTTAATATTCTTGGATAAATGGCAAATTCCTTGTTTTTTTTGTAATCTAAGCCGATAAAGTGCGCATCAAGGTTGTCCTGATTTTTCATTGCAGATAAAAAACCAACAAGTTTATTTTCCAAGAAATAACCGATAACGGTAAACGCTTCAGAAAAACTAGCTTTTAAAAAAGTATAGGTATTAAGGTCTAATATCTGAGCATTAAAATCGGCACTATTAATCGTGTTTTGATACAATTCCTGTAGTTCTTTTTTATGATTTTCTATATCCTGATCATCAAATGCTTTTGAAACTAAAATAGAGCTTTTAGAATCTGCTTTATTGGCTTTTACACGGTATTTAGATTTCAATGCTTTTTTATAGTCTTCAAAAGTTAGCCATTCTGACTTTAGATTTATTATCATGTTTGGTTCTACATGCATGGGTGTGTAACCATATTTGTCTAAATGTTTTGTAATGTAAAGTGACTCGTTTTTAAAATCCTTTACAAAAAGGCCAGTCAATTTTTTTTGAGATTTTGACAATCTTCTAATGCCTTCGGCAAGTGTTTCGAAGGCTTCTTTTTTATCTTCACCTTCTTTTAAAAAAGTGCCATATTCACCACTCAAAAAGATATTTCCACAAAACAGAATTCGTATTTGATTATTGCAAAACAAATAGTTAATATTTCGTTTTAACCAAGCATTCATTTTTATATTCTGGGTAATTGTTTCAATACTAATAGTCACTAATTGGGTGATGGCAAATGTTATAGCTTCCCCATTTCTGGTGACAAAGACATAATTAAAATCTATGTCACAATTTGCTTTTTCAAATGCTTCAAGAAACTCTGGAGAATAGTAAATATTTGTACTGCATTTAAGACTATCCCAATAAGCTTGAGGGATTTTATGTACTGCATCAAATATTTTAGTCTTTAAAGACAAATTAGTTTGTGGTTTTGGGCTTTTTACTCACAAAATAGACACCTAAAAATATGAGTAACATAGCAGAAATTTTTATAGCATCGACAAAATCTACACCATTTAAAATTGCAAAAAGCCCAGCGATTACAGGTTGAAGATAAATAAATATCCCTACTGTAGATGCTTTTAATCGACTAATTGCCAGTGGATTTAAAAGATAAGTTCCAAAAGTAGCACCTACAACAACAAAAATAACTGAGAATGTCACATAGGGTGTAAAACTCTGCCATTGAATTTCTTGTACTTCTGAAAATCCAAATGGTGTTACTAAAATAAGTCCAAACAAAAACAGCCATTTAATAAATGTAAATGGATGATATTTTGCAGTTAATTTTTTAATAAGAATGACATAAACACTATAGGAGACGGCATTTAAAAATATCATTAAATTCCCAAATAGAATGTTATCAGCTGCTCTTGCTGATTGCCCATAAAGTGTTAATATAAGAGCGCCTATAAAACCAATAATAACACCTAATATTTTAAGGCTTGTTATACGCTCCTTTAACATAAATACAGAAAGAATTAAAATTACAATAGGTGTGATTGTCATTATTGTAGAGGCATGTATTGGTGTTGTGAATTCCAAACCCTTTAGGAATAGAAGCATATTTATAAACACACCAAAAACTGACGCTAAGAAAAGCTGAAAGAAGTCTTTCTTATCAATTTTTTCGTTTGGTAAAAAAAGGCTCATTAACCAAAACAGTAAAGTAGCGCCCGCAACACGAAGCAAAACAAAACCAAAAGGTTTTACGTAACCTTCATTCATTACGGTTTTAGCAAACGTGTAGTTAAAGCCGTAGAGTAGTTGTACTAAGAATAAAGCAACTATAGCTAAGTTTCTACTTTTCATGTGGTTATATATATTGTTTTTTACAGGTCACATGCTGTTCGCTATTAATTATTCTTTTTTGGTGATAAAATTTAGAGTATGCTCGTTTCATGTATTGCTGTTTTAGCAGCTTGGATCGTTTTCTTTGAGTTGCCTACAAATATATTATCATTAAAAATGATTACTGGGCGTTTCAAAAAAGTATAATGTTCTAAGATGTAGTTTTTATAATCATCTTCAGAGACTGTCTTTTCTTTAAGACCCAACTCTTTGTATAATCTTGCACGTTTGCTAAACAAACTTTCGTAGCTATCAGTCATAGTTCTTAATTCTTCAATTTGAGCCAAAGTGATAGCTTCAGTTTTTATGTCTTGATTTATAAAGTGTGACGGCACATCAAGTTCTTTAATTATTCGTTTGCAAGTATCGCAAGTACTTAGGTGATATATTTTTTTCATCTTTAAATAATGACGTAATTTGTAGGTGCAAAGTAAATTCTTTTAAAAAGAATAAACTGTGCTTTTAATAAAAATATAAGAATGCATTACGGTATAGATATTACGAGAAAAAATAGAGTTTTATTTCAAGGGTTTTTAGACAAGTTCAGTCTAGAAGAATTGAATAAAGTCCCTAAAGGTTTCAGAAATAATATTATTTGGAATATTGCACATTGCATTGTTACACAGCAGTTGTTAATCTATAAATTATCTGGATTAGAAGGCGTTTTATCTGATAAAATGATTTCAGAATATAGAAAAGGTACAAAAACTGAGCGTAATTTATCTCAATCAGAAGTTGATGAAATCCGTAATTTATTATTTATACCGTTAGACCAAACAGAAGTGGACTACAATGCTAGAGCTTTTAAAAACTATAAAGAATACACTGTTTCTACCGGAAGTACATTAACAAGTGTAGATGAAGCATTGGTATTTAATAATTTTCATGAAGGCATTCACTTGGGTTATATTTTAGCTTTAATTAAATCACTTTAAGACTATGGATTATTTTGGTATTGCATCAACACTGATAGTTATATCGGCACTTTTTGGTTATATAAATGTGAGATTTTTAAAATTACCAATCACTATTGGTTTAGTGCTAATCACAATAGTTTTTACTTTAGTAGCTGTAATTATTGGGCAATTTGATGATACCATTCTACAAACTGAACGAGACTTTATAACTAATATTAATTTTGGTTCTTTATTACTCGATGTCATGTTGAGTTTTCTTCTTTTTGCAGGAGCATTACACACTAATTTTGACCAATTGAAAATACAGCGATGGCCAATTTTAGCTTTTTCTACTGTTGGTGTTCTAGTATCTACATTGTTAGTAGGTGTAATAATGTATCCGCTTTTAACAGCCATGGGTTTTAATGTGAACTTTATTCATTGTCTCCTTTTTGGAGCATTGATTTCTCCAACAGATCCAATTGCTGTTTTGGGTATTCTTAAAAAGGTAGGTGCGCCTAAAAAATTAGAAACAAAAATAGTTGGAGAATCTTTATTTAATGATGGTGTTGGTGTCGTCATATTTTTGACTATTTATGCTATTGCAAAGAAACCTGATGCTGCTATTGAGCTTTCTGAAATAGCAACACTTTTTATTCAAGAAGTTGGAGGTGGCATATTACTTGGAGGTTTATTAGGTTGGTTAGCCTATAGATTAATGAAATCCATAAACAATTATGAAGTAGAGGTTATTATTACACTTGCAGTTGTAATGGGCGGAACACTTTTAGCTGATAAATGGCATCTGTCAGCACCTCTATCTATGGTCACAGCAGGTTTAATAGTAGGAAATGACACAGTTAGAGAAACATCAATGTCCGATATAACAGAAGTTTATGTAGATAAATTTTGGGAATTGATTGACGTGTTATTTAATACTATTTTATTTGTAATGATTGGAATGGAAATGTTAGTTTTACCTTTGGATATGGGTTATGTTTATGCAGGTCTTTTAGCTATTCCAATATTATTAATGTGTAGATATATGTCTTTATTTCTGCCAATAAAGTTTTTCGCTAAACGATTAGATTTTGTGCCAAAAACAACATTGATTATGACATGGGGTGGCTTGCGAGGAGGTATTTCTATCGCTCTAGCATTAAGTTTAACGGCAGACATGAGTAAAGATTTATTTTTAGTGATTACCTACATTGTAGTTATAGTATCAATCGTTGGGCAAGGATTGACTGTCGGGCCAATAATCAAAGGAATCACGAAGCGATATTCTAACTAAATCTTCAGAAACTGAAGAACATTTTCTAAAGGAATTACAAACTCTGTATAGCCTTGATTGTAGGAAGCTATTTCATAAACATTATAAAGTAGAATAACACCTTCTTCATTAAATCCAATGTTCTCAGGAAGCTGAAAATCCTTTCCGAAGAAAAATTCTGAAATATTAGAACCCTCATTTTTCATATGGTCCAAAAAATAAGTTTTGGCTAATGTTTTAAAACCTTCGATATTAGTAAACAAATCTTCATTTGAATACAAATTTCCAGTTTCAGGATTAAAATTTAAAAATTGAATAGTATCACTACCGTGAGCACCACCAGTATCAGAATAGACACTTAATCCCATCGTAATTATGCTTTCGGTTATGTAAAGTACTTCAGTTTCTATAGCCAAAGCCCAAGTTTGTTCACTGTCTGAGAACTCTATTTTAAAAGCTTTGTACTCCTCGTCAAAAGCTAAAAGGGCTTCGTGTATAGAGGTTTCGTTTTTTGAGCTCGGGATGCATTTTAATATGGCTGACTCTATAAGCTTATTTATATTTAATGCAACTTCAGATTTTGAATTTACCAGATCGTAAGCTACTTCAATATCAGCTTCAAACTTTTTTTCTATATGAGAAGTTGAAAATGTTAATGGTTTTACTTCTTCTTCACAAGACACTAAAATAAATAATGAAAATAGAGATAATGCTATTTTTTTCAAACTTAAATGACTTTTGTTAAACATTCAATAAAGGTATAGTTTACGTTTGAATACAACGAATTTAGAGTTAGATTTGTTATGCTTTCAAATCATTTTTCTATGAAATTCAATACCAAAACAATCCATGGAGGTCAAAAACTTGACCCAGTATATGGTGCTGTAATGCCACCGATTTATCAAACATCGACTTACGGACAAACAACGCCCGGAGGTCATAAAGGTTACGAATACTCTAGGACACATAATCCAACCCGTAATGCTTTAGAAAATGCATTTTCTAGTATAGAAAACGGAAATTACGGATTAGCTTTTGCCTCTGGCTTGGCTGCTATTGACGCTATTTTAAAATTATTAGAACCTGGTGATGAGGTTATCTCTACTAACGATTTATATGGCGGCAGTTATCGCTTGTTTACGAAAATTTATAAAGACTTCGGAATCAAATTTCATTTTGTGAATATGGAAAATGCTGATAATATTAAAAGCTACCTCAATGAAAACACAAAATTGATTTGGGTGGAAACACCAACAAACCCAATGATGAATATTATTGATATCAAAGCTATTGCAGAAATATCAAAACATAGAAATACCATGCTAGCTGTCGATAATACATTTGCGACACCTTATTTACAGCGACCATTAGATTTAGGAGCTGATATCGTCATGCATTCGGCAACTAAATATATTGGAGGTCATAGCGACTTAGTAATGGGCGCATTAATTGTAAAAGACAAAAATTTGTCAGACCGTTTGTATTTTATCCAAAATGCAAGTGGTGCTATTTGCGGACCTCAAGATAGCTTTTTGGCTTTAAGAGGTATAAAAACACTTCATGTAAGAATGCAACGCCATTGTGAAAATGGAAAAGCTATTGCAGAATTTTTAGCAAATCATCCAAAAATTGAAAGAGTTTATTGGCCAGGCTTTGAAAGTCATCCTAACCACAATATTGCAAAATCTCAAATGCACGATTTTGGAGGTATGGTATCATTTGTAACCAGAGGAAATAATTATAACGAAGCTTTAAGACTCCTAGAAAAATTGAAGATTTTTACATTGGCAGAATCTCTCGGTGGTGTTGAGTCTTTAGCTGGACATCCTGCAAGTATGACTCATGCAAGTATACCAAAAAAAGAACGTGAAAAAGTAGGTGTTGTCGATGCACTAATTAGATTAAGCGTGGGTATTGAAGATAAAATGGATTTGATTGCAGATTTAAACCAAGCTATTGGATAAATATTTTCTAATCTAGATAATAAATATATCCAAGGTTTAGCCATACTAACACATCATTAAACTTGTTAGAAGGTAGTTTGTGGTTAAGACCATCAATCCAATCACTAAAGTAATATTGGAACCTAAAATCTATCATTAAATCTGATAGTAAGGTGAGTTTATACCTTGTACCTATACTAGACACAACTGACCAAGCGTTGATTTGACTTGTGTCGATTGGGTATTCGCCACCACTTGCTTGTATCCAAGGGCCATAAATGTTATCAGGGTTAAATATATTTTCGTCAGATATCCCATTACCACCTTGTCGAGCAAAAGTTGTAAACTGCTTCGGATTTGAGGTCGTATAATGTACTCCAAAACTTATAAATGGAGCCCAACCACCTGTTTGGGATGAAAATGCTCTAATGCTGTAAGGAAAATATTCAAGCTGCATTCCAATATCAAAGTTTTCTGCTTCTCCAGAGTGTGCTCGTAACCTCTGGCCATCAATACCAAATTGACTTGCATCTACCCAACGACCAAAATGGTCTAATTTTGTTTTGTTATAAGAGATTTCACTTCTTAGTTTGAAATGATCATTAAAATAATTGTCAGCAGTATAACAATTACAATCGGCTTTGTAAGAAAAATTTATGTAATGAATTAGACCAATACCATAACCAGTATTACCTATGTTATTTTTTTCATTAAAACGTTGCCCAAAATCTGAACGAAACTGAACAGGCCCAGCAATAACTCCAACTTCGTGAGAAAAACCAAATTGGGCTAGTGATGCTTGAGTTACAAATAATATAACGCAAAAAATGAGTAATAGCCTAAGGTTTATGGTCATAGGTTAGCTTTTTAGGGGCTTGATCATGGACAAATATAAAAAATATCGATGAAATACAAAATAAAACAGACGAAATGCATAATTATTGTAATTCAATGTAAAATTAAACTAAAAATTATACTTCAAAAAGATATTGATAATATTAAAAAAATAAATGTTCTTTTTTACAGATAATGTATCTTTGTTGCTTTAAAATAAGAATACATTAATAATATTTCAATATGAAAGAAAAAATTGAAGCATTTCTAGATGAAGTAAGAAAACGTAATGGACACGAACCAGAATTTTTACAAGCAGTTGAGGAAGTTGCAGAGACTGTAATTCCTTATATCGCAAAGCATGATATTTACAATGGAAAAAATATTTTGCTTCGTATGGTAGAGCCTGAACGATTAATTTCTTTTCGAGTATGCTGGGTAGACGATTCTGGAGAGCTTCATGTCAATCGAGGTTACAGAATACAGATGAACTCTGCGATTGGACCCTACAAAGGAGGTCTTCGTTTTCACCCTTCAGTTAATGCAAGTATCTTAAAATTCTTAGCTTTTGAACAAGTTTTTAAAAATGCATTAACGACGTTGCCAATGGGAGGCGGAAAAGGAGGTTCAGATTTTGATCCTAAAGGAAAAAGTGACAATGAAATTATGCGTTTTTGTCATTCTTTTATGTCAGAGCTTTCTAGACATATAGGACATAATACAGATGTACCTGCCGGTGATATCGGTGTTGGAGGAAGAGAGATTGGATATATGTTTGGGATGTATAAAAAATTAAAAAACTCTTTTACAGGTGTTCTTACAGGAAAAGGACAATCCTGGGGTGGTTCTTTAATTCGTCCAGAAGCTACAGGTTACGGTAATGTATATTTTGCTGACAATATGCTTAAAACTAAAGGTGATTCTTTTGAAGGTAAAAGAGTAGTGATTTCTGGTTCTGGTAATGTGGCTCAATATGCCGCAGAAAAAGCTGTAGAACTAGGCGCAACTGTTTTGACGTTTTCTGATTCTGGAGGTTACATTTTAGATGATGATGGTATTGATTCTGAAAAATTAGCTTTTGTCATGGAACTTAAAAATGAAAAGCGAGGCCGTATCAGTGAGTATGTAGATAAATACACTAATGCTAAATATTTTAAAGGGGAAAGACCTTGGTCAGTTCCTTGTGATATTGCTTTGCCTTGTGCAACTCAAAACGAATTAAATGGGGAAGAAGCGAAGCAACTTATAGATAATGGGTGTATGTGTGTTTCTGAAGGTGCAAACATGCCATCAACACCAGAAGCTATTCATGAGTTCCAAAAAGGGAAAATCTTATTTGCACCAGGAAAAGCATCTAATGCTGGTGGTGTTGCAACATCTGGTTTAGAAATGAGTCAAAATTCATTAAGAATCAGTTGGACTAGAGAAGAAGTAGACTCGAGATTAAAAGATATTATGGAGGATATTCATGATTCTTGTGTAGAATATGGAAAAAATGATGACGGTTCTATCGATTATATTAAAGGTGCAAATATTGCAGGCTTTGTAAAAGTAGCTGACGCTATGTTGGCTCAAGGTGTAGTATAAATAGATATCTAGAATAAATTAAAGCTCCTGCAAATAAAGTAGGAGCTTTTTTTATATATGATAACACAATAAATAACGTTACTTATAAATATATTTGAACAAAATTAAAAACTAATGCTAAAACGACATTTTCTCGTTTGTATTCTAACTATCAGTTTTGTTGCAACAACTACTGCACAAGACTTTTCTGCATTATGGCAAGATTATTTTTCTTTTTTTGACATTGTTGATATTACACGAAGTGATTTTAAAATATACGCAGCATCAGAAAATGTAATTTTTAGTTACGATATTAATTCAAATGAAGTTGAAAAAGTCACTACCATTCAGGGACTTTCAGGTGAATTAATTTCTACGATAGAGTTTAGTGAAGAAAACCAACTTTTACTAATAGGTTATAAGAACGGGCTCATTGAAATTTATTTTGAATCTGACCAAAGTGTTCTTAGCGTTGTAGACATATTAGAAAAAGAAAGTATAGATCCTAGTATCAAAACTATCAATGACTTTAATGAGGATAATGGGTTTGCTTACATTTCTACAGATTTTGGTATTTCTGTTTATGATTTAGAGCGTCTAGAGTTCGGAGACACTTATTTTATAGGTGATAATAACACTCAAATTCCAGTTGAAAAAACAACTATTTTTAATGACTTTATTTATGCGGCTTGTAATGGTGGCAATGGTATAAGAAAAGGTGCATTGACAAACCCCAACATTATAGACTCAAGTCAGTGGCAAACTATAACAAGTGGAAGTTATGTGTCTATAGAAACAGTCGATAATCGATTATATGGATTACGCACGAATAGAAATCTTATCGAGTTTATAAACGATGCATTAACACCTGTTTTTAACTTTGGTGTATTGCCTCTGGATTCTGAAGCGGTAGATGGGCAACTATTATATACTACACCAGATTCCGTATTTATATTTAATTCAGCAGCTAGTTTAACAGCCCAGATAAATCAGACTATTGAATATGATACAAACTTTAGTACTGCGATAAGTTTGAATTCCGAAATTTACATAGCGACAAGTAGTTTTGGAGTTTTACAAACCAATATAAATGACCTTGTTACTTTTAACGAAATACGTCCAGATGGTCCGTTACGTAATAACGGCTTCAAAATTCAGGCTTTCAGAAATGGTGTATGGGTTACTTTTGGAGAGCATGATCAATTTCTAAATCCTTATCCTTTAAATAGCAGAGGTATTAGTATATTAAGAGATGAAGAATGGGATAATAAGCCGTTTGATAGTCTTTTAGGTATGCGAGAGTTGAATAAAATCACCATTAATCCCGAAAATCCAAATCAAGTATTTGTGAGTTCTTTTATTGATGGAATGTTAGAGTTTAATAATTTTGAGGCCACTAATTTTTTTGATGAAACAAATAGCCCATTACAATCATTAATTTTTCCTTCATTACCAGATTTAATTGATATTAGAACAGGTGCTTCAGCCTTTGATGACGAAGGTAACTTATGGAATATGACAAGTCGAGTCGACTTGGCATTAAAATCGTATAACCCTGCAAGTAATCAATGGCGTACATTTAGTTTTGAAAATTTTATTGAAGATCCAGTTTTTGATGAGACAGGATTCTATGACATAGCCGTAGATAATAATACAGAAACAAAATGGATTGGGTCTTTCTTTAATGGATTGATTGCGTATAACGAAAATGAAAGTCCTAGAATAAAGCAAATTAAGAACGAAACCCAAGGCTTACCGACAAGTTGGGTAAGAACTTTAGCGATTGATAACTCAGGCCAATTATGGATTGGTACAGGTTTTGGGTTAAGGGTTTTGTTTAATACATCTGGATTTTTTGATGATGAAAATATTGTTGTAGAACCAATCATATTTCTTGAAGATGGCCTAGCTAGAGAGCTCTTAGAAAACCAAGCTATTACAGATATCGAGGTAGATGGTTCCAATAATAAATGGATTGCAACTGTAGATTCTGGCGTATTCTATGTTAGTCCAAATGGACAAACAACTATTTACCATTTTACAAAAGACAATTCTCCATTACCAACAAATGCCATTAATGATATATCTATTGAAGAGAGTAATGGTACCGTATATTTCTCTACACCAAATGGATTATTATCATTTAGAGCAGGTGGCTCTGCAACTGTTGAGGAGTTAACTGATGCTTATGTATATCCAAATCCTGTAAGACCAGAGTATAATATTTTGGGGGCTAGTGATTTAAATGATATTAATAAAGGAGTTAAGATTGTTGGGCTTACAGAAAATGTAAATGTAAAAATTACTGATGTTACCGGAAACCTAGTTGCAGAAGCCCAATCAAGAGTCAATAGAAGAAATTCTAATTTAAGAACTAATTTTGCTATCGATGGAGGTACAGGTATATGGAACGGAAAAAACTTAGCAAATAATGTTGTAGCCTCTGGCGTATACCTCATAATTATTAATGATTTGGATACTTTTGAAAGTAAAATTTTGAAACTTCTTATTGTTAGATAATCATAAATCATATGATTATAAAGTCTCACATTATTGTTCTCAGTAAAATCAAGTATAAAGACTATGACCTTATAGTCCGAGCATATACAAAACATCGTGGTGTGGTAAGTTACCTTATTAAAGGAGGTTTAAAATCTTCAAAAGCTAACCGTTCAAAAGTTGTTTATTTTCAGCCTTTGATGCAGTTATCTGTAGAAGAAAATTATAAATCAAATCAATCACTGCATTATCTTAAGGATATAAAATCGAGTTATATTTATAAAACGCTTTATGCCAATGTCTATAAAAGTGCAATTGTTTTGTTTCTGTCTGAATTACTCTCTAACATTTTAAAAGAAGAAGAGCAAAATGAAGGCTTATTTCATTTTATCGAAACCGCATTTCAGTATCTGGATAATGAAGAGCATTATGCAAATTTCCATATTCTTTTTTTATTAAAACTATCACGATATTTAGGATTTCAGCCAGATAAGTCAAAAGGCGAATCAGATTTTTTTAACCTACAGTTAGGTTCTTTTGAAGCATTTTCAACAGGGAGTTATTCTGTTTCAGGAAAAAATTTAACATTACTAAAACAACTGCTGGGCATAAATTTTGATGAATTGACTTCTGTAAAGATGAATGCTCAGGAACGTCAAGACTTTTTAAGTATGCTATTGTTATATTTTGAGTTACATTTGGAGGGTTTTAAAAAACCAAAATCATTAACTGTTTTAAGTGAAGTTTTTCGCTAGTAAATTGACTACAACATTGAATTTTTCAAAATTTAAAATTATAGTTCTAATGCTAAGTTTGTCAGTGTTTTTCGCACATGCGCAAACTATTGTTGTAAAAGATGCTGGGTCAAGTGAACCCATTCCTGGAGTGGTTTTGTATAATTTTAAAAAAAACAAGTCAGTAGTTACAGATATAGATGGTAAGGCGGACTTAAATATTTTTAAGAACAATGAGATTATTATTTTTCAAAGTTTTTCGTTTAAAAAAATTCAATTTTCAAAACGTGAAATCATCAATAAGAACTTTGAAATTTTAATGGTTTCTGATGTCGAGGGACTAAATCAAGTCGTAATTTCAGCAACTAAATTCGAACAAAATAAAAGAGATATTCCTCAACGAATATTAAGTCTCAGCGCTAAAGACATCACTCTAGCAAATCCACAAACAAGTGCAGATGCATTGGTATTATCTGGTAATATTTTTGTTCAAAAAAGTCAATTAGGAGGCGGAAGTCCCATTATCAGAGGATTTTCAACTAATAGACTATTAATTGCTGTCGATGGTGTTAGGATGAATAATGCCATTTTTAGAGGCGGTAATGTTCAGAATGTCATTTCTATAGATCCATTTACAATAAATAATACAGAAATTACTCTTGGAGCAGGTTCCGTTGTTTATGGTAGTGATGCTATTGGGGGCGTTATGAGTTTTTATACACAAAAACCGCAATTGTCTTACAAAGATGAATTATTTTTAAAAGCAAATGCCGTTACACGATATTCTTCAGCAAATAATGAAAAAACACTCCATGCAGATGTAAATTTAGGCTATCAAAAATGGGGATTCCTAACAAGTGTAAGTTATTCGAATTTTGGTGATTTGAGAATGGGAAATTACGGTCCTGATGAATATCTAAGAAATCAATTTGTTCAAACTATTAATGGTGTAGATACATTAATAAATAGTTCAGAACCCTTAGTTCAAAATCCTACAGGTTATGACCAAGTTAGTCTTATGCAAAAGGTTCATTTTGAACCAGAAGATAATTTAAAGTTTGATTTAGGGTTACATTATTCAGTGACATCAGAATATGGTAGATACGATAGGTTAATTAGACCGAGAGATAATGGTTTGCGTTCAGCTGAGTGGAATTATGGTCCTCAAAAATGGTTTATGAGTAATTTGACGGTAACCAAACTAAGTAGTAATTCTAACTTTTATGATAAGATTAAAGCTACAGCAGCATATCAAAACTTTCAAGAAAGTAGAATTGATAGAAATTTTCAATCCAACATCCGCAGAACCCGAACTGAAACAGTCGATGCATTATCCTTCAATCTTGATTTAGAAAAACAGTTAGGTAACAAGTCAAGCCTATTTTATGGATTAGAATATTTATATAACATGGTTGGTTCAGAAGGTTTTGAAACAAATATTACAACAAATCAGAATTCAGCTTCATTATCTCGTTATCCTGATGGATCTACTTGGCAATCTATAGCAGCTTACACCAGTTATAAATACAGACCAAATGATAAGTTTGTATTTCAATCTGGTATGAGATATAATCATGTTATTGCTAATGCAGACTTTAAAGCTAATAACACTTTTTTAAACCTTCCCTTTAATACTTCAGAAATTAATTCAGGGGCACTTACTGGAACAGCTGGAATTAGATGGATTCCTGGTAAGATGGTAGAATGGAGTTTTAACGCATCTACAGCATTTAGAGCACCAAATATTGACGATATTGGTAAGGTGTTTGATTCTGAACCAGGTTCAGTTGTTATCCCAAATAATGGATTAAAACCTGAATATGCTTATGGCGCTGAGTTAGGCTTGAAACTAAATTTTGATGATTGGGTTAAGTTAGATATGGCAACATACTATACTTTTTTAGACAATGCACTTATAAGAAGAAATGCAACTTTAAATGGTCAAAACGAGATAGTCTATGATGGGGAGTTAAGTACAGTTCAGTCTATGCAAAATGCATCAAAAGAAAATATTTATGGCTTTGAAGTTGGTCTTGAAATTAATTTTTCTGAAAATTTAAGAGTTACGTCTCAGTATAATATTATTGGAGGTATCGAAGAAGATAATAATACTGAAAACCCTATAAGACATATAGTGCCAGATTTTGGGCGTACCAATATTGCATGGAAGCACAAAAATTTTAAGTTTGATTTTTTCGCTAATTATAATGGGGAATTATCTTTTGAGAATTTAGCACCATCAGAATTAAGTAAAGATTATTTGTATGCTAGGGATAAAAATGGTAATCCATTTTCACCATCTTGGTATACCTTAAATTTAAGAATGCAATATAAGTTTAATGATAAATATGATATCACTGTAAGTCTAGAAAACATCACAGATCAGCGTTATAGGGCTTATTCTTCAGGTATTTCTGGTGCAGGCAGAAATCTTATCATCTCCGCAAAATATAGTTTATAAAAAAAGCCTTATCGAATAGAAAAGGCTTTTTGATTTATGCAATGTTAAATTATTTTTTGATTGCTTTTTTTGAAATTATTTGCCCATAAGAGACAAAAGAAAAAAATAACAGTATTATTGCTATTTGGGGGGATTCTCGTAGCATAACAGTGTATTAGTTGTATAATATATCTTATAAAATAACGAAATTTAAACTTATTTTTGTTTAATGAACTCAAAAAAAACGTATTCTTTTGATGAAGCGCAGATATTGCTAGAAAATTACTGTGCATATCAGGAACGTTGTCATAAGGAAGTTACCGATAAGTTAAAGAATATGAGAATGATACCTGAAGCAATTGACAATATAGTAGTGCATCTAATTCAGAATAATTATCTTAACGAAGAACGCTTTGCGAAGGCTTTTACAAGAGGAAAATTCAGGATAAAAAAATGGGGGAAAAATAGAATAATAAGAGAGTTAAAGTTCAGACAAATTTCTGATTATGCTATAAAGAGCGGATTGAAAGAAATTGAATTAGATGTTTATCATAAAACATTGCAAGAATTAACCGAAAAACGAATAGCCCAAGTCAAAGAAAAAGATAGATATAAAAAAAGGAAGAAAGTTGCAGATTATCTTTTGTATCGTGGATGGGAATCTAACTTAGTTTATCAGAAAATTAATGAGTTGATAAATTAGAAGATTAAGCTTTATTAGTCCGTAAAATTGCCTGTTCATTTTTCCAGTCAATCCAATTTTGACCTTTTATTCTTCGCATTACATTATCAAAACTTCGCATTACAAACACATTATAAATCGCTTTGCCTAAATTTTTTGGATTACGAGCAATAGCACGTAAACTCATAGAAAAGCCAGGTGTTATATACTTCATATGATGCCAGTAACCTTCTGGCATATATAATACTTCTCCATGATTGAGGTTACAAATCCAACCTTTTGCATTTTTTAGAGCGGGCCATTTATCAAAATTAGGATTATCAAAATCAATATCTTCTCTAGTAATTAAAGAATATGGAATTTTATATAAATATTTATTCTGTTTTTGGTCAAATAGGATACATTGTTTTTTGCCTTCAAAATGAAAATGAAATATATTAGCTAAATCAATATCGTAGTGCATAAATGTGTGCGAATCTCTACCACCAAAAAATAGCATTGGCAACCCTTTCATGAGTTGTAATCCAAAGTTAGGAAAGCTAAAATCTTTTTGAAGTTGCGGAACTTCTTTTAGAATATTCCAGAGAAAAATACGATACTTTGTTGGCTCGCGCTTAAGTAAATCTACATAATCACTCATCTTCATCTTAGCATGTGCTTCATTGAATCCATCTTTGTAATCTACAGGTCTATCATCGTATAAAGGCACCATGATGTCTCCGGCAACTTCTTTTATGTAATCAAGATTCCACTTGGTGTAAGCAGGCCAGTCTTCTACAAAACATTCAATAACCACAGGTTTTTGTGGTTTGAAGTAATTTTTAATAAAATTCTCTTTTGTGATAGTTTTCACTCGAGGAATTTGTTGTAGATTCAATTGCAACGTAAGAAAATTTAAAAATCAAATTTAATAAAACGTTATGATTTTTAAATAATTGTATAAAAAAAAGACCTCAAAGATTTTAAACCACCCGAGGTCTTTTTAAAAGAATCATTATTTAGCTAAATCTCTTTATTCTTTAATTGAGCGTATAACGCAATCCAAACAACACATTACTTGGTGGCATAGGCACAAACCCAGCTTCGATATAATCTGCATTAAAAATGTTGCTTGCTGTTACAGTAAGTTCCATCTGTTTTAATTGAATAGCTAAAGAAGCATCCCAAACATTGTAGGTTTGTCCTGTAGTTCGTTCGGCATATTTATAAATAATATTTTGACGTACATTTTTAAAGAGTTGTGTGCTTAATCTTGTGATATATTGATGTCTCAATGTATTTAAAGAGTAACGCGATAAATCTGGATTTTGATCCATAATATTATCATCTAAATACGAATATCCAAAAGCTAAAGTTTGATTAAACTCATTGATTTTAAAATTATAAGCTGCATCAACTTCTAGACCTTGAGTGTTAACATCTCTTATATTTGTTGCAGTAAAAATACCAGTAGTCGTATTCGGTCTTATGTAGTCTATAAGATTTTCAGCATCTCTATTAAATACAGCTACAGAAGCGTTGAATTTAGGTGAAAAATATTTTAAACCAACTTCTTGAGAAAAAGCTTCTTCTGGTTTTAAATTTGGATTACCTGCGGTGGCAGGGTCACTATAAAATAAATCTGTGTAAGTTGGAATTCTGTATGTATAACCAACATTACCATAAGCACGTAAATTATCTGTTATAGAATATCCAATATCTAAACCAGGGAAAGCATTAAACTTAAAATCAGTAAAATAAGTTGCAGCAACACCGGGAGTGATATCTAATTTGCCATCAGCTAAATTAAAGCGATGCTCTAAAAAAGCAGTCGCCATAAAACGATTTCTACTTCCTAAATTATTACTTCTTAAGTCTACTTTGGCTAAGTCTAAACCAAAACCAGTAACTCCTAAATTTGAAGTGTATGAAGCGTTAGCTTCTGCACCAACTTTGTTAGATACGTGGAAGTTTCTGAAAAAACTTGGGTCTTCTCGACGCAATAAAAACTCATCTTGGTTACGTCTCCAATACACGCGAGGTTTGATTTTTAAATTTCCTTTTGTAAAAGTAGTAGTGAACGCAAGAAGACTATTCTGAGTTTCTTCATATTCCGTGAATCCACGACTTGGCGGCGTATAAAAATTTTGAGCACCAAACTTACGTTCCATAAACGTGGCAATCATTTGTATAGGTTGCTTGTCCTCGTTAAACGTGCTTTTTATAAAATAATTTGAATTATCATAATCTGAATTTAAACGGTAACCTTCAGAAGTCACACGACCAATATGAACAATATGCGATGAGTTTTCTAAATCTACACCTGCAGTAATGTTTCCGTTTAACTGACCAAAAGAGCCTGTTTCAATATTAGCAGAAACTGTATTCTCAATATTTTTTTTGGTTACAATGTTAATGGCACCAGTAAATGCATTTTGCCCAAAAACTCTGGCTGCTGGCCCTTTTACGATTTCGATACGCTCAATAACTTCAATTGGTAACGCAGCATTCATGGTATGGTGTCCTGTTTGTGCATCGTCCATTTTTATCCCATCGATAAGTAATAATGTTTGGTCAAATCCGCCACCACGAATAAATAAATCGGCCTGACTTCCACCAGTACCACGTCGTCTAACATCTACACCAGCCACTTGTTGTAACAGGTCTGCAACATTTACGGCAGCACTATTTTTAATATCTGTTTGGGTAATAATGTTTATGGTTCTCGAATTTTTTTTGAATGGTAAATCTATTCGAGCTGAAGTGACAACAACTTCTTTTAAAGTATCTGTTTCTATTTCAGACTTTTCTTGTGCATTTATCTGAAATGTAGTAGCCATAACAATAGCAATGTAGTAGATATGATTTTTCATCATTTATTTTTTATGAATATGTAAATATAACTTTTGCAAAAGTCGTAACTTTCCGGACGATTAAACTAGTCCAGTTTTAAAATAATGAATAGTCCGGTTAAAGAACTCATAACACAACTTGTTTCATTTGATAAAAGTAGCATTCAACCTTTATATATTCAGGTAGCACAACAAATCATAAATGGCATACAGCGAGGTTATTTAGCAAAAGGAAGTAAACTACCGGGAACTCGTGTCTTGAGTGATATATTAAATATTCATCGGAATACATCTGTGGCTATTTATGATGAATTAGCATCACAAGGTTGGGTAAATATAGTAGCAAACAAAGGCACTTTTGTTTTAATACCAGATGAAAATTTCTCAAAGATTAAAGCTTCAGGGCAAAAAGTAAACGAAGCTTATGATTATCCCGAGGACTCTGGGTTTCCTTTTCAGCAGTCCTTTAATTTGGCTTCTACCGAAGATAAAACGATGTCTAAATATATTATTAATGATGGTAAGCCCGATTTACGGTTACACCCGACACACCAATTCTCACGTTGGTATGCTGCCGCTATGAAACGAAAATCGCTCATCAATAAATGGAATATAACGCATATCGAATCGGTTTCGGTTTTCAAAACACAGCTTTGTAATTATTTGAATGTCACTCGTGGTTTTAAAATTTCATCAAAGAACATAGTCAATACTCGAAGTGCAGAAATGAGCCTGTATATCGTATCTCAGCTTTTAATACAACCACAAGATTTAGTTTTGGTAGGTCAGTTAAGTAACTATGCGTCTAACATGATTTTTCAGCAAGCTGGTGCGATGATAAAAACGGTACCAGTTGATGATGATGGTTTGGATGTTGATTATATAAAAAACCACTTCACAAAAAACAGTATACGATGTGTTTACGTTAATGCAAATAGAGATTACCCTACTACAGTAAGGCTAAGCGCTAAACGAAGATTACAGCTATTACAATTAGCAAAAGATTTTGGTTTTGCTATTATCGAAGATGATTTTGATTACGATTTTCAGTTTGATGGTTCTGCAATGTTACCAATGGCAACTGCAGATACAAGAGGTATGGTTATTTATTTGGGAAAATTGGGGCAGTCGTTATTTCCAAGTTTTCATACGGGGTTTATAGTTGCGCCAGATAATTTTATCAACGAGGCTAAAAACTATCTACAATTATTAGACAAGCAGGGCGATTTAATACAAGAGCAAATGTTATCTGAGCTTATCTCTGAAGGTGAAATATACCGACTTAAAAAGAAGAATAGTATAACCTATAAGAGACGACGTGATTGTATATCTCATTTTTTAGAGCAGTATTTTAGAGGTATTATAAAGTTAAAAGTACCATCCGGTGGATTAGCAATTTGGGTTCAATTTGAAGAAAGTATTTCTTTAATTAGACTGGCTCAAGAAGCTGTAAAACTAGATTTATTTCTACCAAAAACTATTTTATATCAAGATAAAACGACTTGTGCTATTCGGTTTGGTTTTGGACATTTAAATGAAACTGAGATCGAAATAGTGATTAAAAAATTGAAAGGTGCTTACAACAATCTTATTAATTCTTAATAGGAAATATCGTCTTACAATTTCTACATTGATATTGATAACGTGGACGAACAGCTTGGCTGGGCGGAAAGTAATTTTATTCTAGTTTAGATTAATTCTTAACTCAAAAAACTAAGTAGACTTTGTATATTTATTGTCTATGTATGCTTTAGTCGATTGTAATAATTTTTATGCCTCCTGCGAGCGGGTTTTTAATCCTAATTTACAAGGAAAACCTGTTGCTATTTTAAGTAATAACGATGGTTGCGTTATTTCGCGAAGTGACGAAGCTAAAGCACTACAGTTACCTATGGGAGCACCTATTTTTAAGTGGGAAAATTTCTGTAAGTCAAATAACATTCATGTGTTGTCATCTAACTATCCATTATATGGTGACATGAGTAGTCGTGTGATGAATATTTTAAAACAGTTTACACCAGAGGTTGAGGTCTACAGTATAGATGAAGCATTTTTAAAACTTGAAGGTTTTACAAATTATAATCTTGAAGATTATGGGCTTCAAATGAGACAGCGTATATTAAAGTGGACAGGTATACCTACTTGTGTTGGTATTGCCCCGACAAAAGCGCTAAGTAAAGTAGCTAATAAAATTGCACGAAAGTTTCCAAAAGAGACAAAAGGAAGCTATGTTATAAATTCAGACGAAAGCCGAATCAAAGCTTTAAAATGGACTAAAATTAGCAGTATTTGGGGTGTTGGTAGGGGTATTCAGAAACGTTTGGAAGCTAAAGGTTGTAAAACAGCATATGATTTTACAAAACTTGATTCTGAATGGGTACGTAAAACGATGTCTATTACAGTCTGGAAGCTTCAAAAAGATTTGCAAGGAATTTCTAAAATTGAGATGGAAGCACCTGTGCGAAAAAAAGCTATTGCGACAACCCGTAGCTTTGATTATACTTATGATGATATTAATTACATAAAAGAACGCATTTCAACTTTTGCTACTATTTGTGCCGAAAAACTACGCAGGCAACAGTCAAGTTGCCATATGGTTATGGTTATGCTTCGTAGTGATAGTCATAAAAAAAATGTTGAGCAACATCGCGGAAGCAGAATGGTTAGTTTTCCGTATCCAACAAATTCGTCTTTATTGATAAGTCAGCAAGCTGTAAAGGCAGTCGAAAAACTTTATAAAAAAGGAATCAAATACAAAAAGGCTGGTGTTATTGTTACAGGATTGGTGCCAACAGATAATTATCAATTAGATTTGTTTAATGCTGAAGACCCAAAACATAAACCCTTGATGTCTGCGATTGATAACCTAAATAAAAAATATAAAGACCATAAAATAAGATTAGGTAATCAAGATTTAGAACGTACATGGAAAATGAAGCAAGAGCGTCTATCTCCAAGATATACCACAAACATTAACGATATTATCGTTGTAAAATAAAGTAATTATGATATTACATAAATCAGAAAATCTAACATTTTTTATTCCAGAATACACTGAAGATTCTGGCACTCATTTTTTTGATACAGGAATTTCAGCTGGTTTTCCATCACCAGCAGAAGATTTTAAAGAACAGCGCTTGTCCTTAGACGATGAGTTGGTAAAAAACAAAGAAGCTACTTTTTATGCACGCGTAAGTGGGCAATCTATGATAGGCGCAGGTTTAGAAGATAATGATTTATTAGTTATTGACCGAAGTTTAGAACCAGAAAACAATAAGATAGCCGTCTGTTTTTTAGATGGTGAGTTTACGGTAAAGCGTTTAAGAGTTTCTAAAGAAGAGGTTTGGCTTCAGCCTGAAAATCCAGACTATCCAATCATAAAGATAACAGCAGATAACGATTTTGTTATTTGGGGGATTGTTACTAATGTAATTAAGAAATTATAAGTGATTTACAGTTGTTTGACTTTATTATCAATAATAGAATACGGAGCATAAGTTAAATAAATGTTAAAATAATTTAGTATATTAGTGATTGACTAACCAATACAATCACTAAATATGAAGAAGAACAACTATACTTTGACAGTTGAAAGCTTATTCTATACAGTCATATTCTTAGTCTTTATCCTCTTTTTAGCCTTATTTACAAATGCCATGACCAATGTTATTGGCGCTTTTGAGACTGAAGCTTTTACAAGTAGTATTGCTCAATTATAATACGATATAGTTTAATAAAACAAAAAACGCGAAGCATTTGCTTCGCGTTTTTTGTTTTATAATGTTATGATAGTTAGTCTGCCAGAATAATTAGCTTATTATCTTTCATTTCTATAGTTCCAGAATTGATAGGTAATAATGTTTTGCCATTTTGTTTTGTAAATTTCTCTTCAACTTCCTCTTCAAGAGTAACATCTCCATTGATAGTTACATTTCCGGATTTTAGTATAGATACAATAGGAGCGTGATTTGTTAACATTTCAAACTCTCCATTAACACCTGGTACAGCAACGCTAGTTACTTCTCCGCTAAATAATGTAGCTTCTGGTGATATAATTTCTAAATACATAGTTTTAGAGTTTTAGATTAAGCTTCTGCAAGCATTTTCTCTCCAGCTTCAACTGCCTCTTCAATAGAACCTTTAAGGTTAAATGCTGCTTCTGGTAAGTGGTCTAATTCACCATCCATAATCATATTAAAACCTTTAATTGTTTCTTTAATATCTACTAATACACCTGGTATACCTGTAAACTGTTCAGCTACATGGAAAGGTTGAGATAAGAAACGTTGTACACGTCTTGCTCTACCTACAGCCATTTTATCTTCTTCAGATAATTCCTCCATACCTAGGATTGCGATAATATCTTGTAATTCTTTATAGCGTTGTAATAACTCCTTTACACGTTGTGCACAGTTGTAATGCTCATCTCCTAAGATATCAGCAGTTAAAATTCTCGATGTAGAATCTAGAGGATCCACCGCAGGATAAATACCAAGCTCTGCAATTTTACGAGATAATACTGTTGTTGCATCTAAGTGAGCAAATGTTGTTGCCGGTGCAGGATCCGTTAAATCATCTGCAGGTACATATACTGCCTGTACAGATGTAATAGAACCTTTTTTAGTAGACGTAATACGCTCTTGCATCGCACCCATCTCAGTCGCTAAAGTTGGTTGGTAACCTACTGCAGAAGGCATACGACCTAATAATGCAGATACCTCAGAACCAGCTTGTGTAAAACGGAAGATATTATCTACGAAGAAAAGTACATCTTTCCCTTGTCCATCTCCAGCGCCATCACGGAAATATTCAGCAATTGTTAAACCAGACAAGGCAACACGTGCACGTGCTCCAGGTGGCTCATTCATTTGACCGAATACGAAAGTTGCTTTAGATTCTTTCATGATTGACTTATCAACCTTTTGAAGGTCCCAACCACCTTCTTCCATAGAATGCATAAAGTCATCACCATACTTGATAATTCCTGACTCTAACATTTCACGGAGTAAATCGTTTCCTTCACGTGTTCTTTCACCAACGCCTGCAAATACAGAAAGTCCACCGTGACCTTTTGCAATATTGTTAATCAACTCCTGAATTAATACTGTTTTACCTACACCTGCACCACCAAATAATCCAATCTTACCACCTTTTGCATAAGGCTCAATAAGGTCGATTACTTTAATACCAGTAAACAAAACTTCAGTAGATGTTGATAAATCTTCAAATTTAGGTGCTTGTCTGTGAATAGGTAAACCTGCTTCACCAGCCTTTGGTAAATCACCTAATCCATCAATAGCATCACCAATTACATTAAAAAGACGTCCGTAAACATCCTCACCAATTGGCATTTGGATTGGAGCACCAGTTGAAAGAACTTCTGTTCCTCTACTTAAACCATCGGATGAATCCATAGCAATAGTTCGTACTGTATCTTCACCAATGTGAGATTGTACTTCTAATACTAATTTTGAACCATCTTGGTTGTTAATTTCTAACGAATCATAAATCTTTGGAAGCTCTGAACCAGCAGCGAATTCTACATCGATAACTGGGCCTACGATTTGTGCAACTTTACCTGTAACTTTTGACATTACTTATATGTTTTTGTTTTGCAATAGTTTAAATGTGAAAAACAGCTTTGTTTTTTAATACTAAAGGGTAGTTTTTCGCGCTGCAAAGATAGAGTTTTATTTAAAAAATAAAGACTTTTTTGTGAAGCTTTTTTATATAAAAAAAATGCACCCAAATTGAGTGCATTTTTGTTATTTGATTTGACTTGATTTTACTGCAATGTAGGTGAATAATTTGTTGGAAAATCACCAGCCTTTGCAACATTTCCTGATGCTACAAAGTTAGATCCAAAGTTTGCATCTGCAGCTTCTAAGAATTTATTAGCCATTAATGCGTAACCTCTTCCCGTGAGATGAATACCGTCCAAACTAACTAAACCTCCAAAAACTAAATCTGTGTTAAGTGTGTAGTCATCAAACTGAATCCCAGTTGTTGAAGCTTGTGCTAAAACTGCATTTAAATCTACTAAACCTACATTAGGGTTAGAATCTGCTATACTAGCTATAGTTGAATTGTATGCAATAGTTGCATTTCTGATAGCTTCTTGTTCGCTAGGAATTAAAACCCATTGATCTGCAAGTGGAATCGCAACACCATTTACAGTTGAAGGATTTCCTGGAACTGCTTCTGTACCAATGAAACTTGATGCAGGTAATACAAACAGGTCAGTTGCTGTTGCTTGTCTTATGCTTGGGAGTGTTATAAATGTTCCAGGGCCAGTAGGAAGTATTACTGTTGTTAAAGTTTCATCTTCAATTACTACAGCATTATTCTCCGAAGCTTCGAAGTTTATTGTTCTTTGAGCTAACTCCTCAGAAGAAATTATATTGTTTGCTGCAGCAGCTTGTAATCCACCGTTGTATTGGGCATAAGCCTGGTTAACAGCACCTGCGGTAGCTGCATCTAAAGGTATTGGATTAAAAGGTACAGTTGTAAAGTGAGGTAAATCAGTTATAAATGGCACATTGGTAACTAAACCTTTAGCACCATTAGCTGTTAGAGCGTCAAGAGAAGCACTTAAAGCGCCTGCAAAGACTTGTGGGTCTGTAATATCATTACCTCCATAAGATGCAGCATTTAAATTACCAGTTTGGTCAACTCCAGTACCACCAGAAGTGGCGTATCCTAGAACATCATTACCACCCATTTCTGATAAAGTGAAAAAAGTAGGATTTTGATTTACAGCATCACCAATAACAGTTGAATTAGCACCTGATGCTATTCTGGTATAGTATGGATTAAACGCACCATAACCAGGCGTAACTACATGAAAACTTTTTGCGCCAGGAATACCAAAGTTATTAAAATCACTACCAATACTAGCTGTTGTTGTAGTGATTGGAGGTATTGGAGCACCTTGGCTAGCTAAAAATAAGTTTAAAGGTACTGGACCTGCTCCACCAAATACTAAACGATAGCCAGAGGCATTATTTCCAATAAGTATACCACCAGTATTATCATTAACAAGGGGTTGAACAAATTCGCCTCCACCAATATTCGCAAATTGTTTGGATAAGGTATTTGGAAAAGAATCTTCTTGTCCTGCTATAAAAACACCTGCGTCAGTGTACCCTGCAGTAAATGAAGCTCCAACAGAAATATAATTTGAAAAGTCTGCTTCACCTGAAATTAATTCTGGTAATTCTTCTTCTCCTTGATTTATCCTATCTCTTAAATCGTCTAAAGTTTCATTCTCACAGGCCAAAAAACCAATTGCGAGAAGTGATAATGCTATATGTTTTATATTTTTCATAATTTTTTTGTAAATTATAGATTATTAATTGTCCAAGAAATGTAGTATTGAGAACCGATAAATCCAGTTCCAAATGCTGTAAAGTATTCGTCTTGTAATAAGTTTGTTGCACCTAGCTTGAAAGTTGATTTAAGACTTGGAATTTTGTAATTAACTTGAGCATCTAAAACATTAAATGCAGGAATTTCACCGTCTCCAAATGAAGCTTCCCAGAAGTAATTATCACTCCATCTCCATGCAACATTAAACCCTAAGTTTTTAACAACTTCAGTTTTACCAAAACTCACTTTTACCTTGTGTTCTGGTGTATTAAAGTTTGTTCTAAAGTCTGGATTGGCGTCTACATCAAAATCTAGTTTAGCATACGTGTAATTTGCGCTTAAGTCAAACCCATCGAATATTTTTGTAGAAACTTGAACGGCTGCTCCGTAAGAGTTAACATCAACATCTGAATTTGTGTAAGTTTGATACGCTTGGAAATCTCCGTTTGCAATTGCAGCAACTGCTAATGGTGTAGATGTCCCTGGTATATTTTGCGTGAGACCTACATCTCCATAAAATGGAGAAATTACAGTCTCATTAGCTAAGAAATCTTGGTATTGATTATAGTAAGCTGATGCATCAATAACAAACCCTTCAACCTTACCACGATATCCTACTTCAAAAGAAGTTACCTGTTCAGGTTGAGCAAAATTTGAATTAGCAATTTGTAATGCTGCTGGGTTTCCTGTTGCTGCAAAGGAACCAACAGAACTGGCAAAAAATGAATTATTATAAGCACCAGTGGCATCGATGTTAATGTTTGGCTGTCCTACTATTGCAGCTCCTGTTGTACTTAAGTTGTAATCTCTTAAATATCTTGTAGGGTTATCAAAAGCGCCACCAATTAAAACTGCACGTCCTACATCTAATCCGATGTATAAGTCTTGTGTTGTCGGATTTCTAAATCCTGTTTGAAATGATGCTCTAATATTGTGATTTTCATTAATTGTAAAACCAGCTGATAATCTTGGAGAGAAAAAACCATCAAATAATTCTGATTTGTCATATCTTAAAGATCCAGTTAACTTTACTTCTACATTATCAGAAAGCTCTAATGATTTTTGTATTTGAGTGTATACACCTAATTCAGAGTAGTTAATAGGTCCGTCGACATCCGTATAAATAGTTCCGGAAGAGTTTAAGCCATACGTTCTGAAAGAACCACCAATTTGTACTTCAGCAACATTCCAAAGGTGGCCAAAATTATAGTTTGCATCCGCGTGCCATATTTTAGAATTATCTTGAAATTTAGAGCCTGTACTTAAGTTAGGATCAGTAACGCTTTGGTTAAAGGCATTTTGAAACTCTGTAGTTCCAGGTAAAAAACGACCAGTATCTGCTTGTGCTCTAGCTGCATTATGAGCAACTTCGTTAGTAGCTCCACCTAGAGTTGCTCCTATGTAACCCGAAACATATTCACCAAACCATGTATTATCATCTTTCCAAGCTCTATTAATATTAATACCAGTGAATACCATATCGTAAGAATCACCAGCTTTATCCTCAGTAACATATCCTCTTACAAAGAAATTATCGTTTTTTACTTCTATTTTATGTTGTTGTAAGAAGAAGTTTTTTATGTTATAACGGTTGGCTCCTTGGTAAATCGTATTACCAGAACCAACTTTACCAACATATTGAATTTCGAAATCATTTGCCCAAGGACGGAAATATAAGCCCCAATCAGCTTTTATACTTTCGGCATTGTAGTTTGTTAGATCTCTTTCATTATAACCTGTTCTACTTACAGTTACAGAAGGTACTAATGCAGATGATCCAGCTGGAGCTAGGCCTAATTGTTCTAGAAATTGTGCTACCCTATTAATATCCGTACTAACTTCATCACCATATACATTGATACCATCATAATCAATGTCTGCTCTGGTTAATCCTCTGTTTAATTTGTCTTCTTCGCTTGTTGCAGCCCAGTCAGTTCCTTTTAAATAACCGAAATTAACTTTAGCGGCAAACTTTTCACTGAATTTGAAAGCCATACGGATACCCAAGTCTGTGTAATCATTATCACCAGCAGCCTCTTGAGAAGTAATACCTCTTTTAATATATCCACTTATACCTTGGTTGTCGAATGGGCTTTTGCTTCTCATAAAAAGTATACCATTAAATGCATTTGCACCATACAAAGCAGATGCTGCACCAGGTAAAAGTTCTACGCTGTTAACATCTGTTTCAGTCATACCTAATAGGTTACCTAATGGAAAGTTAAGTGCTGGAGCTGAGTTATCCATACCATCAACCAATTGCATAAAACGCGTGTTCGCAAACGTTGCAAAACCTCTTGTGTTGATTGATTTGAATGTTAAACTATTTGTATTAATATCAACACCTTTTAAATTTTCTAATCCATCATAGAAATCTATTGATGGTGTGTTTTTTATTTCTTTTAAACCGAAACGCTCAACAGTTACTGGAGATTCAAAAATACGCTCTGGTGTTCTTGAAGCCGATATAACAATCTCGTCAAGTTCGTTGCCTTCGACCATTATTACATCAGTAGTTTGGTTGTTAGAAGTTACTTCTACAGTCTGTGTTTCAAAACCTGTGTAAGTTATTACAAGTTTGAAAGGAGGAGTTTTATCAGTATCTATGATGTATTTGCCATCAAAATCTGAACTTGTTCCTGTTGTTGTCCCTTCTATTATGATATTAGCACCAGGTAGGGGTTGCCCTGAGTTATCTGTAATTGTTCCTTTTACAGTGGTTTGCGCAAAGGAAATCACAGATAAAAGCATTACAAAAAGCTTAAAGGTTGTTTTCATGTTAAAGAATTAGTTAATTTATAGTTTGCCAATTTAAATAAATATATGAAAACTTGATAACAAAACCTCATAAAATCATGCATGCATAGCATTTTTTGATAATTATTTACTATTTAAAAGAACAAATCCATAAAAAAATCAATATTTTTTATGGATTTGCTAAATATATTAACTGATGTCATTTACTCCACAGTTACCGATTTGGCTAAATTTCTTGGTTGATCTACATTCTTTTCTAACATAACCGCAATATGGTATGATAAAAGTTGTAAAGGTATTGTAGTTAGCAGAGGACTTAAAGATTCTAGAGTTTCTGGCACTTCAATTGTGTGGTCTGCGAGTTTCTTAACATCAACATCACCTTCAGTTACAATAGCTATAATTTTACCTTTTCTGGATTTGATTTCTTGAATATTACTAACCACTTTTTCGTAATGTCCTTTTTTGGTAGCAATTACAAAAACTGGCATTTGCTCATCGATTAGGGCAATTGGACCATGCTTCATTTCTGCAGCAGGATAACCTTCGGCATGTATATATGAAATCTCTTTTAGTTTTAGAGCACCTTCAAGCGCTACTGGAAAATTATATCCTCTTCCTAAGTACAGGCAGTTTTTAGAATCTTTGTAGGTTTTAGCTACAGTTTTAATGTGCTCATCTGATTGTAAAGCTTTTGCAACTTTATCAGGTATTAATTCTAATTGCTCTAAATGAAAATGGAAATTTGATTTAGAAATAGCGCCTTTTTCTTTGGCTAATTTTAAAGCGATTAAGGTTAAAACTGTAATTTGAGTTGTAAAAGCTTTTGTGGAGGCAACTCCAATTTCTGGGCCTGCATGAGTATACGCTCCAGCATCAGTTTCTCTAGCAATACTAGACCCAACAACATTACAAACACCAAATACAAATGCACCATGTTTTTTTGCAAGCTTTATTGCCGCTAGCGTATCTGCAGTTTCTCCTGATTGAGAAATAGCTATAACAACATCTTTGTCTGTGATTACAGGGTTTCTATACCTAAATTCAGAGGCATATTCTACTTCAACAGGTATTCTTGCTAAATCTTCAAAAATATATTCTGCAACTAAACCTGCGTGCCATGATGTACCACACGCCACTATTATTATTCTGTTGGCATTAAGAAATTTCTCTTTATGATTCTCTACACCAGACATTCTAATAATACCTTCTTTGGCTAAAAGTCTTCCACGATAGGTATCTCTAATTGCGTGAGGTTGTTCATAGATTTCTTTTAGCATGAAATGTTCAAATCCACCCTTTTCAATTTGTTCTAAATTGAATTTGAGTTCTTGCATTAAAGGACTAACGAGAGAATCGTCTTTTATTTTACGTATTTTAATCTTTTTTCCAAGTCGGACAACAGCCATTTCTTCATCCTCAAGATAAATTGCATTTTTTGTAAACTCTATAAAAGGTGAAGCATCACTTGCAATAAAAAATTCTTCATCACCGACACCTATTGCTAAAGGACTACCTAGTTTAGCAACAACAATTTCATTAGGTTTGTTCTTATCAAATACTGCGATAGCGTATGCACCAACAACTTCGTTGAGGGCAATCTGTACAGCTTTACCAAGTTTTACATCTTGCTGTTTTTTTACTTCTTCTATTAGGTTTATTAGAACTTCAGTATCTGTGTCTGATTTAAAAGCGTAGCCTCTTTTTTTTAATTCTGTTTTAATGGCTTCGTAGTTTTCTATGATACCATTGTGTATGATTACTAGATCTCCAGAATTGGAATAGTGAGGATGAGAATTAACGTCATTTGGCACACCATGGGTAGCCCAGCGTGTGTGACCGATACCTAGATTGCCGACTGTAGGGATTTCGTTTTCAAGTCTTTCTTTCAAGTCAGCAACTTTACCTTTTGTTTTAGAAAGCTTAATATTCTTACCGTCATAAAGGGCTATACCAGCACTATCATAACCTCTATATTCTAGTCTTTGTAAACCTTTAAGTATAATAGGGTATGCTTCTCTATGACCAATATATCCTACAATTCCGCACATAAATTTATTTTAGTTATTTGGACAATCAATATCTGTCTCAAGACATGTATAAAAAATTTCTAAATACAGACGCTTAGTTATGTCTTCGCTATTACTCCCATGTAATATAGTTCCTCTTGGAGTAATAATGCTACTTACTGGGACAGTACTTTCTTCGTCTGTTCCTGTTTGCTCAATATACTGGGGTACAGTAGCTTCTAAATTCACATTACCAGATACTGCAATACCCAGTTGTACATTTTCTGCATTATCAAGAAGTAAACTATTTACATGCGAAGTTATTTTCATTTTATAACGAATACCTTTTCCTTCGTCAGTATCTTCTCTTTCTAAAATACCCAGGTGGTTTGGAATTGATAACAATGGTACTGAATTGTTTTGCGAATCTTGTATATAATCTAGCAGAGGTACACCATTAGCTCTATTATATAGATATAAACGGTCTGGTTCTTCGCCCATAACTTGATCTTGGTCTACATAGAATATAAGATTAGCTTCATTAATTAAACGTCTGTAAGATTCAAATTCCCCTAGGTCGTTGAGTATTACATATTGCTTTCTCCATGCTTCAAAAGTATTATCAGTAGTATCATCATCATCAGGGTTTAGACCATCAAATAATTTTATCCCTGCTAAAGAGCCTTCGCCACCCTTTAAGAATAATCTATCATCACCATTGACTTCATCTCCAGTTGGGATTAAAGTTGTAAAATCATTTTCAAAGAAATTAACTCGCGTAGGACTGAACGTGAGTAGATAGGTAGATTGATCTCTTTCACTCTCTTGAGTTGGTGAGTCAAAGGAATAGTATAATGTAATATTAGATTCTTGTTGAGATAAGTTTAAAAGCATTAATGAACCATTATCACTCATAGATTCTGGTTCTGCCTTAAAGTATAAGCCTCTAAAATAATCGTTAAAATTATTTGGATTACTTAATGTCGAAAGACCCTCTTGAGCAATTATTTTATTAGTCCAATAAGAAATGACGGCATCATCTTCAGCAACATCTTTGTCCCAAACTAATCTGATTCTTGGAGATAATCTCTCAGTAATCACTGCATCTGTGTCAGCACCGTCTGTTAAAATAATTTCTTGGTTAGATATTGTTAAGGATTCGATTTCGTCAATCAAAACAGACTCTAAATCTAAAGCGCCAATTTGTTCTGTAATTGAAGCAGATTTATTTGAAAAATAGGCTTGGTCACTATCAAAGTCATCGTTTGGATTAAAATCTCTTAAAAAATAAGTGTTTTCAAAAATACTGAGCTTTATTGGATTATAACTTTCTCCTCTAGGAAGTACAGAGTCAATTTCATAATCAATAAAAGTTTCATCAATTACACCTACATTTCTACTAAAAAAAGGAATAGTAAGCACTACAGAATCCAATATGACATTGTCTCCAAAACTAGGGTCTAATAAACTTGTATTTACTTGAGTTAATAAACTAGCAACAGTTCTACCGTATGTAGGATCATCATAAACTCCTAGCATATTTAACCCCAAATTGTTTGTTTGAATTGGGTTTAAAGGTTTGTTGTAGCTTATAACATCAAACTTTTCTGAAGTAGTATTAAAATTTGTGGCTGTATCATCATTAATTATGTCTGAATCTACCGAGGCAAAATCTTTATCACATGCAACAAAACTTATGGTAATTATAAAAGCTATTGAGCTATTTCTAAGGGCAGTTTTATTTAATTTCATAAATATTAATACTATTGAAGCACTGTACTTGTATAAAACTGAGAGTAAGGCTCAGCAAACTCTTCTGGGGAATGATAACCTAGTGTAGGTTTTTCTAGACCATCAATGTAGCTGTCTAATTCTTCAGGTAAATCTTGGGATCCTTTGATAATTGCGTCAGAATTATCAATTGCTAATTTCATCAAGTTCATATAGTTGGGTTCACTAAGTGATTCTATAGCCGTTTCATCTAAACCATCAAAACTTACTTTCTTTTTCATGTCTTTATCTAACGTGCCTTCAAAGTTTTGATTGTATATCGAGGTTACTATTTTACTTTCAGTAAATAAGGGTTCAGTTTTGTAAAATTCTTTTAGATATAGAGGTAGTAGTGATGCCAACCAACCATTAACATGGATTATATCTGGAGCCCAGTTTAATTTTTTGACAGTCTCGATAACACCTTTTGCAAAGAAAATAGCACGCTCATCGTTATCAGGAAATAATTTTCCGTTTTCATCTGATAAAGTTGCTTTGCGCTTAAAGTACTCTTCGTTATCGATAAAATATACCTGAATACGTTCTTTTGGTATTGATGCGACCTTAATAATCAAAGGCATATCCATATCATTAATCACTAAATTAATTCCCGATAAACGGATAACTTCGTGTAATTGATGTCTACGTTCATTAATGTTTCCAAATCGAGGCATAAATATTCGTATTTGACCTCCTTGTTTGTTTACCATTCTTGGAGCCTCAAAAGACATTGAGGAAATCTCAGTTTCTGGTAAATATGGGACTACTTCTGAGGACACATACAATATTCTTTTATCTTTCATATACCTGCGCTTTAAAATTTAAAAGTAAAAACATGCAAAATTACAAAAATTTATGCCAATTGCTAGTAAAATATTAAGTTTGCACGCATTAAACATTTGACATTAAATTGAAAGTTTTTAATAATAAAAATCAGTTATCTAATTGTGTAGATAAATTTAAAACTAATTCCAAAGCAATTGGTTTTGTACCTACGATGGGCGCGCTTCATAATGGACACTTATCTTTAGTAGAAAAAGGACTGCTGGAAAATGACTTTATAGTAGTTAGTATTTTTGTAAACCCTACACAATTTAACAATAAAGAAGATTTAGAGAGATATCCAAGAACAGTTAACAGAGATTTAGCATTATTGGAGACGGTATCAAAATCTAAAATTATAGTGTTTATTCCTTCAATAGAAGATATATATGAAGATAAGGTGAGTTCTGAGGCCTTTGCATTTGATGGTCTTGAACACGAAATGGAAGGTGCTTTTAGACCTGGACATTTTGATGGGGTTGGGACAGTTGTTAAACGTTTATTAGAAATTGTCAGGCCAGATAATGCCTATTTTGGTGAAAAAGATTTTCAGCAATTACAAATTATCAAGAAAATGATAGAGCTTCATAAGTTAACAACTAAAATCGTGGGTTGTGCTATTTACAGAGCAGATGATGGGCTTGCCATGAGTAGTCGTAATGAAAGGCTTAAGCCAAATTATCGCAAAGCAGCACCGTTTATTTATAAAACGTTGAAGGATGCTAAAAAAAAGTTTGGCACAGATAGTGCAAAAGAAGTTACGGAGTGGGTTGAGAATCAATTTAAAAAACACGAGCTTCTAGAACTCGAATACTTTTTAATTGCAGATATCAAAACCTTAAAACCAGTTAAAAGAAAATCAACAAAAAAGACATATAGAGCATTCATTGCTGCATATGCAGATGATATTAGACTTATAGACAATATCGCACTAAATTAATTACCTTTGCCGAATGCAAATTCAAGTTGTAAAATCTAAAATTCACCGTGTAAAAGTTACTGGTGCTGACCTTAACTATATCGGAAGCATTACCATTGATGAAGATTTAATGGATGCTGCAAATATTATCCAAGGTGAAAAAGTACAAATCGTTAATAATAATAATGGCGCACGTTTGGATACTTATGCTATCCCTGGTCCAAGAAATAGTGGTGAAATAACGCTAAATGGCGCTGCCGCAAGATTAGTGGCGCCAGGTGATATTTTAATACTTATCACTTATGCTTTTATGGATATTGAAGAGGCTAAAACTTTCAAGCCATCTTTGGTTTTTCCTAATGATGAAAATAACTTACTCAAATAATTTTATTTTGAAAAAAACGAGTTCAATTCTCAAAGTTGTTCTACCTCTTTTGATAGGTGTAATTTTGGTTTGGTATTCGTTATCCAAAATTTCTATTTCAGAGTTAGTCCAATACTTCAAAGATGCCAACTATTTATGGATAGGACTAGGTGTGATTTTTGGAATAATAAGTCATATTTCAAGAGCTTATCGTTGGTTATTTATGACAGAGCCGTTGGGTTTTAAGCCAAGATTTGCCAATAGTTTAATGTCAGTATATTCTGCATATCTTATTAATTTCACAATTCCAAGAGCAGGAGAAGTTGCTAGAGCTTCAATCATCACTAATTACGAAGGCATTCCTTTTGATAAAACTTTTGGAACCATAGTTGCCGAAAGAATAGCTGACACTATAATGTTGCTAATGATTATAACGGTTACTCTATTTCTAGAATTTGAATTTATATTTAATTTTTTTGCAGAAAAATTTAATCTCATTACTCTAATTATTGCAGGTGTTAGTGGACTATTATTGATGCTTTTATTTTTTGTTTTTATTAAAAAAAGTCAATTAAAATTTGCCTTAAAAGTCAAAGGTTTTATTTCAGGATTAATTGAAGGCGCACTTAGTATTTTTAAAATGGAAAAGAAATGGGCGTTTATTTTTCATACAATTTTTATTTGGAGTATGTATGTCCTTATGTTTTACATCACAAGCCTTGCGATACCAGAGTTAAAAAACGTTTCATTAGCGGCAATTTTAGTTGGTTTTATTTTAGCAAGTTTTAGTATTGCTGCTACTAATGGTGGTTTTGGTTCTTATCCCGAGGCTATAGTTATTGCATTTTCAATATTTGCTATTGCCGAAACTCCAAGTCGTGCATTTGGATGGATTATGTGGGCTTCACAAACTTTAATGATAATTATTATTGGTGGTATATCACTCATATATCTCCCAATCTATAACCGAAAGCACAAAGAAGTATAGATTTTTTTTTACCTTGCTTTAGCAACCAAAATCTAACTACCAATGAAAAAGTTTAAGATCATTTTTTTATTCCTATTTACAGGTTTAATTTCTTTTTCTCAAGCCAAGTATCACAACATTTCTTCGAATATCTTAGGTGAAGACAGAGAACTTAAAATATTATTACCAAGGGGTTATTCTGAGGATGATGATAAAGCTTATCCAGTTATCTATGTGTTTGATGGCGATTACTTATTCGAAGTCGTAGCAGGAAATGTAGATTATTACGCCTATTGGGAAGACATTCCAGAGTCTATAGTTGTTGGTGTCAATCAAGTAGATTCTCGAGAAGAAGATTTGATGTATTCAGAACAAAATTCACTTCCGGTAGAAAGCGGTGCCGATTTTTTTGAATTTGTAGGTAAAGAACTCATTCCTTTTGTAGAAGACAAATACAAAACAGAAACTTTTAGAGTAGCAGTAGGACATGGAGAAACTGCAAATTTTATTAATTATTATTTAATTAGACAAAATCCAGTTTTTAATGCATATGTATCGATTAGTCCAGATTTGGCAATAGATATGGAAAAATATTTGGGTGAGCGTTTAATG
>CAJQQC010000089.1 GCA_905480385.1 uncultured Winogradskyella sp.
CTTCTTTTGGAGAAAATTTTGCTTACAGTAAAATTTCAAATCAAGAATTAAATAATCAATTACTAGAAGAGGTTAATCAATTAGCAGAAAGCATTTAGTCATGGGGGATTTAGCGAAGGATATCAATTCTAAATTTGAAAATAATAGAGTAAAAGCCTTATTAAATATAATTTATACGGCCAATTGGATAACGAGTTGCCAAAACGAATTTTTTAAAGAATATGGTATTTCGCCTCAACAATATAATATCTTAAGAATATTGCGAGGCGCTGGTATGCCTCTAAAAGTTCAAACTATAAAAGATAGAATGATTGAACGTTATCCTAATGCTACACGATTGATGGATAAATTATGTGCTAAAAATTATATAGAAAGACTACCATCAGAATTCGATAGACGTGTTGTTAAAATTACAATTACAAAATACGGCATAGACTTATTAGCTTCAATACCAAAGAGTTTAAATAGAGACTTATTAAAAAACTTAAATGAGGAAGAAGCAGAGCAATTAAGTAATCTGCTTGATAAAATGAGATAAAAATTAATCAAATAAATTTTTACTGAGAACATTAATTAAAAACTATGAAAAAAATACTACATAAATCAGATACTAGAGGACATGCCAATCATGGTTGGCTTGAGGCAAAACATTCATTTAGTTTTGCTAGTTATTATAACCCCGAGCGTATGAATTTTGGAGCTTTAAGAGTATTAAATGACGATATTGTTCAACCAAAAATGGGATTTGGTACACATCCTCATCAAAATATGGAAATTATTACCATTCCGTTAAAAGGTGCTTTATCACATAAAGATAGCATGGGCAATAAACGTACTATTGAGGATAATGAAATACAGGTAATGAGTGCAGGAACTGGTGTAACACACTCTGAGTTTAATGACAGTAAAAAGGAAGAGGTTAGTTTGCTACAATTATGGATTATACCTCAAGAAATGAATATCAAACCCAATTATGAACAGCGTCAATTTTCCGAAGAGGGTAAAATGAACCAAATTCAAACAGTTGTTGCGCCTAAAGATAAATTAGAAGGAGAAGCTCTACCTATTAGCCAGCAAGCATACATTTATAGAATAGATCTAAGTTCTAATAACTCTATAAGTCTTAAATTAAAAGAAGAAAATAATGGATTCTATATTTTTAATGTAGATGGAACCTTGTCTATAGCAGAAGAAACAATTGAAAAAAGAGACGCTATTGGTATTTATGATACTGATGGTATTGAGATAAAAGCAAATGAAGATTCTGAGCTAATTATTATAGAAGTACCTATGATTTAGATAATGTCAGTATAGCAATTTGATTAAAAGCATTCTAAATAAGGATGTTTTTTTAATTGAAAAATGCGATATTTGTTTTCCCTTAAAAATATAAATATGGCAATGAATAAAAACACAGTATTGGCTTGGGCCACTACAATAATGATAATAGTTGGATTATGCTTAATAGGTCTGGGTGCATTCAGATATAACGATATAGCTGGATGGGGATTTGCTGCCGTAGGTGGTGGATTCTTTTGTATTGCATGGGTATTTAATGCATTAAAAGGTCGTGTATAATGAGTGATGATAAAAAAATAATTTTTTCAATGTCTGGTGTAACGAAGACTTTTCAATCTGCAAATACACCAGTTTTAAAAAATATATACTTAAGTTTTTTCTATGGAGCTAAAATTGGTATTCTAGGTCTTAATGGCTCTGGTAAATCAACTTTATTAAAGATTATAGCAGGTGTAGATAAAAACTATCAAGGAGACGTTGTTTTTTCTCAAGATTATTCTGTTGGTTATCTAGAACAAGAACCAAAGTTAGATGAAGAAAAAACAGTACTTGAAGTTGTCAAAGAGGGTGTTGCTGAGACTGTAGCAATTCTTGATGAATACAATAAAATTAATGACCAGTTTGGTTTAGAGGAAGTTTATAGCGACCAAGGTAAGATGGAAAAGCTTATGAATCGTCAAGCTGAGTTACAAGACCAGATTGATGCTTCAAATGCCTGGGAATTAGATACCAAGTTAGAAATAGCTATGGATGCACTTAGAACTCCAGATGGTGACAAAAAAATCGCTGTTCTTTCTGGTGGTGAACGTCGTCGTGTTGCGCTTTGTCGTTTGTTATTAAAAGAACCAGATGTATTATTATTAGATGAGCCAACTAACCACTTGGATGCAGAATCAGTACATTGGTTAGAGCATCACTTAGCGCAGTACAAAGGAACAGTTATCGCTGTAACTCACGATAGATATTTTTTAGATAATGTTGCTGGTTGGATTCTAGAATTAGATAGAGGAGAAGGTATTCCATGGAAAGGAAACTATTCATCTTGGTTAGACCAGAAGTCTAAACGTATGGCACAAGAAAGCAAATCAGCTTCAAAACGTCAAAAAACTTTAGAACGAGAGTTGGATTGGGTACGTCAGGGTGCTAAAGGACGTCAAACTAAGCAAAAAGCACGTTTGAAGAATTATGACAAACTTATGAGTCAAGATCAAAAGCAACTTGATGAAAAACTTGAAATCTATATTCCTAATGGACCTCGCCTAGGCACAAATGTTATAGAAGCCAAAGGTGTTAGCAAAGCATATAATGATAAGTTGTTATATGACGATTTAAACTTTAACCTTCCACAGGCTGGAATTGTTGGTATAATTGGTCCGAACGGTGCTGGTAAAACTACAATTTTTAGAATGATTATGGGTGAGGAGCGTTCTGATAAAGGAGAGTTTTCAGTTGGTGAAACTGCTAAAATTGCATACGTTGACCAAAAACATTCAAACATAGACCCAGAAAAAACAATCTGGCAAAATTTTAGTGATGAGCAAGAATTGGTTATGATGGGCGGAAAAGAAGTAAATTCTAGAGCATATCTAAGTCGATTCAATTTTTCTGGAGGAGAACAAAATAAGAAGGTAAAATTATTATCTGGTGGAGAGAGAAATCGTTTACACTTAGCTATGACACTTAAAGAAGAAGGCAATGTATTATTACTAGATGAACCTACCAATGATTTGGATGTCAATACTCTTCGTGCGCTAGAAGAAGGATTAGAGAATTTTGCTGGTTGTGCTGTAGTTATTAGTCACGATAGGTGGTTTCTAGATCGTATTTGTACACATATATTAGCTTTTGAAGGAGACTCTCAAGTTTATTTCTTTGAGGGTGGTTTTAGCGAGTATGAAGAAAATAAAAAGAAACGTCTTGGCGGAGATTTGATGCCCAAGCGTATTAAATACAAAAAATTAGTTCGTTAGTATTTATACATCATCATATAGATGACCACTTGTAAAGTCTTTGTAGGATTCATCAACTTCCTTAAAAGCATTAGTTTCCATGAGTTTTTTATTTTGGGCTTTTAATTTGTACATTTTTATAATTGCAATTGCTATAAGTACAATAAATACAAAACAAACTGTAAGTAGGATGAGGGTTAGCTGGTGAGTGCTTACTGCTGAAGAATTTAGTAGGGGAAATACCTTCATTTTAATTAATTTGGAGATGTATGCATTGCGAATATAATAAAAATCTGTTATTTATAACTCATTAGAAATAAATATTTTAGAAATTAGTTATCAACATTTACACGATTAAGTGTTATCAATACCAGTTTAAAAGCATTACTTTGATATCAGAATTTTTTGAATTTACTTCATTTTTAAAAGCGTTTACATCACTAAAACCTTTAATACCTCGATAGTGATATGGATAAACTTTTTTAGGCTTAAAATCTAAAACAGCACTTGCAGCACTTTTCTCAGTCATAGTATATAGTAGATTCATACAAATAAATGCAACATCTATATCTTTTAGTTGTCTCATTTCTGGGATATATTCCGTATCCCCAGAAATATAAATACGTTCATCATCAATATTTAATACGCAGCCTGGTATGATAAAGATTAGTTTTACATGAGTTACGATACTTGGGATGACTCGTTCAGAGATTGGTTCATTAAGACTATTACTAATAATATATAAAAAAGCCCCATGTACACATGAGGCTTTTATTTTACAGATGTATTATTTTAATTCTTTATTATTTTTAATACCGAAGTAAGGTTATTATTACTCTGCTGTATTTTTATAAAATATATTCCAATATTTAAACTTGACATATCTATTTGCATAGAACGCATATTATCATTGTTTTTAATTGTATTTATCTTTTTACCAGTAATACTATATAATTCAACACTGTCAAAATCTAATAAAGATTGAATATTTATAATATCTTGAGTTGGATTTGGATAAACAGAAAAATTAATCAAATTGTCATCACCACTACTTAAAACCTTTAATGGTGCAAAAGTATAATCACCATTCAAACTAGTTAAATTGGCTGTTAAAGTGACTTCTCCATTATATGAACCAACAGTAGTTGGAACTATTTCTTGTAGACCATTCCTGGGTTTTCTATTAAGATATAATACATCTCTGGTGTAAGAACCTCCAGCAGCGCTAACTGCATTTTCCCAACCAGCTATCTCAGCTTCAGTAAAGTAAAAAGTCACAGTTACATCACCGTTTGCATTATCTGTAGTAACTCCTATATTATATGTCTTTTCCATTGCTAAATCAGATCCTGATGATCCATTAAAAAACATTCCTCCAGTACCAGAAGTTGATACCTGTACACTAGAACATTCATAGTAGTCATTATTATTATTTGTTAGACTTGACATTATACCACCCGTAATTGAGTCATAGGCATACATTGTACCTTGTCCATTTAATAAGAATAGGTTTGTGTTAGTACTTGTATTGACTTCAGTTTGCACTGTTGCTTCGCCTAAGGTAGTAACAGATATATTATCAAGTGCCATAGCATAGGCCCAATTTCCTAAATCATTATAATGAAATGAAATTAATACGTTTGATTGACCTAAAACAGATGATAAATCAACACTTTGACTAGACCAATTACTTGAAGTTAGTATTTCAGAACCTACATTTTGCCAGGTAGAACCATTATCTATAGATGTTTGAACAAAAGCATCGGATGCATATTGATCATTGGAATCTAAATATTTTATATCAAAATTTAAACTCGCACTATTTGCATTGGATAAATCGAGTGGAGAATTATACTGTAGTCTTTCATCACTCATATCACAATTACATGCATCATCGTTAACAAAAATAAAGTTACTTATATTTCCATTTGCACTCCAGTTATCAGAAGAAGCAGCTGCAGCATCTCCAATAGCAAAATTAGTAGTCTCGTTACCAGATACTGACCAGTTGGATAATCCAGATTCAAAATCCTCCGTCATTACTGAGGCTTCACTTCCTATATCTGGCGTAAAATCGTCGTCCATTATGGTATGTGTGAAACTACTATTTTGGTCTAAGTTAGCGTCGCCTCCATTGGCATTGAGTGATAAACTCAAAGTAAAATCTTCATTACCTTCAACAAAAGAGTCATTATAAATCCTAAGAGTAATTTGCTTATCATCAGAATCTCCAGCTGAAAAGGTAATTGTATTTGAACCCATAATTTCAAAATCATCTCCCTCAGTTGCCGTCCCAGAAGTATTTATTGTAACATCTGCGTTAGCGGATGGCGCTAAAGCGATTCTGAGATTAAAAGTAATTTCTTGAAAGTCACAATCTGTAGCTTCAGAGCTTTCAATTGGGATGGAGCTAAAACTGATTCTTGGAGAATCTGGGTTTGGATCATCTATAGCTCCATCTATATTGGTAATAATACTACCTAGTGCATTAATTATTTCGTCTGAGCGACCAGCAGCACCATTTGGACAACCCCCAGTATTGTGAAGCCCAATTACCAAATGATCGCTATATCTAAGTACAGGTGATCCGGAACTACCACCAGCAGTATCATGGTAGTATTCAACTCTTGCACCTCCTGCGCCAGCATTTGTAACAACTGTATATCCATCTGGATCTGGATTAACTGGATTTGTATCTGTAAATACAGCTATTTCATTTCTAACTCCACCAGGATGTTGTGGATGATATATGCGTTCACCAAGTGCTGGAGGTGTTGATGCTAAACTCAGATAACCATAAGTATTAGTTGGATTAACAGGTAATTCTACAAGTGTAAAATCAAGTGGATCATTTGTCTGAATTAATGTTGAAGAAGTCGCAACCACATCCGTAGCATCAGCAAAAGCTCCTATACAATCAGTGTTACGATAGTTAAACCAGAACTCGGTATTAGACGCATCAACCGCATTTCCAATACAGTGATTGTTGGTCATGACATGTCCTTCTGTACCAATTAACCAACCGGTACAAAGACTAGCACCTCCTATAACTAATCTACAAATGGCGTTTGATTTTCTGCCAATTTCGGTTCCGTCATAACAAGCAGCTTGTTGTCTGTCATTTAAGCCACAAAGTGTTTCAAGTTGTTGGCTATTAATTTCAAAGGCTCCAGTAATTTTATTTATAGGATATCCATAAGCAACTTTAGTGATATCAAATCCATAGTGGTTTTGATTTCCATTTTGGCTATGCAATTCTACAATAATATGGTCGTCAAAAATTGTTCTTGACCAAAAATTGTCAATAGTAGACTGATTTTGATTTACGATTTTACCAGTTCCAGAATAGATATATTCTTCATTAGTAGTTGCACCATATACACGCACGAAATCACTATCATTTAAATCAAAATTTTCAAAATATATCTTTATATATCCAGAACCATTTGATCTAAATTCTTTAGAATACACTATTCCTGAATCAGTTGAATTATATTCAGAATTAGCTGTAAAGTTTACCTCAAATTCATCACCTATTTTTAATGGTGCAGAAATTTCTTGAGAACTAGCCAGTAGTCCAGCAAAAAATACTAGATAGAATAAATATTTTTTCATAGTTGAAGAGGTTTTTTTTAATTGGATAAATCTAACAATAATTATTCGGATAGCATAAAAAAATAAATATGTGCTTAGCGTAACATTAGTATAATTTTAATGACTAATAAAATAAAGTAAAAATGGGATTAGAACTTGTCATATTTATTACTGCAATTCTTTTTGGAATCTTTTTATATTGGAGAGAGTCTAATGGAAATGGTGTATACCGAACATTAAATAAGATTGTAAACAGTAAAGAATTACAAATGTCTGGGGATAATCCTAAACCCTTTGTTTACAAACAAGGTATCATTCCTCGTGTTATTTTTGTGGTAAGCTTAGTCTTGCCTATAGCGGTTTGTATCACTGGTTTAGTTTAGAAGCAATAGGAGTAGAGCGAACGAGTTTAAGTTATAGTGTTTTTATACCAGCAGATAGCTCTGACAAGCTTTATTATTTTGATCATGCCAGTAAAAAACAAGGCTATGCTGGTGTATCGACGATGCCATTGAAGGTTAAGGAATCTCGAAAAGAATACGATTGGAAAGCCAGCACACCTGTAGAATTTAGAGCCTACGTAAAAGAAATAGCTGGTCGTAAGTGCATGTTTTTCCTAGGAACTATTTCTTCAATTAGTGATACTAATGCCAAACAATTTGATGGTTCTGCAACTCCAGATTTAGTATTGATTGATAGTGAATACAGAGATGTTATTTGGATAGATGTCAAACATCCTAGTACTTGGGATGAGATGGTTTATAGCCAACTTAATGAGGCATGGCGATCTAGTGAAGGTATTGGGTATTATTTTAATGAGAAAAATTCAAAAGAGGATCGAGATATCAAGCAATCTATAGATTCTTTAAAAATAGTTCCAAAAATCAATGTTAATTCTGATCAGATTGAATCTTTACAGCGTAAGTTGGATTCTCTTAAGTCTTTGGGTAATTAATTATGTCTCCAACAACATCTTAATATCAGCACGCTGATAAGGATTGTCTTTTTCAAGTTCTAATTCTTTGAATCCATACTTTCTATATAGATATATCGCATTTTTTAATTTTGTATTTGAGTAGAGGAGTAGTCCTTTTAATTGTTTCTCCTTCGCAAAATCAATACAATATTGCAAAAGCTTTTGTCCAATTTTTTTATCACGAACCTCAGTAAGGACAGCCATTTTGGTGAGTTCCAATATACCATACTCTTTAGTTGGCATCAATGCTACTGTTCCTAAAATTCTTTCTTCATTTTTTGCGAAAAATATGTAGCCACCTTTATCTATAATATAGGTTTCAGGTTTACTTAAAACCTCTTGGTCATATGGTTCTACAAAAAAGAAAGTTTCTAACCATTCTATATTATAATCGTAGAAGTATTTAGCATATTTGTAATCGTAACCTATTATTTTAATATCCATGCGCTTTAATAAAATCTGTAATTAGGTAAGAAATAAATTTCCCAACTTTAGTTTTGTTTGTCTTCTTTGGAGCAGCTTCACAAATATGTAAATATGTTCCGTTTTTATGTGCGCCAATGTGACTTACAAAACATCTTGCTTGATTTGTACTAAATCCACTAGGTGTCATGGCACTACTTGGCATATCCTTTACAGCGTCACAGTCTATTTCAATTCCAAAATTAGATTTAGAAACATGTGATAGTGCATGCTGCATTTCTGATTTAAATTTCAGTTTTTTTCTAACTTCAATATCTTCAAAGGTATTATATGCAATAGTTTTTGTCGTGTTCAAGATATCTAAACTATTTTGAGATATATAATTTTCATGTAAACCAAAAATGAAATAATTTTTTAAGAAACCTTCATTATAAGCATAACTAAAACCATTGCCGCTATGCCTACCTTCTTCAGATCTAAAGTCATGATGTGCATCAAAATTAACCACATTTATAGGATGTTTTAAAGCTAAAGAAGAACCTTTAATATTTCCGTAGGCATTATTATGACCACCACCGATGACAATTGGTGTTTTTCCTGCCTTTATTATCGAGAAGACTAAATATGACACATCTGCATCCACATCTTCAGTGTGTTTTCTTGCCAATGCAATACGCTTTTTTGTAGAAAGTTTTTCATCTTTTAATGATTCCAGAAGCTTAGAATAATCTAAATGGCCTAAAATCAGAATACGTTTTGGGTTTATATATGCATTACTTTGTGTATTTAACAAAATTTTTATTGTGGCATCCCAAGCCTTATATGTTCCTGATTTACCGTGATTTGCAATCACGCCAATATCTTCAGAAATACCAAAAATTACATAGTCAACATCCAATTCTAAAATATTATCGTATATGTTAGTGAGGTTGTTAATCAACTGAACGTGTTCACCAAATTTGGTTTCGCCTTTTCGAGTGTTAACGCACGATTTAAGGTCATTAGACGTAAAAAGAACAAGATTTTGCATTCGAGTAAATTTTGAATAAAATTACTGTTTAATATAATATCAGACTTGATTTAAAACTTAAAAACAAAAAATAACTTAAAAAAAAAGAACTATGAGTGAAACAAACAATAACATTGGTTTAAAGGTAGGTTTAGGAATTTTACTCACCTTATTTTTAGTAACAGCATTTTATACGTCTAAGCTGTACAACGAAAAAAAAGAAACAGAAGCTACACTAGTTAAAGAGAAAAAGCAAGTCATGAATGATTTAAATATCATGGCAAAGCAATACGACGATGCTATTGGCGAAAATGATATTGCAAATGATAAATTAGTAGAAGCTAGAGAGCGTATCCAAGGCTTAATGGATTCTTTAAAAGTATCTCAAAATAGTGTTGGAAGCTTGTGGAGATATAAAAAGAAGTATTTAGCGTTACAAGAGGAAATGGATGACTTATTAGTTGAAAATGACCGATTAAAAGTCGAAAATGAATTACTAGCAACGTCTCTGGACAGCACACAAATTCAATTGGTTGAGCGTTCTGCTTTTACAGATTCACTTTTAGTACAAAATACAGAGCTGGCAGACGTAGTTAAAGATGCTGGAGCGTTGCAGACTATTGGTTTAAAAGGTTATGGCGTAATTGAGAGAAGTAGTGGAAAGCAAATTCCTACGGAGCGCGCAAGAAGAAGCGATAAACTTAAAGTATGCTATACTGTTGCAAAAAATATTTTAACAGATGCTGGCGATAAAGAATTATATGTACAGATTATAGATCCAAGAAGCAATGTTTTAGGAGCTAATAATCAAGTTGAATTTGAAGATCAAGTTTTGAACTACAGTTTAATTAGCCGTTTTAATTACGAAAATAGAAACTTAAATATATGCGAATTTGTAGCGCCAGCAGGTGATGATAAATTCGAAAAAGGACGCTACATAGTAAATGTATTTAATGAAAATATATTGATTTCTACATCTGAGTTTTCACTGAAATAGAAATTAAATATTGGTTGGTTATTTTATAGAAAAAGTCTGGTGCAGATGAACACATCAGGCTTTTTTGTCTTATTTAACTAAGACTTGCCCATTAATGATTACCGTATCGATTGGATCATGTGCAAATTCATAAGGTATTTGAGCATAACTATCCATAGGTTTGGTAATGATTATGTTAGCCTTCTTACCACGAGTTATACTACCATACATATTACTAAAGCCCATGGCATAAGCACCATTAACTGTAGCTGCATTTATGGCTTCTTCTGGTGTCATTTTTAACTTAATACAAGCAGTACTAACTACAAAATTCATATTACCACTTGGCGTAGAACCGGGATTGTAATCTGTAGCAATGGCTAGAGGCAATCCAGCATCAATTATTTTTCGAGCAGGTGTATATGGTATTCCTAAAAAGTAGGAGCAAGCTGGTAAAGCCACTGGCATTGTATTACTGCATTTTAAAGCTTCAATATCTTTTTTGTCTAATTCTTCTAAATGGTCAACTGATAAGGCTTTATAATCAACACCAAGCTTTACACCACCAAGAATATTAAACTGATTGACATGTATTTTTGGAATAAGTTTGTATTTTTTTCCAGCTTTTAAGATGGCTTCAGTATCTTCTACTGAGAAATATCCATCTTCACAAAACACATCGATATATTTTGCAATTCGTAATGCTGAAGCTTTTGGAATTAACTCATTTATAATCTTATCAATATAGTCCTGTTTATTGTCTTTAAATTCTGTCGGAATAGCATGTGCAGCCAATAATGTTGGTGCAATTTTGGCTAATGTATCTTGTTTAATACGTCTGATGACTTTCAGCATTTTTAGTTCAGCTTCTACAGTCAATCCATAGCCTGTTTTAATTTCTACGGCACCAGTTCCCATGGTAATTATTTCGTTCAATCGTCTCATGGATTGCTCATATAGCTCATCCTCAGAAGTATCTTGCAGTTGCAGAGCAGAATTTAATATACCACCACCGCGATTTGCAATTTCAGCATATGATAAACCGTTAATTCTGTCTACAAATTCAGGAACACGATTACCTGCATAAACGATATGTGTATGTGAATCACACCAAGATGGTAATACTATTTTTCCAGAGGCATCTATCTCAGTTTCAGCATCGATACCTTCACAAAAGTCCATGGTCCCAAACTCTACAATCGTATCGTCTTGTATGTATAAATAGGCATTCTCGATAACGGGAAGCGTTTTCATTGCCTCACCTTTGACAATGGTAATATTGTTTTCGTGGACTTGGATGAGTTGCTTTATGTTTTTAATAAGGATTGACAATGGACGGAGGTTTTGGTTATGTAGTTTTTTCAAGTTACAAAAAAAATCAAACCATGAAAAAGAAAACTGCTATTTCAATATAGATTGAAATAGCAGTTTTGAATATAAATAATAAATAAGTTTACTTTAAACTTCCAACCATGTCTTCAGGTTTTACCCATTCGTCATAGTCTTCAGCAGACACATAACCTAAGTTAATAGCCTCTTCTTTTAGAGTTGTTCCATTTTTATGTGCTGTATTTGCTATTTCGGCAGCTTTATAATAACCAATTTTAGTATTCAAAGCAGTTACAAGCATTAGTGAGTTATTTAGTAACTCTTTAATAACACCATGATTAGGTTCTATACCGGAAGCACAATGTTTATCGAAACTTATACAGGCATCACCAATTAATTGTGCAGATTGTAAAAGGTTAGCCGCCATCATTGGTTTAAAAACATTAAGTTCATAATGACCTTGCGTACCACCAACAGTTACTGCGACATCGTTACCCATAACTTGAGCACAAACCATAGTTAAAGCCTCACATTGCGTTGGGTTAACTTTTCCTGGCATAATAGAACTTCCAGGTTCGTTAGCTGGAATTATGATTTCTCCAATACCAGAACGAGGACCAGAAGCCATCATTCTAATATCATTGGCAATTTTATTGAGAGATACTGCAACTTGCTTTAAAGCACCGTGTGTTTCGACAATAGCATCGTGAGCAGCTAATGCCTCAAATTTATTTTTGGCTGTTATAAATGGAAGATTGGTAAACTCAGCTATGTATTTTGCTACTAACACATCATAACCCTCAGGAGTGTTAAGACCAGTTCCAACGGCTGTTCCACCTAGTGCTAATTCACTAAGGTGTTTTAGAGTGTTTTGTAGAGCAATAATACCATGATCCAATTGTGAAACATAACCTGAAAATTCTTGACCTAAAGTTAATGGTGTTGCATCCATGAGATGTGTTCGACCAATTTTTACTACATCATTAAACTCTAAAGATTTTTTGTGTAGTGTATTTCTAAGTTGGATAATTCCTGGAATAGTTGTTTCAACTACTTTTTTGTATGCTGCGATATGCATTCCTGTAGGAAATGTATCGTTAGACGATTGTGATTTATTGACATCGTCATTAGGCTGAATAGTTTTTTCGCCCTCACCAATCGTTTTACCTGCCATCTGATGTGCACGGTTAGCAACAACCTCATTAACATTCATATTACTTTGAGTACCAGAGCCTGTTTGCCAAATAACTAAAGGAAATTGGTCATCGTGCTTACCGTCTAAAATTTCATCACATACTTTAGCAATTAAGTCACGCTTTTCTTCAGCCAAAACACCAAGCTCACAATTTGTATATGCAGCAGCTTTTTTTAGATATGCAAAACCATAAACGACTTCTAATGGCATAGATGCAGGTCCTCCAATTTTAAAGTTGTTTCTAGAGCGTTCTGTTTGTGCGCCCCAAAGTTTATCAGCAGGGACTTTTACATCGCCCATAGTGTCCTTTTCTATTCTATAACTCATATCTAATCCTAATTTTAGAAGTTGTGTAAAGGTACAATTTATAGAACATTTTTGATACCAAATAGAAGTGAAATATTTCAATTACAATTATGGATTTCTGAATAAAAGGAAGCTATTTTTATGAAATCTATATTGATTTTAATGTACATAAAACCTAATTTGCTAACGTTTTAAAACCAGAAACTAACTAATTTTTTTCAACAACAATGGGAAGAAAAATCAACTTTATCGTACTCACACTTATTGTCATTTTCTGTGCCTTCACAGCGACAAGCTATCAAGAATTATCAACAACAATAGATAAAGGCGATACAGCTTGGATGCTTGTAGCTAGTGCGTTTGTTTTATTAATGACTCCAGGACTATCTTTCTTTTATGGCGGAATGATAAATAAGAAAAACATTATTTCAACCATGCTTCAAAGTTTTGTTGCTCTTGGTGTAATTAGTGTACTTTGGGTATTGGTTGGTTTTAGTTTGGCTTTTGGAGATAGTATTGGAGGAATTATTGGTAATCCATTAACCTACTTAAACTTTAAAAATGTAGGTATAGAACCTAATCCTGATTTTTCTGAAACAATACCATTTTTATTGTATGCATTGTTTCAACTAAAATTTGCGATTATAACACCAGCACTAATTACGGGAAGTTTTGCTGGTCGTATACGCTTTAGGAGTTATATATTGTTTATGGTGTTATTTAGTTTACTTATTTACAGTCCTTTGGCACATATGACTTGGCATCCAGATGGTTTACTTAGAAATTGGGGTGTACTTGATTTTGCTGGAGGAACAGTAGTACATATGTCAGCAGGTTTTGCAGCTTTGGCTGGTGCAATTTATTTAGGTAAACGTAAAAAAGCGGTTGAGAGTCATGCAAATGTACCTTATGTTATTTTAGGTACAGGATTATTATGGTTCGGATGGTTTGGTTTTAATGCGGGTTCTGCATTAGGTGCCAATGGTGATGCGGTTATTGCTTTTGCAAATACAAATGTAGCATCTGCGACCGCTATGATTGCTTGGTTATTTTACGAACGTTTTATGGGAAGAAAAATGTCAGCTGTAGGTGCGTGCATAGGTGCAGTTGTTGGCTTGGTTGCTATTACACCTGCAGCAGGATTTGTCAATATTGGACAATCTATACTTATAGGTTTTGTAGCTTCAATTATTTCTAATTGGATGATACATCTTAAAAATAAAACCGAAATCGATGACACACTAGATGTTTTCCCGTCACATGGCATAGGTGGTGTCGTTGGCATGATTTTAACGGCAGTATTTGCTGCAAATGTTGGTTTGGTTTATGGAGAGACAGAAACATTTTACTATCATATAATAGCCTTAGTTATTACTGCTATATTTACTTTTGGTGGCAGTTACCTTCTATTTGTAATCGTTGATAAACTACTCAAAATGCGAGTTCGTGAAGATCAAGAAGAACGTGGGTTAGACATTAGTCAGCACGGTGAACAGATAGAATAATATTAAAATATTTTGTAAACTAAGTAACGTATTTTGGTTTTTGTATACTAACTTGTAATACATCATAAAATTTACCAAAATGAAAAACCGTATTCTTAGTTTAGCTTTAATTCTTATTGCAACTGGCTTATATGCCCAAACGGACAAACGTCTAAAAGGCATTGAAAAGAAATTCAATGCTATTTTAGAAAGCACAAAAGCTCCAGGTTTTGCAGTTGCCATTGTTGAAGGTGATAAAATTATTTATGCTAAAGGTTTTGGTTATGCAGATTATGAAAATAAAGTTGCTGCCGATGCTAATACATTGTTTGCTATAGGATCTTCGACTAAGGCATTTACATCTTCTTTATTAGGATTACTTAGAGGAGATGACAAGATATCTTTTAATGATAATCCAAGAAAGCATATTCCAGAGTTAGAGTTCTATAATGACGAAATGAATAATGGTATAATTATCAAAGATTTAATGCGTCATACAACTGGTTTGCCAAGGCATGACGGTGCTTGGTATTTTTTTCCAAGTTACGATAAGGATAGTTTAATACAACGCTTAAAGCATCACGAGCCGTTTACAGGTCTTAGACAACAATGGTATTACAATAACTTCGGATTTTTATTACAAGGTGTTATTACAGAAAAACTATCCGGCAAATCTTGGGAAGAAAATATAGAAGAGAAATTCTTCAAACCACTAGGAATGAAGCGTTCTAAGACAATGATGAGTGGTATGAAAGAAAGTTCTAATAAGGCTTATGGTTATACTCTTGATGCAGATAGGAATATAGAAAAAACAGATTATTATGATATTGCAGGTATGTCACCGGCAGGAAGCATTAATAGTAGTGTAAATGATATGAGTCAATGGTTAATCACTTGGATTAACAAAGGGAAATACAAAGACCAACAAATCATACCAGAAGATTATATAAAAGAAGCGATGAGTTCTCAGGCTGTTGTTGCCAGTGGAGTTCCAAGTGATGAGTTACCAAACGTTCATTTTGCAAATTATGGATACGGATGGTTTTTACATTCTTATAAAGGCCATTATATGGTTGAACATGGTGGGAATATCGATGGTTTTTCTGCAAGTGTAGGTTTTTATCCCTCTGATAAAATAGGTGTTGTAGTACTTGCTAACCAAAATGGTTCTGCGGTGCCACGTTTGGTAAGAAATACAGTTGCTGATTATATGCTGAATGTCGAAAAAACAGAATGGGCAAAAAAACATAAAGAAGACCTTGAGGAAGCTTTAGAAGCACAAGATAAAGTCATGGAAGACAAAGAAACATCAAATGTGAAAAATACAAGACCATCTCATGCTAAACTAGACTACACAGGCTTTTATGAAAATGCAGGTTATGGCAAATTTGAAGTTACAGTAGAAAACGATTCTTTAATGACAACCTTGAATGACGAGAAGATTTTTATCAATCATTTTCATTACGATACGTTTGAGCTGATTGATTACTCTGATGGAAAAGTAGATTCTACGGAGATAGGTAGTTCTCTAAAGGTTAACTTTAAAACTAACGAATCTGGAGATATAGAATCTTTAACAACTTCTATAGAACCAACTACTGAAGCTATAGTTTTTAAGCGTACGCCAAACACTATAGAAGTTGATGCCAAGACATTAGAACAATATGTCGGTAATTATGATTTAGTAGGTCAGGTAGTCAAGTTTTATATCAAAGATGAGAATGTACTATATGCTTTTTTGAAAGGGCAACCAGAATATGAACTTGTGCCAACTGATGAGCATAAATTCAATCTTAAAATATTGGATGGTTATAAAGTTGAGTTTGTTGAAGTTAAAGGAATGATTACTACTGTAAAATTCATTCAACCAAATGGTGTATTTTCTGCAAGGAAAAAGGTGGATTAACTCATTATATTACCGTCAACCATAATCAATTTTCTATCCGCCATATTGGCTAACTCTTGATTATGAGTAACAATAACAAAGGTTTGATTAAACTCATATCTGAGTTTAAAAAACAAATTATGAAGCTGCTCTGCAGATTCACTATCTAAATTTCCCGAAGGTTCATCTGCAAAGATAATTTTTGGATTGTTTATTAATGCACGTGCAACTGCAACACGTTGTTGTTCTCCACCAGACATAGCATTGGGCTTATGATGTATACGTTTTGTTAAACCTAAATAAGTGAATAGCTCCTTGGCTCTTTTTTCAGCTTCAGCTTTTGGTGTTTTATTTATAAAGGCTGGTATACATACATTTTCTAAAGCAGTAAATTCAGGTAACAGTTGATGAAACTGAAATATAAATCCAATATTAGAATTCCTAAACTTAGCTATAGCTTTATCATTAAGTTCATTAATAGCAGTATCGTTGATTATAAGTTGTGTATTGGATGCATAGTCAGGTTTATCTAATGTACCAAGTATTTGTAATAAGGTAGTTTTTCCTGCCCCTGATGCACCTACAATAGAAATGATTTCACCTTCTTGTATTGTTATATCAACACCTTTAAGAACTTGTAAGTCTTTGTATGCTTTAAAAATTTGATTTGCTGAAATAATAGCTGACATAGGCTGT
>CAJQQC010000090.1 GCA_905480385.1 uncultured Winogradskyella sp.
TATTTAGCAGTTTCTAATACAGATATAAAACATATTATGGAAGGTGTAGCATCATTAGATAATACAGTCAAAGGTATAGAGAACAATAACTTATTATATGCATTTGATGAGTTTGATGGTTCAACACATTATGCAATGCCAGCTCATGCTATACCAAAGGCACTAGAATCTATTTTCTTCATTTTTCAACCAATTACTAAAAAAGAATATAATGAGTCAATTCTTAAGTTAGAAGGATCTCCTGTGGTATATCTAGAGGATAAATATGCAGAAATACAAAACCTTTTTGGTATCGAAAAACAAATCATTATTAATGATTTTAAAGCAGTAGCGGCTGCCATAAAAAAGAAACAAAAATGGGAGTACTACGAGGAACTTTCAAAATTGGCAAGAGACAATTATCCTGAAACAGTTTTGTCAAAATATTACAAAGGCTTATATCTAGAGAATATTGGTGAATCTAAAAAGGCTATGAAAACATTTCAGTCAGGTTATATATTAGAAGAAATTGGAGGTATAACAAAAGATTTGATGCTCGAGAAGGCTGAAGCGATTAAAAGAGATTTTGGGTATTAATGGCAAAAGTAAAAACCACTTTTTTCTGTCAAAGTTGTGGCAGTCAATATAGTAAATGGCAAGGGCAATGTACAGCTTGCAAACAATGGAATACTATTGTTGAAGAAGTCATACAAAAACCTGAAAAAAGCGATTGGAAAACCCCTGCAACTTCAACATCTAAACGTGTTTCGAAACCATTAAAGATTAATGAAATCGATGACTCTAAAGACGCCAGAATGAATATGCAAGACGCAGAATTTAATCGTGTTTTAGGAGGTGGAATGGTTCCAGGATCCTTAACATTGTTAGGTGGTGAGCCAGGTATCGGGAAGAGTACATTATTACTGCAAATCGCCTTAAAATCACCTTATAAAACACTTTATGTTTCTGGCGAAGAAAGTCAGAAACAAATAAAGATGCGTGCTAAGCGTATTCAGCCTGATAGTGATAACTGTTATATTCTTACTGAAACAAAAACGCAAAATATTTTTAAACAAGTCGAAGCTTTAGAGCCAGATATTGTGGTGGTCGATTCCATTCAAACATTGCATAGTGATTATATAGAGTCTTCGCCAGGAAGTATATCTCAGATTAAAGAATGTACTACCGAACTTATAAAATTTGCCAAAGAAACAGCCACTCCAGTTTTGCTGATTGGTCATATCACTAAAGATGGCAACATCGCAGGACCAAAAATTTTAGAGCATATGGTAGACACTGTTTTACAATTTGAAGGTGACCGTAATCATGTATTTAGAATATTACGTGCTAATAAAAACCGTTTTGGTTCTACCAATGAACTAGGGATTTACGAAATGCAAGGTTCTGGATTACGTGAAGTTAGTAACCCTTCTGAAATTTTGATATCAGAAAAAGATGGTGAACTTTCTGGCAATGCTATTGCCGCGACATTAGAAGGTATGCGACCACTTATGATAGAAGTCCAAGCCTTAGTTAGTACTGCGGTATACGGAACTCCACAACGTTCTGCAACTGGGTTTAACGCCAAAAGACTCAATATGCTTTTAGCTGTTTTGGAAAAACGAGCAGGTTTTCGATTAGGAGCTAAAGATGTTTTCTTAAACATCACTGGTGGTATTACTGTTGACGACCCGGCGATTGATTTGGCGGTTGTAGCATCCATATTATCATCAAATGAAGACGAAGCTTTGCAAAGCGATTATTGTTTTGCAGCAGAAGTTGGTTTGTCTGGTGAAATCAGACCGGTACAACGTGTTGAGCAACGTATTCTTGAAGCAGAAAAATTGGGCTTCTCGACCATATTTATTTCAAAATATAATAAGATAGCCTTAAAGAACTCGAAAATTAAGATTCAGTTGATTTCAAAGATTGAAGATTTGGTAGATTTTTTAGTTTAATTAGTTTTGAATCTATTGTAGACATATTACAAGAGATGAAAGTTTTAAAATCTGATAATAAAGGAAAATACACGTTCTGTAATGTTTCGGAATATAGTTTTAGAGCTTATTTGGCCATAAACCCAAAACAAACAGAAGCCAATGGAGAGACTCTAGTTATGGTTGGTACAATGAAAGATAATTCTGGTGTAGAACGCGACATGGTAGAGGAAGAAAAGAATGCTCCTTTTAGTAAGTCGGATTTAGATGGGAGTGGCGCTTTTGATTTTGCAAAACCTTGTCCAATTTATTGCGATGAGAATAGTCCTTTAAATCATTAATTTTTTATTCATTGAGATATATTATTGAAGTTGCGAGCTTAGGATTATTATCTATTAATACGCTACTTTTTGTAAGGGGATTAAAATTATATAAGTTTAGCTCTTATAAATGGTTTTGTGCTTTTTTAGTGTTTACATTAATTATAAGTTCTATTGTATCCTATAAAGCTTACAAACGAATAAATAATCTTACTTTTTCACACTATTATTTTACTTTTCAATTTTTATTATTCTCGTTTTTTTTAAAGAGTTATTTCGTTCAAAAAAGCAAAAGAATTTCGTGAATATTACGATTATTTTAACCTTACTTATCTTGATTTATTTGTTTTCTTTCGGTAAAATTCAATATCATTCAACTGAGCCATTTAATCCTATTCAAGTTTTTATTTGTTCATTTCCAATAATTGTTTTTTCCATAATGCACCTTTACAATTCTCTTGATACAGATTTTCGATTTTTATGGATAACTGCTGGAATACTTATATATGTATCTGTAAGTACATTTGTGTTTATTCTCGGAGGAATAATAAACGATTTAAATAATCCTAAATATTGGGGATTAGGAAATATATTATGGGGTTCTCATGAATATTTTATTTTGTTATTTTATATTTTAATCTTTATAGAATGGTACAAGAGCTTCAGACTGAAGAAAATAAAATTCTAATTGCCTTAATATTTGGCATAATCTTGCTATTTCTCGTAAGTATAGGGATTATCATATTTTTTATTTTATCAAGGAAAAAGATTATTGATAAAGAGCGAGAAAAAACAGAATTACAAATAGAGCACCAACAAAAAATATTACAAACATCTATAGCAATACAAGAAACAGAACGAAAGCGCATAGCTCAAGATTTACATGATGATATTAGTTCTAAGCTCAACGTTGTGAGTCTAACGACAAATATGCTCTTAGCAGATAATGACACCAGCAAAAAACAAAAAGAAACGTTAAGTCAGATATTAGAAATCACCTCGAAAACATTAGAGAGTTCAAGAAAAATAGCACATGATTTATTGCCTCCTATTTTAGACAAGTTTGGTTTAAAATCAGCATTGGAGGAGTTATTTGAGGAGTTTTCTAAAAACACTAAAATCGACATTGAATACAATGTCGAAGAATTGCTTTTATCACAAACAAATCAGTTGCATGTATTTAGAATATTACAGGAGCTTATAAATAACTCCATACGTCATGGAAAAGCTAATGAATTATCGGTTTATATGGAACAAGATTCAAAAGGATTTATAATAAGATATCAAGACAATGGTGTAGGTTTCAAAATATCTGATGTCAATAAGAAACCTGGTATAGGTATACAGAACATAAAAAGTAGAGTAAAAATATTAAATGGAAATTTAATTGCAGACAGTACATTAGGAAAAGGAAGTCAATTTATAATCCGTTGCAATTATGGAGTCTAAAATAAAAATAGTATTAGCAGATGACGACTTATTGTTCAGACAAGGACTTATATCAATATTAGAAAGTGAGAGACATATCGAAATTTTATTTGATGCTAAAAATGGAAATGATTTATTGCAAAAACTCAAAGACTCTGAAGAGAAACCATATATTGTTATAACAGACTTGAAGATGCCAGAATTAAATGGTGTTGAGGTAACAAAGATTATCAATGAAGAATATCCTAAAATTAAAATAATTGCTCTCACGAGTTACTTCAGTAAACCTTTCATACTTAACATGATTTCTATTGGTGCGGTAGCTTACTTAGCAAAGAACAGTACTCCAAAGTTAATGATTGAAACAATCAATGAGGTAAACAAAAAAGGATTCTATTATGATGAAGTAGTTCTAAACTATGTTCATGAGAGTAATAATAACAACAAAAAGAAAGATAAAAAATCTAATTTTGATTCTAATTATTTTACCAAACGTGAATTGGAGGTTCTAGAACTAATTTGTAAACAATATACTACTAAAGATATTGCTGATAAAATGTTTTTAAGCCCAAGAACTGTCGATAGTCACCGAAATAATTTACTTTTAAAAACAGACTCAAAAAATGTAGCAGGTTTAGTTATATATGCACTAAAAAATAAGCTAATTAATCTAGAAAAGGATATTCCATTTACTTAAAATATGTTTTAAGGTTTTAAATACTAGCATTTTCAAGTATTCCTAATAAAATTTTTATCAAAAATTAGTATTTTCGCAACCTTATAAGAAATGCGAAAAATGAGCCAAAAGTTCCCTGAATACAAAGGACTTAACTTACCAAATATTGCAGACGAAATCAGCAATTATTGGGAAGCTAACGATATCTTCAATAAAAGTGTTACCACTAGAGTAGGTAAACCACCTTACGTCTTTTTTGAGGGGCCACCTTCTGCAAATGGTTTACCTGGTGTACACCATGTTTTAGCACGTACTATAAAAGATATTTTTCCACGTTACAAAACCATGAAAGGTTTTCAAGTAAAACGAAAAGCAGGTTGGGATACACATGGCTTGCCTATAGAACTTGGTGTAGAAAAAGAACTTGGTATTACCAAAGAAGATATTGGTACAAAAATTACTGTAGAAGAGTATAATGCTGCTTGTAAAAAAGCGGTAATGCGTTACACTGATATTTGGAATGACCTAACTCAGAAAATGGGATATTGGGTAAATATGAACGATCCATATATAACTTACAAATCTAAATATATGGAATCTGTTTGGTGGCTACTTAAGCAGATTTACGATAAAGATTTATTATATAAAGGCTATACAATTCAGCCATATTCACCAAAAGCAGGGACAGGTTTAAGTTCTCACGAGCTAAATCAGCCTGGTACTTATCAAGATGTAACTGACACGACGGTTGTAGCTCAGTTTAGAGCAAACGAGGATAGCTTGCCAGATTTCCTTCAAAATGAAGGTGATATCTATTTTCTAGCTTGGACAACAACACCTTGGACATTACCAAGTAATACAGCATTAACAGTTGGGTCAAAGATTGATTATGTTTTAGTTGAAACATATAACCAGTATACATTCCAACCAATGAATGTGATATTAGCTAAAAATCTTATATCAAAACAGTTTGTAGGAAAATTTAATCAAGTTGAAGAAAAATCAGAATTGTTGACCTATAATTCTGGTGACAAGAAAATTCCGTTTTATGTTGTAAAAGAATTTAGAGGTAAGGATTTAGTCGGAATAAGATATGAACAACTTTTAGATTTTAATCTGGAGTTCGAAAATAAGCAAAATGCATTTAGAGTCATTTCAGGAGATTTTGTAACTACTGAGGATGGAACCGGAATAGTCCATACGGCACCTACTTTTGGAGCAGATGATGCCTTAGTTGCTAAACAAGCAATACCAGAAATTCCACCGTTTTTAGTTAAAGATGAAAATGACAATCTAGTTCCACTCGTGGATTTACAAGGAAAATTTAGGCTAGAGTTGGGCGAGTTCGGCGGCAAATATGTCAAAAATGAATATTACGCTGATGGCAAGGCGCCAGAGAAATCTACAGATGTCGAATTAGCTATAAAACTTAAGACTGAAAATAAAGCTTTTAAGGTCGAAAAATACAAACACAGTTATCCTAATTGCTGGCGCACAGACAAACCAATTCTCTATTACCCTTTAGACTCTTGGTTTATAAAAGTTACTGATATAAAAGGTCGCATGCATGAGCTTAACATGGGTATTAACTGGAAGCCAAAATCTACTGGTGAAGGCCGTTTTGGTAATTGGTTAGCTAATGCAAATGATTGGAATTTATCTCGATCACGTTTTTGGGGAATTCCTTTACCAATTTGGAGAACAGAAGATGGTAAAGAACAGATTTGTATAGGATCTATAAAAGAACTAAAAGCTGAAATGGAAAAATCCATCAAAGCAGGCGTACTTTCAGAAGATATTTTTGCTGATTTCGAAGTTGGTAACATGTCTGAAGATAACTATGAGAAAATAGACCTTCATAAAAATGTAGTCGATAAGATTGTTCTGGTTTCAGATTCTGGACAACCTATGAAGCGTGAAAGTGATTTGATAGATGTATGGTTCGACTCAGGTTCAATGCCTTATGCGCAATGGCATTATCCATTTGAAAATAAAGAACTCATAGACGATAATAAATCATTCCCAGCAGATTTTATAGCAGAAGGTGTTGATCAAACACGTGGTTGGTTTTATACGCTTCATGCTATTGCAACAATGGTTTTTGATTCTGTGGCTTATAAAAATGTAGTGTCAAACGGATTAGTTTTAGATAAAAATGGACAAAAAATGTCCAAGCGTTTAGGTAATGCGACCGACCCTTTTGAAACTTTATCTAAATATGGTGCTGATGCTACGCGATGGTACATGATTAGTAATGCAAATCCTTGGGATAACCTTAAGTTTGATATTGATGGTATCGAGGAAGTAAGACGTAAGTTTTTCGGCACACTTTATAACACTTATTCTTTCTTTTCTCTATATACAAATCTTGACGGTTTTGATTATAGCGAGGTAGATATTGCATTAAACGAGCGTCCAGAAATTGATTGCTGGATTCTTTCAGAATTAAATACTTTGATACAAAAAGTAGATAAATTCTATGCAGAATATGAACCAACAAAAGCTGCAAGAGCTATATCTAATTTCACACAAGAATACTTAAGTAATTGGTATGTTCGTTTAAGTAGAAGACGTTTTTGGAAAGGCGATTATCAAACAGATAAAATTTCGGCATATCAAACGCTTTACACGTGTATGGTTACCCTTTCAAAATTAGGTGCGCCAATAGCTCCATTTTTTATGGATCGATTGTATTTAGATTTAAATGCAGTGACCAAAAAAGAAGGGTTTGAAAGTGTACATCTTGCAGAATTCCCGGTTGCTGATGAAAGTGCAATTGATAAGTCTTTAGAGCGTAAAATGGAAAATGCACAGACCATTTCGTCCTTAGTATTGTCGTTACGAGCAAAGGAAAAAATAAAAGTGCGTCAACCGCTTCAAAAAATAATGATTCCTGTATCGAGTCAACAAGAAAAAGACGAAATTGAAGCTATTGCAGATTTAATAAAGTATGAAGTTAATATCAAAGAAATAGAACTTCTTGAAGACGCTTCAGATATTTTGGTAAAACAAATAAAGCCTAATTTTAAGACTTTAGGACCTCGTTTCGGTAAGGATATGAAGTTAATTGCGAATGCTGTAAATAGCTTTTCCTCAGAAGATATTAACAAAATGGAGCAAAACGGTAGTTTTGACCTTGATATTAATGGAAAAAATATTACATTAGGACTCGACGATGTTGAGATTACATCACAAGATATCGAAGGATGGCTTGTGGCTAATGAAGGCCTATTAACTGTGGCGTTAGACGTTACTATAAATGAAGATTTACGTAAGGAAGGTATTGCAAGAGAACTTGTAAATCGTATTCAAAATTTACGAAAAGATTCAGGGTTTGAAGTTACAGATAGAATTGACGTTCAATTACAAAATCATGCAGATATTACTGCTGCTGTAAGTGATAACGAAGCTTACATTAAAATGGAAACTTTAACTAGCGATTTAAAAATTGTAGATAATCTAAAAGATGGAATAGATATTGCTTTTGACGAAGTAAATACTAAGCTATCTATAAAAAAACATTAAAATATGGCATCAGAAATCAGTAACAAATATTCAGATAAGGATTTAGAAGAATTCAAAGTTCTTATTCAAGAGAAAATAAAAAAAGCAGAGCACGATTTAGAGCTTATTAAAAGTGCTTATATGAATGATCATAATAATGGTACAGAAGACACGTCACCGACGTTTAAATCTTTTGAAGACGGAAGTGCTACCATGAGTAAAGAGGCAAACTCTGCCTTAGCAATTCGTCAAGAAAAATTTATCCGTGATTTAAAAAATGCATTAATCCGAGTAGAAAATAAGACCTATGGTTTATGCAGAGTTACCGGTAAATTGATCAATAAAGAACGCTTAAAATTAGTACCTCACGCAACCTTAAGTATCGAGGCTAAGAATATGCAGAAGTAAAATTTGAGCATGTCAAATAACACAGATATATCAAAGTCTTGGAATACCAATTTCAAGACTTTTTTATTAAGCTTAATCTTATTTACTTCATTTTATGTAAATGCTCAAAACAAGGGAGAAGATAAATTTTCTTCAAAAGGGATTTATGGAATAATAGTAGATGGTGACCAGATTTTTAATATTTCGGTGGCAACTAAAAAAACTGAAACCATAAACTTAACATCGCTATCTGATGGCGAATATGGAAACGATTACAAAGTTGTATCAGAAGTAAAAGGTAACCTGTTATTTGTTAAATTAAAACGTGTTTCTATCATAGATACTCCTGATGATAAAAGAAATGCACACAAAGTAATAGCAGCAACTCTAGAAATTATAATGCCTGAAAGTTTAAACCTTTCAATTAAAAGTGATATTGGTTCTGTTGAAGCAAAAGGGAAATTCAAAGAGCTCAATTTTAACCTAACTCAAGGTGGATGTAATATCGATGGTACAGCAAGATTAGCAACTATAAAAACGATTGATGGTAATATCTTTATAAAAACCAGTAATGCTGTAATAGAAACGGACTCTCATCATGGTTTAGTTGATTTTCCTAGTAATATGTTTGGATTCAATGTTTGGAGATTAACTACAAATGGTGGAAATATTACTGTAAAAAAACAAGAAAAGTAAGTCTCAGCTATATGTCTTTAAAAAAATCCGCAATTATAATTATAATTATTTTACTGATAGATCAAATTAGCAAAACATACATAAAGACACACTTTCAACTCGGAGACGATGTAGTAGTATCCTCTTGGTTTAGAATTTTATTTATTGAAAACGATGGTATGGCTTGGGGTACAAAGCTGAGTGATATTATTTCATTTATTGATGATAAATCGGCAAAATTAATTTTGACACTATTCAGAATTATTGCAGTTTCTGGAATAGGTTATTGGTTGTTTAATGTTATTAAAAAACAAAAAACAAAAACTTTGATTTTTGCCATCTCATTGATTTTTGCTGGGGCTTTAGGTAATATTATTGACTCTGTGTTTTATGGTATTTTATTTGGAGACAGCTACGCACAAGTTGCTACATTTTTACCAGAAAGTGGTGGTTACGCGGAGATATTTCATGGTAAAGTTGTAGATATGTTACATTTTCAAATATACAACGGTATTTTACCAGATTGGTTGCCGTTTTTTGGAGGTACATATTTCTCATTTTTTGATCCTGTTTTTAATGTGGCGGATGTTGCTATAAGTACTGGTATAGGTATTTTAATTCTTTTTAATAAAAGAGCTTTTAACGAGCCAACTAAAAAAATTGAAATACCTTATTTGGAGTCGAGCAATAATCCAACTTAATGTCGTTTATAGTAGCTTCAATTTCTTCTTCAGCTTCAAAAAAGGATAAACCAATTTTTAGAGTTTCAGGTTTACATTCTGAAAGAAAACGATCATAAAAACCTTTACCGTAACCGATACGATTCCCTTTAGTGTCAAATGCCAAAAGTGGAATAAAAACGACATTTATTAGTTGGGATGTAATTGTCATTCCATCAACAGGTTCAGGTATATTATATTCGTTTTTCCTTAAGGTTGTATTGTCAGTCAATAAATAGTGTATCATTGAGTAGTCTTCGAAATTACTTTTTGAAATCACAATGTTTTTATCTTTACCTGCTAAAATGTTTAAAATATATTCAGTATTGATTTCCTTTTGCTCTTGGATAGGTAAAAAAATATGGTAAAAAGAATGTTGCCAAATATTTAATTGTAATAGCTTATTAGCAATTGCAAGACTTTTGTCTTCAATTTGATCTTCGCTTAATTCTTGACGAAGCACTTTATATTTTTTACGTATTTCAGACTTAATCATTAATCTTCTAGCTTTGTTGAAATGTGAAAAATAGCATCACCTTGATAGACCAATGGCGACTGGTTAATATTAAAAATATAACCGCTATTTGGGGCTTTTATAAAATGATTAAAACTCCCATAAGGGTCTGTAATATTTCCTAAAACCTCACCTTTTTCAACACGAGAATTGATAGATATTGTAGGTTTAAACATACCTGAATAACTAGCTCGCAACCATTTACTTTCTAAAATTTTTACAGCTTCTTTTTTTGGTTTACTCACTTTAAAAGGAGAGCGTAACATTTCTAAATGACTTAAAACACGTTTGGCACCGTTAACACCTGTGTTAGTAATAGTGTTATGTATATTAAATGATTTCCCACCTTCAAATAATAACATTGGAATTCCTTTTCTGTAAGCCGAATTTCTAAAACTATTTCCTAAATTTTTAGAATAAAAAATAAATGGTGCACCAAAAGTCTCTGCTAATTCATCTAATACAACTTCATTTTTCACAACACGAACTTGTGCAGCATTAAATCGGTCCGCACCACCAGTATGAAAATCTAAAATTAAATCGGCATGTGGAACGACCTTAGTCATTAGTTGATGTGCAACACGACTCGCTAACGAACCATTTTTACTGCCAGGAAAAACTCGGTTTAAATCACGTCCATCAGGGAATAAACGGTCCATGTGTATAAAGCCAAATACGTTAATCACAGGAATACATATAATGGTACCGCGTTTTGGTTTGTTAATACCTTTAGCGATAATCTGACGTACAATCTCTACACCATTAACTTCATCGCCATGAATACCTGCAGTGATTAAAACAGTCGGTCCAGGTTTTTTAGAACGCTCTATAATGACGGGAACATCAATAGAGTTTTGTGTATGTAATTTAGCAACATTAAAGTTTACTCTGGCACTTTGACCTAAAGCAACTTTTTCGTCTAAGATTTCTAAAATATCTTTTTCACTCATACATTAATCATTTTCTATTGCGTTCTATAAAAGTAATAATTGCTCTTGCTATATTTTTTTCAGTTGCCCTTTCAATACCTTCTAATCCTGGTGTAGAATTCACTTCCATGATTAAAGGTCCACGAGAAGACTGTAGCATGTCTACACCACAAACGGGTAGTTTTAATGCTCTTGCAGCTTTTATAGCAAGCTTTAATTCGTCTTCAGATAGTTTAATATAATTTGCATGGCCACCACGATGTAAAT
>CAJQQC010000091.1 GCA_905480385.1 uncultured Winogradskyella sp.
TAATAAATCTAATTCACTATAATCATAATTACTCAAACGATAGTTAATCCAATTTTTAGCATAAGGTCTATCTTTATCTAGTAATCCTGCAATACCATCAATACCAGCGCCAATGTCCAAATATACCGCTTTTTTAAAACTCAAGCCAACATACTTTTACAAATATGAATACCTCTATCATTAATAATTTGAGTCTTATAAACGTTTTTACCTGAGGCTTTTAAAATTTCTGCAACACTATATCCTAAAAGTACATTTCTAACATGTCCTAGATGTAGTGGCTTATTGGTGTTAGGAGATGAATACTCTACCATAACCGCTTTATCATCTTGCTTGTTTACAAAACCAAAGTTATCATCTTCAGTTATTCGTCGAAAAAAATCTATATAGTAAATGTCACTTATTTCAATATTCAAAAACCCTTTAACAACATTAAAACCTTTTACTAGCTCAACATTATCTAATAAATATTGACCAACTTGCTCGCCAATTTGCGCAGGGTTTCCTTTTACAAAACGTAACATTGGAAAAACTACAACCGTGATATCACCTAAAAAATCTTTTCTAGTCGCCTGAAATTCTACAGAAAGTAAATCGGTATTAAATAATATTCTTATTGCTGCTTTTACGTTTTGTTCTAGTGTATTTTGAAAACCCATTAATGTAAAATTATTTCTTTTAGTTTGAAATTGTAAACAAGCGCAAAGATATATCTTTTATTAAATTATAGATATGCTATTCATAAGTATTAGTATTCTAAAATTTATAATCAAAACAATAAAAAGGCAAAATACTTACAGAAAATAATTTATAAAGATATAATCAGCTAAAAATAATTAATTAGTTGATAATCAATATTATACTAATTTATGTATTTCATCGATGAAAGTGTATTACTACTAAGAATATTACCTTTAATCGATTTGTCTATTTTTTTTAAAATTTCATCTAACACTTCAACTGATTTATTGGTTGTAAATCTTATAAATTAGCAAATTAAGTAGTATTTGGTGATTTTTGAAGAGCTATTAATTAAAAGTCCAAAGTATTTTAGATACTTGAGACATAATTTATCTTTCCTATCCCTCTCAGAAAGTTAGTCAAAACACAATATAAATTCGTGCGCCATTGTCACTTCTTTATGAAGCAATTTATTTTATATGCGATCTGCCTGTCAACAGCTCTAATCTTTGCACAAAATGCTAAGATAGACAGACTTACTGTACGTTTAGCTTATCAAAATAAAGACTCTACTAAAATTGAAACTTCTCTATTGCTCATTAATGAGCTATACGCCCTAAAAGATTATGACAAAGCACTATTATTTATTGACCAAACAGCAGAATTATCAAATTCATTAAATTACGATAAAGGTTCTGCTCAAAGCAATTACTATAAAGGTCTTATTTTTAGCAATAAAAATGATGGTAAAAACGCTGTAGTCTATTTTGAAAAAGCATTAAACTCTTTTAAAATCTTAAATGACACCATAGGCATAGCCAAAGTAAATGGTAAACTTGGTATAATCCAAATTGAACGTGGTAATTTTAAGAAAGGTCTTCAAAATTCACTTTCTGCAATTTCAATTTTTGAAGAAGAGGATTTAAAGGATGATTTAAGTAACGCCTATAATAGTTTAGCCAAAGTATATTTTAAAAGTAAAAAGTTCGATAAGGCGCTTCAATACAATAAAAAATCCTTAAGAATAAGGGAAGAATTGGATGACTTAGAGGGTATGAAATATACACTTAAAAATCTTGGAGAATTGTATGCTTTAAAAAACAATTATCGTCTTTCTATTGACAACTATGAACGAATGCTTACGCTTTTAAATAACAAGAAAGATAAAGATTTAAGAGGTGAGGTAATGACAAGTCTCGGTAAATCTTATTTAGCGATTAATGATCTAAAAAAAGCTGCTGAATATTTAAGAGCTGGGTTAGCTTTTAACCGAATACAGGGTAATGATTTAGGTGTTTTAATATCTTTAAATGCATTTGCTGATTTAAACATAAAAAACAATAGATTAAGACTTGCAAAAACTCAACTTGATGAAGCCAATAAGTTAGGCAAAAAATTAAACAATGAAGAGGAATTATTGTACAACTATAAACTTAATACAGAATTAAGCTCAGTACGTAATTTTCATCAAGATGCATTTTATTGGCAAAAACAATATTTTTACCTCAAAGAGAAGTTAAATAAAGAAAAGCTTGAAGCGCTCACACTTCAAATAAAAAGTAATCAGGCTTCAAATATCAGTACAAACTTAGTCTCTTTAAAAGAAAAGAATAAAAACATTCCCGAAAAGAAAGGATCTAAATTGTCAAGTTCTCAAAAACAAAATACACTTTTAATTTATGGATTAATAGCAAGCCTTGTGTTTGTAACTGCACTTCTTATTTTTAGTTATTTAAAGAGTTCAAAAAACACTACAACTACAAAAGAGCTTAGTAAAAAAAATGAAAGTCTTGGTCAAAAAAATAAAAGTCTTGTGCAAAAAAACATTCAATTAGAAGAAGTTAATCAAGTAAAAGATAAGCTGTTCTCAATAGTTTCACACGATTTAAAGGATTCTGTATCTTCTATTAAAGCATTTTTGGATTTACTAAAAGATGATGGGATTACTAAAGAAGAATTCAACAACCTCATTCCTGAATTAAGTGAAAATGCAAATAATGCATCTTCATTATTGTTCAATCTTTTGAATTGGTCAAAATCGCAAATGCAAAATCTACAATCAAAACCTGAGCTTTTCAACATTCAAGAGGTCTTTCAGATTAAAATATCACTGATTGAGAAGAAAGTAAATGATAAAGGTATCATTGTTATTGACGAATCGCGTCGAGAGTTTGTTTATGCAGATAAAAGTATGATGGAAATTGTAATTCAAAATCTAATTACAAATGCTGTTAAGTTTACTGGAAAAGGTGACGTTATTACAGTATCTAATCAAGATTATAATGGTAAAATCCTAATATGCATTGAAGATACAGGTATTGGTATTTCTGAGGAGAATCAGAAAAAACTATTTAATGCCAAAAAGAATTTCACTACAAATGGTACTGAAAATGAAAAAGGCACTGGTTTAGGGTTGACCTTAAGTAAGGATTTAGTAGAGCTTAACAAAGGCCGTATTTGGTTAGAAAGCACACCAAACATAGGAAGTAAATTCTTTATAGAGCTTCCTAAGGCTTAACTTTAAAAGTAAATTATATATTTAATTTTTAGGTAAAAACACCTCAGCCATCATACATCTTGCACTACCGCCACCACAAGTTTCAATGGTTTTTAACGAGCTAGATAAAATTGAACAATGTTTTTCAATAGCTTTTATCTGTTGTGGTGTTAAACTATTATGTGCTGAATTACTCATTATTAAGTAACGTTGATTCTTTTCTCCTCTTAATTGCAACATGTTCCCAGCAAATTGATGCATCTGCACTTCAGTTATAGAAATTATTTCTTTACCATCTTGTTTTAGATTTTTAACAACATTTTTACGCTCTTTTTGGTCATCAATAGTATCCAAACAAATTACAGCAAAGTTTTCTGCTAAACACATCATCACATTAGTGTGATAAATAGCTAAGCGTTTACCTTCAACTGTCTGATTTGCTGTAAAAATGATAGGTGTATATTCAAAATCTTCACAAAATTCTATAAATAAATCCTCATCTGCTCTAGGAGATAAAGCACAATAGGCTTTACTGTTAACACGATCTAAAAGTAAACTTCCTGTTCCTTCCAAAAAGATGCCTTCATCTTCTGCAGAAGTATAATCTATAATATTTTCAATTTTGAAACCTTCATTTTCCAGACGAATAAAAACTTCATCACGACGCTCTTTTCTTCTGTTTTTAGCGAACATAGGATATATAGCTACATCTCCATTACCATGAAAACTTACCCAATTATTAGGGAAAATAGAGTCTGGCGTATCCATGAGCTTATCATCGCTCTCAACAATAACATTAATACCAACTGTTCTTAACTTCTCTACAAATTCATCAAATTCTTCCAGAGCTTTACGGTTTATTTCAGCATTTTTAATATCTAAATCTTCCTGAAAATAATTATTTACAGCTGTCTCTTCATTCATCCTAAAATTGACTGGACGAATCATCAATATGGTATCGGTTGTTTGTTGCATTTTCTAAATTTAATAGGATGTAAAATTAGTCATTTTTATAATCTGAAATTTAGAAGCTGAAAAAAAATTCTGCTCTAAAATCACTAAGTTTGACTATCAATAATTTATATTATGAAAAAACTTCTATTTCTAGTATTAATAATCGTTTCATGTAATAATAGTAACGAAAAACCTTACCATAATTATGAAACTAGATTTGAAATTTCTGAAGGTACAGAGACAGCCACTTACCAAGAAACTATAGATTACTACACTAAACTTGCTAATGATTATTCTGAAATATCAATCGAAACGATTGGAGAAACCGACTCTGGTAAGCCATTACATATTGTAACCTTGAACGCAAATGCTAACAGTTTTGATTTTGAAAAACTTAAAAAAGACAACAGAATTTTATTAATAAATAATGGTATTCACCCCGGGGAGTCTGATGGCATTGATGCAACGATGATGCTATTCAGAGATATTTTGCAAGGAGTAATTAAAGCCCCAAAAAACACTATACTTGTAACTATCCCAATATACAACGTTGGTGGAAGTCTTAATAGAAATTCAGGTACACGCACTAACCAAAATGGTCCAAAATCATATGGTTTTAGAGGTAATGCACGTAATTATGACCTTAATCGTGATTTTATTAAATCAGATACTAAAAACGCGAAAACATTTGCTAAGATTTTTCATATGGTACAACCTGACGTTTTTATAGATAATCATGTTAGTAACGGTGCAGATTACCAATACACATTAACACATCTATTCACTCAACATAACAAATTGGGTGGTGTTTTGGGTGACTATTTACATAATGAGATAATGCCACAACTCGAAAAAAAGCTTGAAGCTAAAGATTGGGATATCACACCTTATGTTAATGTTTTTAATCGCACACCAGAATCTGGTTTTTCACAATTTAAGGATTCACCGAGATATTCTACAGGCTATACAACACTATTCAATACTCTAGGAATGATGGTTGAAACTCACATGTTAAAACCATATAAACAACGTGTAGAAGGCACATATGAGCTAATGAAAAGTATGATTGAGATTACTGAAACTCAAGGTGAAAAAATCTCTGAATTACGTAAAAAGCAATTTAGTACATGGACTGTCGGTAGTGATTATCCTTTGGCTTGGAAGATAGACACAACCAAATCTTCAACTCTTAACTTCAAAGGTTTTGAGGGTAAAATCATTGAAAGTGAGTTAACAGGAGCAAAACGATTAAAATATGATAATAATAAGCCATTTACTAAAGATCTGAAATATCAGAATTATTTCAAATCAACTAATAGTGTCAGGATACCAAAAGCTTACATCATACCTCAAGGTATGTACCATGTTATGGAGCTGCTAAAGCTAAATAATATTGAAATATCTCAATTAAAAAAAGACACTCTTATAGGTGTTGAGTCTTACAGAATATCACAATACAAATCGCGACAATCACCTTATGAAGGTCATTATTTACACTATAGTACCAAGGTTGAAACTTTGAGTAAACATATAAATTTTATGTCCGGTGATTATATCGTTAAAACTGACCAGAAAGGTATGCGCTATTTGTTAGAAACTCTAGAACCTGAAGCACCAGATTCATTTTTTAATTGGAATTTCTTTGATACAATTCTACAACAAAAAGAAGGATTTTCACCTTATGTATGGGAAGACAAAGCACAATTATTATTAAAGGCTAATCCAAAATTACAAATAGAATTTAATGTCAAAAAAAGTTACGATAAAGATTTTGCAAATAATTGGTATATACAATTAGAATGGTTACACAAAAAATCAAGTAGTTATGAACAATCACACATGCAATATCCAATTTATAGGATTCTCTAATTATAAAAATTAGTCTACCAATAATTTAATATTGGCATAACTATTTTTCATGGCCTTGGCTGTCTTTTTCTTGCCAAGCCATTTTACTTTAGTAATACCTTCTTTAATCTGAGGTTTTAATTTGCCTTTGTAATTAGTTGACATTTCAAACCAGTAAGTTATTTTTATACGGTATCGGCCACGTCTTTTAAATATATGGTATGTCGTTGGTAAGGGTTTAATTATTTTTAAGTATTTGACTTTAGTTTCTTCTTCAACTTCACGGATGGCGGTTTCTTCAATGGTTTCTTTGCCTTCTGTTTTTCCTTTAGGTAAATCCCATTTATGATTTCGGTAAATAAAAAGAATCTTTCCTTTTTTGTTATACACCTTACCGCCTCCAGCAATAACGTTAGGTAGCTTTTTCAAAAAAATTTTAAGTAATTTTTCTTCCTTTTTACCTACTAAATAAACAGCTTTTAAATCCGTGCGATTAAGCATTCTTATAATCTTTGCTAAATCCACAGACTTCAATAAAAAAACTTTAAAATCGGTTTCTTTATTAACTTTAGTAGTTAAATAAATTGGCTTATCTCCAACAAAAATGGTGTACATTAATTATGTAATTATCTTTTGATTTGTAAATGTATTCTTTTTTATTTTACAGATTTTAATTTAAAATAAATTTTAAATTAAAATCTAATTAAACTTTGAATTTCATTAATTTTACGACATGATTTTTAATAAAGATATCGCAAAAAAAACAGCAGAATTGTTATTGCAAATAAACGCCATTAAATTACAACCAAATAATCCATTTACATGGGCATCTGGCTGGAAATCTCCAATATACTGTGACAATCGTGTTGTACTTTCTTACCCACAAATCAGGAACTATGTTAGAGAAACACTAGCAAGACAAATTGAGGAGCTTTATGGAAAACCAGATGTTATTGCTGGCGTCGCTACAGGAGCAATTGGTATTGGCGCTTTAGTAGCAGATTACCTTAATCTGCCATTTGTGTATGTTAGACCTGAAGCTAAGAAACATGGTAGACAAAACCAAGTCGAAGGCTATCTCGAAAAAGGTCAGACTGTTGTCGTAGTGGAAGATTTAATTAGTACTGGAAAGAGTAGCCTTAATGCTGTAAAAGCACTACAAAAGGCTGAAGCAAACATCAAAGGAATGGTAGCAATTTTTTCTTATGGTTTTGATGTTGCGAACAAAAATTTTAGCAAAACTGAAATTGACTTACATACTCTTGGAAATTATGAAAGTCTTTTAGAACAAGCTTTAGACACAAGATACATTAATCAGGAGCAGCAAGACATCTTAGCACTTTGGAATGCAAACCCAAGCGAATGGAACGCTAATTGATAAGACTTTAGTTGTTTATTTGACTGTTATAATAACTTAACACCTTATCAAAAAAAATAAAGACACATGAATTTAGAATCTCCAAAAGTAGTATTAGACAAATCAGCTGAGGAAACATTTAATTTCCTATCAGATATTAAAAATTTCGAAAAGTTAATGCCCGAAAATATTAGCAAATTTGAAGTTTTGGATACAGATAAATTTTTATTTGCCTTAAAAGGAATGCCAGAAATCGTTTTAAAAAAGAAAGAAGCTACACCAAACAGCAAAATTGTTTTAGGTGCTGCAGGTGGCAAGTTAGACTTTGTCTTAATTGCAGATGTATCAGAAATTGAAGCTAATAAAAGTGAAGTTACATTAAATTTCTCTGGTGAGTTTAACGCCATGATGGCCATGATGATTAAAGGTCCAATAAGTAAATTTTTAGAAACTTTGGCTAAAAATATACCAGCCTCTGTTTAATACAATAATTCTACTTCTTTTAGATCGTAAGTTTTTATTATATCATCTTCAAGTCGTAATTTCAATTTACCATCTAATGATACACCTTCTATAAAGCCAGAAAAAACTTGGGCCCCATTAGATTTAAAAGTTGATGGCTTTTTAATACGGAATAATTTATCTTCATATTCCTTTTTTAGTGGCTTTAAATCACTTTCTAGTCTTTTTAAATACTCTAGAATATTTTTTAAAATAAGATGAAAGACTTCGTCTTTATTGTAAACAATACCACTTATCAAACTCAATGAAGAAGCATTAGGAAGATTATCGAAAAACTTCTGATTAACGTTAAGTCCTACACCGATAATAGAACCCTCTAGAGTATTATTTTTTATCACATTCTCAATGAGAATACCAGCTATTTTTTTATGCTCTGACAAAATGTCGTTAGGCCATTTTATTGTTATTTTTGGTATTTGTAATTCTTTTAAAGCTTTAGTAATTCCTAAAGCTACCGCCATACTAATGTAAAACTGCTCCGATACTTTTAAGAACGAAACGTGTTTAAACACACTAAAAGTAAGGTTTTTTGATGCTTCGACTTGCCAATTGGTTCCCATTTGACCACGACCATTAGTCTGATGCTCGGCAATAACAACAGTAAGGTCTTTTGGTGTGTTTTTTACACAAATAGTTTTCAGGTAACTATTGGTTGAATCGATGGCATCAAGTTTGATAATATACATTACAATACACCTATTATTTTTATGGTTTTCTTATGATAATTAGGGTTAACTAGAAATAAAAAAGTAATAACTTTGTATAAATTTAAAACATTTTAATGACGCAAAGAAATAGCAATGCCGACCAACTCATTACAACTATAATAAGTGGTATCGAAGACGTTAAAGGAAAAGAGATTATACTTTTAGATTTAAGAGAAATAGAAAACACAGTTTGCGATTATTTTATTATTTGCGAAGGTACTTCAAATACCCAAGTAAATGCGATAGTAAGTTCCATACAAAAACAAGTTAGTAAAACTACTAAAGATAAACCTTGGCATATAGAAGGTACTGATAATGCTGAATGGATTTTAATGGATTATGTAAACGTTGTTGTACATGTTTTCCAAAAACATATTAGAGAGTATTACGACATTGAAAGTTTATGGGGAGATGCTATAACAACACAAATAGAAACAAGTATTTAAAACGAAACGCTAATAATGGCAAAGGATAATAAGAATTTAAACAAAAAACCAAAAGTAAGTCCCTACTGGATTTATGGTATCATAATAGCTGTGTTTTTAGGCCTTCAACTATTTGGTGGAAGCGCTTTTCAAAGTTCAAAAATAATCAAGACTTCTGAATTTATTAACTACCTAGAGCAAGGTGATGTTGAAGAGGTAGTTATTATTAGTAACACTAAAACTGCTAGAGTATATTTAACCGATGAAGCTTTAAAAAAAGATATTCACAAAGACACACAATCAAAAGGATTTATACCTTCTGGTAATATTCCTAATTATACTTTAAAATTTGGAGATCTAGGTAACTTTGAAGATAGAATTGACGAAATTATAAAAAAAAATAACCTACCTACCTCCAGAAATGCAGATATAGAAAATAATGCCTTAGGCGATTTTTTAATATCTCTTTTACCTTTTGTTCTCATAATAGGTGTTTGGATATTCATAATGAGGCGTATGTCTTCTGGCGGTGGTGGCGGTGCTGGTGGTCAGATTTTTAATATTGGAAAATCTAAAGCTAAGCTTTTTGATGAAAAAACAGATACTAAAACATCATTTAAAGATGTAGCTGGTCTTGAAGGTGCGAAAGAAGAAGTTCAAGAGATTGTAGACTTCCTAAAGTTTCCAGAAAAATACACCTCTCTTGGTGGTAAAATTCCAAAAGGTGCATTACTCGTAGGACCTCCAGGAACAGGTAAAACGTTACTTGCAAAAGCGGTTGCTGGTGAAGCAAAAGTACCGTTCTTCTCATTATCAGGTTCTGACTTTGTTGAGATGTTTGTGGGTGTTGGAGCTTCACGTGTAAGAGATCTATTCAAACAAGCTAAGGAAAAATCACCCTCAATAATTTTTATTGATGAGATTGATGCGATTGGACGAGCAAGAGGAAAAAACAACTTCTCAGGATCTAATGATGAACGTGAAAACACATTGAATCAATTGCTAACAGAAATGGATGGTTTTGGAACTAACACAAATGTTATAGTTCTAGCAGCAACAAACCGTGCAGATGTTTTAGACAGTGCGTTAATGCGTGCCGGACGTTTTGATAGACAGATATATGTAGACTTACCAGATGTTCGTGAACGTAAAGAAATTTTCGAAGTACACCTTCGTCCTCTGAAAAAAGAAGAAACTTTAGATATCGATTTCCTAGCAAAACAAACACCTGGTTTTTCAGGCGCAGATATTGCTAATGTATGTAATGAGTCCGCACTAATTGCTGCTCGTAAAGGAAAAAAAGCAGTAAATAAGCAAGACTTTTTAGATGCGGTTGACCGTATTGTAGGTGGTCTAGAAAAGAAAAATAAAATAATCACACCAGACGAGAAAAAAGCTATTGCTTTTCATGAAGCTGGTCATGCCACAGTAAGTTGGATGTTGGAACATGCTGCGCCACTTGTAAAAGTAACTATCGTCCCAAGAGGTCAATCTTTGGGTGCAGCGTGGTATTTACCAGAAGAAAGACTAATAGTAAGACCTGAGCAAATGCTTGATGAAATGTGTGCCACTATGGGTGGACGTGCTGCCGAAAAAGTAATATTCGATAAGATTTCAACTGGCGCACTCAGTGACTTAGAAAAAGTGACAAAACAAGCAAGAGGCATGGTAACCGTGTATGGCTTAAGCGATAAAGTTGGCAATTTAACCTATTACGACTCTTCGGGGCAACAAAGTGGTTTCACTAAGCCTTACAGCGAAGAAACAGCGGTTTTGATTGATAAGGAAATTTCTAGTATCATAGAAGAACAATACCAACGAGCTATAAAAATACTTAAAGACAATAAAGATAAACTGACTGAATTAGCCGAAGTGCTTTTAGAAAAAGAAGTCATCTTTAAAGATAATCTCGAAAAGATTTTTGGAAAGCGCCCTTTTGAGAAAAAAGAATTTATATCCGATAAAAAAGAAGAAATTACCTCTGAAGAAGAGGAATAGAAATCACTTCACCTAACGAAAAAACTTAAATTAGCCTAGAGTTAGTTTAAGTTTTTTTATATTTGGATAATTCAAAAAAAAGCACCGTAACAGTATTTGTAAATGAGTTTATTCAGAAAAATTTTTGGAGGAAAATCCCGTAGTTCTGAAGAAAAAGTTCCTAATGAAGAACGTAGCAAATACATGCCAGATATTAAACTCCCTGTTGATGAGCGGTTTACTATTAACTTCAAGGCAAATGGAGGTAAATTCTTGTATTGCGAGAATATTGAAGATGTCTACAATAGCCTAGAAAATATTATTTCGGAAAACAATTGGGACGGTAAAAATGTCTTTTTGTTGGATGATAGATTAGGAAAGTTATTTGAGGGCTTTGACTTAAAGGCTACAAAAAAAACATCAGAAAGCACCTATTTCTTTACAACCTGTGAGTATTTGATATCTGATGATGGTTCATTATTAATATCATCAAATCAAATTGCAGAGAAAAAACTAAAAGAATTACCTGATAATTTTGTTATATATGCCACTACAAGCCAGCTTGTTGAGAGTATTGGTGAAGGCCTAAAGGGTATAAAAAATAAAAATAAATCTAAAATCCCAACTAACATTACTACTATTAAGCACTTTAAAACTAATGAAGACAAAGACTTCTTAACCTACGGAAGTAGTGCTAAAAATTTGTACTTATTACTTTTAGAAGACTTATAAATGAAGGAACTTTTAACGCGCGCTATCTCTGGCATTGTTTATGTCATTTTGTTGATTGTTTCAATGTATTGGGAAAACGCACTTCTCATAGTACTTTATATATTTGGCCTTATAACGTTGGCTGAGTTTAATAAACTAATAAAACTAAATGCGCTTTTAATTACTGCTTCAATTTTTACATTTTTATATTTTGGGTTTTGGTATTGGTGTATGATTCATAACTCTAATACTGGAACTAATGAAGCTATCCAAATACTACTAGTAATAACCATTTTCGTAAATCTCATTTTAATTAAGGATTTATTTACCGAAAAGAAAATTCCACTTTTTGAATCTAAACGTTACATTGCTACAACCTTTTATTTATCTAGTGGTTTTGTCTTTATGTTTTTAATTGCAAATTACCTTAATACCTTTACACCACTATTACTACTAGGAAGTTTTATTTTAGTATGGGTTAATGATAGCTTTGCTTACTTAATTGGAAAGAATTTTGGAAAGCAAAAATTATTTCCAAGTATATCTCCAAAGAAAACCGTTGAAGGCTTTTTAGGAGGATTATTTTTTGCTTGTGTATCAAGTTATTTTATATCAGTATATGTTGACACTTTAGGGTTTACAAGCTGGCTTATTTTAGCAATTATAATTAGTGTTTTTGGAACTATTGGTGATTTAATAGAATCTAAATTTAAACGTCAAGCGCAAGTCAAAGACAGTGGCGTAATAATGCCTGGTCATGGAGGACTACTAGACCGCTTAGATAGTATTATCTTTACAGCTCCATTTATTTATTTATTTCTAAGAATTTTAAGTTATGTTTCATAAAGAAGGTCACAAAATAATCCTTATTACGCTATTTATTGTTGTTTTGGCTATATTTATCATCGATGGTTTTATATCTATCGAGTGGTTAAGGAAATCATTAATGCTTCTAGTTTTAGTGTTTTTTGTACTCATACTCCAGTTTTTCAGAAATCCAAAACGCCTTACTCATGCTAATGAAAATCAAGCTTTATCGCCTGTTGATGGAAAAGTAGTAGTTATTGAAGAAGTATTTGAAAAAGAAGTTTTTAATGATAAGCGTATCCAAGTCTCTGTTTTTATGTCACCTTTAAATGTACATGTTACACGATATCCTACAAGTGGAAAAGTAACTTACAGTAAATACCATCCAGGAAAATATTTAGTTGCTTGGCATCCAAAAGCTAGTGAAGAAAATGAACGCACAACTGTTGTTATAGAAAATGAAAGTTTCGGAAAAGTACTATACAGACAAATTGCTGGTGCATTAGCTAAGCGTATCGTAAACTACGCAAAAGTTGACACAAGTGCAAGACAAGGTAATGACTCTGGGTTTATAAAATTTGGGTCAAGAGTAGATTTATTTTTACCTTTAGATGCAGATATAAAAGTTACGCTAGATCAAAAAGTAAAAGGTGGCGAATCTGTGATTGCAGAAATAAAATAGATGAGTCAGACGGATTTACATAAAGAATTCGATACTGCTGTAAAACGGGTAAATGACCACACAGATCCCTTTCCAGCAGATTTTTTACTACGTCTGTATGCCTATTACAAAAAGGCTACTAATAACTACGGAAGACCCAGTAGTAAAAAGCAAATTATTAATGCTTTTAAAACTAATGCACTGTTTCAAGTACAGGACATTTCCGAAGACGAAGCCAAACGTCACTATATAGACTTGGTGAACCATTACTTTTTATACGGTAAATAATCCTTATAATTTTACGTGATATGGCATTACTAGATGTACCATTGCGATTTAAAAATGGAGCGCAAATGAAAAATCGCTTTATGTTAGCACCTATGACCAACACCCAAAGTCATGAAGATGGCAAGCTCTCTGATGAAGAATACCAGTGGTTAACAATGCGCGCAAAAGGCGGTTTTGGATTAACAATGACTTGTGCATCTCATGTCCAATTTATAGGCAAAGGCTTCCCAGGACAACTAGGTATTTATGACGACTCACAGATTGAAGGTCACCAACGATTGGTCAAAGGAATCAAAGCAAACAATAGTTTAGCGATTATACAATTACACCACGCTGGTATGAGAACATCTGAAAATTTGATTGGACAACAACCTGTTTGCCCATCTTCTAATGAGAAACATAATTCGCGTAGCTTATCCTTAGAAGAAGTTTACCAATTACGAGACGATTTTATTGCAGCAGCTATACGTGCACAAAAAAGTGGTTATAATGGTGTGGAAGTTCACGGTGCTCATGGTTATATTTTAACTCAATTTTTGAGTTCAGATATTAATAAACGAGATGACCAATATGGAGGTAGCCTAGAAAACCGCTCTCGGTTATTATTTGAAATTTTAGAAGGAATTAGGAACACTTGTGGTGAATATTTTTTATTAGGTGTACGGTTGTCACCTGAACGCTTTGGTATGCAACTGAGTGAAGTAAAAACCGTCTGTGAGCAATTGATAAACGGACACGATATAGATTTCTTAGATATCTCTCTGTGGGATGTGTTTAAAAAACCCGAAGAAGAGCAACACCAAAGTAAAAGCTTGCTCCAACATTTTACAGATTTAGACTATAAAGATGTAAAATGGACTGTTGCAGGAAAAATTAATACTGCAAAAGACGTTGTAGAAGTTTTAGACGCTGGTGTTGATTTTGTTTCTATTGGACGTTCTGCAATTTTACACCATGACTTCCCTAAAAAAGTAATTACTGATCCAAATTTTGAACCTATCCAACTTCCTGCCAGTAAAGCTTATTTAAGTGAAGAAGGACTGAGCAGTAAGTTTATAACTTATATGAATCGTTGGCCGAATTTTGTAAAATAAACTCTAGTAAACAGACGTTTATACTTACTCGTTTTGTGATTTTTAATGATTTTCAAAAGTCGGACACAAACGATAAACTAAAATTAATCTCTAATCAAAGGCATAGTACTGCAGCGTAACAGACCTTCTTGTTTAGCAATTTCACTGTAAGGCACTACTTCCAAAGTAAAACCTTTTTTGCGTAACCATTTATTTAAACGAGTAAATTTTTTTTCGGAGATAATAACGTCTTCAGAAATAGAGAAGATATTACTATTCATATCATACATTTCGTCTTTACTAATTTCAAAAACATTATCCTTACCAAAATAATCTACCAACCATTGGTATTCTTCTTCAACCAAAAAACCGTTTTTATGGATAATGGCTTTGTCTTTGCCGATAGGTTGGAAACAGCAATCCAAATGCAGGGCATTTTCTTTAGGATCGGTATTTGACTTTCGTAATTCAAAAGCCTTTACTTTTTTATGTGGAAATAAATTTTGTATAGCTTTTACAGCTTGCACATTGGTTCGGGCTGTAATATAGTCTGGATAATCTTGACCTGAGTATGTCCCAATAAAAATATAATCGTTCCAAGGCATGACATCACCACCTTCAACATGACACTCGTCTGGTAAAATGATACGATTCTTTTTTTCTATTGTGCTCCAAACATACTCTGTCGCTTCTACTTCGCGTTTACGGTCTGGCAATATATTAGCAATAATTATTTTGTCTTCAATCACAAATGAAATATCGCGAGCAAAAATTTGGTTATAATCCTCTAAAACCTCAGGGCGATATACTGTGACATCGTACTTCTTTAAAACAGCAGAAACGGCTTCCATTTCGGCAATCATGTCCTCCTCTTTAGGATATGTACCTGCTAAAACATGTTGTTTACTTTTTGGGTCATAGCAATCTTCGGGCTTTGGTGTTGGACCATTGCTTTTGGCAGTGCCTAAAATAACAGCTCTTAATCGAGAGGTTTCATTTTGTATGTGAAGTTTCATGAAGAGGAAAGGGGTTATTATTAGCAACAGAAAAAAGCTTCATAATTTCTTATGAAGCTTTGTATATTTTTATCTTTTTTTTATTGGAGTAAATGATCTTAATGTTTCACCAGTATATAATTGACGTGGACGACCAATTGGCTCTTTACGCAGACGCATTTCTTTCCATTGTGCAATCCAACCTGGTAAACGACCTAATGCAAACATAACTGTAAACATCTCAACAGGTATACCCATAGCACGGTATATTATACCAGAATAGAAATCTACATTTGGATATAACTTACGGTCAACAAAATATTGATCTTCTAGAGCTTCTTTTTCTAGACCTTTGGCAATATCTAATATTGGGTCTTCAACACCTAAATCTGATAATACTTCATCAGCTGCGACCTTAATGATTTTTGCTCTTGGATCAAAGTTTTTGTAAACACGGTGACCAAAGCCCATTAAACGGAAAGGATCGTTCTTATCTTTAGCCTTAGCCATATATTTTTTTGTATCACCTCCATCTTCTTTAATCGCCTCGAGCATTTCCAATACGGCTTGGTTAGCACCACCATGTAGTGGTCCCCAAAGTGCAGAAATACCTGCTGCTAATGACACAAATAATCCTGCGTGAGAAGAACCTGTAATTCTTACCGTAGATGTAGAACAGTTTTGTTCGTGATCTGCATGTAAAATAAGTAGTTTATCTAAAGCATTAACTAAAATTTCGTTTTGCTCATACTCCTTATTAGGGCTTTTAAACATCATTTTAAGAACGTTCTCAACATAGCCAAGAGAGTCATCACCATAATCTAAAGGTAAGCCTTGCTTTTTACGCATCGCCCAAGCGACTAAAACAGGGAATTTACCTAAAATTCTTACAATAGCGTTATACATATCTTCTTCTGAATCTACGTTTACAGAGGATGGATTAAACGCTGTTAAAGCACTTGTCAATGAGGACAAAACACCCATTGGATGTGCTGCTTTAGGAAAAGCATCAATAATTTTTTTAATATCGTCGTCAACTACTGAATTTGCTTTTATGTCTGCATGAAACTTATCTAATTGTTCAGCAGTTGGTAATTCTCCAAAAATCAATAAATAAGCCACTTCTAAAAAGTCTGCTTTGTCTGCTAACTCTTCGATAGAATAACCCCGATATCTTAAGATTCCTTTTTCACCATCTAAAAATGTAATGGCACTCTCACAGCTTCCTGTATTTTTGTAACCTGGGTCTAGCGTAATAACGCCACCTGTGCTACCTCTAAGTGCTTTAACATCTATAGCAACTTCATTTTCTGTTCCCGTAATTAATGGAAACTCATGTTTTTGGCCATTAATCTCTAATATCGCTTTATCTGACATATATCTTTGTACTTTTTATTGGAATTTTTTTGGATTACAAATTTACGAAATCTACATCGATTTCGGAAGCCTATTTATAACCGTTTTAACACTTATAATATAGTGGCTTATACCTCAAAATAAAAGCGATTACCGTTTTGGTAATCGCTTTATATATTCTTTTTATTGTATTAAAAAACTTACTTCACTTTAAAAGCGTTTTCTAGTGGAAAATAAGCAACATCTCCTAACTCTTCTTCAATACGTAATAACTGGTTGTATTTTGCCATGCGGTCGCTACGAGAGGCAGAACCTGTTTTAATTTGACCTGTATTTAATGCCACTGCTAAATCAGCAATAGTATTGTCCTCTGTCTCACCAGAGCGATGAGACATAACAGATGTATAACCAGCATTATGTGCCATATTTACTGCAGAGATTGTCTCGGTTAAGGTACCGATTTGATTTACTTTTATTAAAATTGAATTGGCAATACCCTCAGAAATACCTCTTCCTAAACGTTCTACGTTAGTTACAAATAAATCGTCACCAACTAATTGCACCTTATCACCTATTTTATCAGTCAAATATTTCCAACCATCCCAATCGTTTTCATCCATACCGTCTTCGATAGAAATTATCGGATATTTTGAAGCTAATTCTGCTAAATAATCTGCTTGTTCTTGGCTAGTTCTTACTTTTCCAGATTCACCTTCAAAAATTGTGTAGTCATATTTGCCATCTTTATAAAACTCTGCCGCAGCACAATCTAAAGCAATCATTACATCATCTCCTAAATTGTAACCAGCATTAGCAACAGCTTTTGCTATGGTTTCTAAAGCATCTTCTGTTCCGCCAGCTAAGTTTGGTGCAAAACCACCTTCATCACCAACGGCAGTACTTAAATTTCTATCATGCAATACTTTTTTAAGATTATGGAAAATCTCTGTTCCCATTTGCATGGCATGCGTAAAATCTTTTGCTTTTACTGGCATTACCATAAATTCTTGAAACGCGATTGGAGCATCAGAATGAGAACCACCGTTAATGATATTCATCATTGGTACAGGCAAGGTATTTGCCGAAACACCACCAACATATCTGTATAATGGCATATTAAGTTCATTAGCCGCAGCTTTTGCTACAGCAAGAGAAACACCTAAAATAGCGTTAGCTCCTAATTTTGATTTATTTGTTGTACCATCTAAATCAATCATAAGTTTATCAATAGCGTTCTGCTCAAAAATAGAAACACCTAATAACTCTTGAGCAATAATTGCATTGACATTCTCGACAGCTTTAGATACACCTTTACCCATATATGTATCTCCACCATCACGCAACTCAACAGCTTCGTGTTCTCCAGTTGAAGCTCCAGAAGGCACAGCTGCTCGTCCCATAACTCCATTCTCTGTAACGACATCGACCTCTACAGTTGGGTTACCTCTACTATCTAAAATTTGTCTTGCATGAATGTTGATTATTATGCTCATTTTATACTTTTTAAATTTTTGAAATCATTATGACTCGAATCAATTAGTCTTATATGGTTTATTAATGTAAAATTACGAAAAAATAGTGCTGTTTTACTGACAAAAGTCAGTATTACGATTAATAATTACGCAAATGTTTTCGGAACTAAAAAATGGCAACAAAACATATGTTTTATTACCATTTTTTTAAAGATTTAATTCTTTAAGTTATTAATAAACTCATCAAACAAATACGTAGAATCATATGGTCCTGGACTTGCTTCTGGATGATATTGTACTGAGAAACAATTTTTATTTTTTAATCTAATACCAGCAACTGTATCATCATTTAGATGCACGTGCGTAATTTCGATATTAGAGTTTGCTTCGGTTTCTTCTCTACTGATTGCAAAACCATGATTTTGAGAAGTGATTTCTCCTTTACCAGTTAGTAGGTTTTTTACCGGATGATTGATACCTCTGTGACCATTATGCATTTTGTATGTCGAAATACCGTTTGCTAGAGCAATTACTTGATGCCCTAAACATATACCGAACAACGGTTTATTTTTGGCTATGATTTCTTTAGCCACTTGTTGTGCTTCTACTAATGGTTCTGGATCTCCAGGTCCGTTTGATAAGAAGTAACCATCAGGGCTAAATGCTTCTAAATCCTCAAATTTAGAATTGTATGGAAATACTTTAATATAAGCATCGCGCTTTGCTAGGTTACGTAGAATGTTCTTTTTAATGCCTATATCTAAAGCTGAAATCTTATAAGTTGCATTTTCGTCCCCATAAAAATAAGGTTCTTTAGTAGATACTTTTGAAGCTAACTCCAAACCATTCATTTTTGGCTGTTCAGCTAGTTGTTTCTTTAAACCTTCAACATTATCTACGTCAGTAGAAATCACAGCATTCATTGCTCCATTATCTCTGATATAACTTACCAAAGCTCTGGTGTCTACATCTGAAATAGCTAAGGTATTATTCTTTTCAAAGAAATCTTCTAGAGATCTATCGGCTCCAGGTCTTGAATATTCAAAACTGAAATTTTTACAAATTAATCCAGCAATTTTGATTGAGTCTGATTCGACTTCACTGTCTTTTGTTCCGTAATTTCCAATATGAGCATTAGTAGTTACCATCAATTGTCCAAAATATGATGGGTCAGTAAAGATTTCTTGATAACCAGTTGTTCCTGTATTGAAACAAACTTCTCCAAATGCAGTACCTTCTTTACCAATAGACTTACCATGAAAAATAGTACCGTCAGCTAAGAGTATAAGCGCTTTTTTTCTTTGTTTGTATTTCATTTGCTGTGTTGTTATTTTTAGTTTCTATATAGAAACCTTGGTTTTACAAAATTCCAAAAAAAAAGGATAAACTGAAACAGTCTATCCTTTATATTTATTAATGCTTATTAACATTTATTCTTCTTCGTTAGTAGCTTTAGTTTCTACTGGTGGAGTAGCAACTGCTTTTTTACCACCTCTTCTACTTCTACGAGTTGTTTTCTTAGCAGCTTTATCTGCATTGTAAATCTCGTTATAGTCTACTAACTCTATCATTGCCATATCAGCGTTATCACCAAGTCTATTACCTAATTTGATAATACGAGTATAACCTCCTGGACGATCACCAACCTTAGCAGCAACGTCTCTAAACAATTCTGCTACGGCGTCTTTCTGTCTTAATTTAGAAAATACAATACGTCTGTTGTGTGTTGTATCTGTTTTTGACTTGGTAATCATTGGTTCTACAAACTGCTTTAAAGCTTTTGCTTTAGCAACCGTTGTATTAATCCGCTTATGCTCTATTAAAGAACAAGCCATATTAGCTAACATAGCTTTTCTGTGTGCCGTCTTACGACCTAAATGATTGAATTTCTTTCCGTGTCTCATGACTTTAGTTTTATCATCTTGCTACCAAACTCTTTTTTGAGGAGCAAAATATGATTATTAAAATTGTGTTAGTCTTTGTCTAACTTGTATTTACTTAAATCCATACCAAAGTTAAGACCCTTAAAGTTTACAAGCTCTTCAAGCTCAGTTAAAGACTTCTTACCAAAGTTTCTGAATTTCATTAAATCGTTTTTATTGAAAGATACTAAGTCTCCTAATGTATCTACCTCTGCAGCTTTTAAACAGTTAAGTGCACGAACAGAAAGGTCCATATCAACTAATTTAGTTTTTAATAGTTGTCTCATGTGAAGAGACTCTTCATCATAAGTCTCAGTCTGTGCAATTTCATCAGCTTCTAAAGTGATACGCTCATCAGAGAACAACATGAAGTGGTGAATTAATATTTTTGCAGCTTCAGTCAATGCATCTTTAGGGTGAATTGATCCGTCAGTTTGAATTTCGAAAACTAATTTTTCGTAATCCGTTTTTTGCTCAACACGGAAATTTTCGATTCCGTATTTTACATTTTTAATTGGCGTGTAAATTGAATCTGTAAAAATTGTACCTATCGGTGCTGAAGCTTTTTTGTTTTCTTCTGCTGGCACATAACCTCTCCCTTTTTCAATTGTAATTTCCATGTTAATGTTAACCTTTGGATCTAAGTTACAGATTACTAAATCTGTATTTAATACTTGGAAACCAGAGATAAATTTTTGGAAATCACCTGCAGTAATTTGTTCTTGCCCTGAAATAGAAATTGTAACAGTTTCGTTATCAACTTCATCAATTTGACGCTTAAAGTTTACTTGCTTTAAGTTCAAAATCATTTCAGTAACATCTTCAACAACTCCTGATATAGTTGAGAACTCATGATCTACACCTTCTATTCTTACTGATGTGATTGCGAAACCTTCTAATGAAGACAATAATACTCGTCTTAAAGCATTACCAACTGTTAGACCGTAACCTGGTTCTAATGGTCTGAACTCGAATTTACCTTCGAACTCATTAGAATCTATCATGATTACTTTGTCAGGTTTCTGAAAATTTAATATTGCCATATTTTCTTCGTTTTGATTGTTATTTAGTTGCGCGGTCTAAAAGTTTGAAGAACATCTATTAAACCCTTTGGCTAAATACCAATATGATTAATTATTATTTAGAGTAAAGTTCAACGATAAATTGTTCGTTGATTTGCTCAGGAATTTGAATACGTGCTGGTACAGAAACGTAAGTACCAGTTTTAGTATCATTATTAAAAGTAATCCACTCATATACACTGCTAGAGTTAGCCAATGAATTTGTAATAGCTTCTAGTGACTTAGATTTTTCTCTAACACCTACAATATCTCCTGCTTTTAATTGGTAAGAAGGTATGTTTACCTTTTCGCCATTCACAGTGATGTGTCTGTGAGATACTAGTTGACGTGCACCACTACGTGTTGGAGCAATACCCATTCTAAAAACCACGTTATCTAAACGAGATTCACATAATTGTAATAGTACTTCACCTGTAATACCTTGTGCAGCTGTTGCTCTTTTGAACATGTTTCTGAATTGCTTTTCTAAAATACCATAAGTGTATTTAGCTTTTTGCTTTTCCATTAACTGGATTGCATATTCAGATTTTTTTCCACGACGACGGTTGTTTCCATGTTGTCCTGGTGGATAATTTCTTTTTTCGAAGGCTTTATCATCTCCGAAGATAGCTTGACCAAATTTTCTAGCTATTTTTGTTTTAGGACCAGTATATCTTGCCATTTTAAATTAGTTTTGAGAGTGATTGTAGAATTAAGGTCTTATACTTATCCTTCTAAATCGTTTGCCTCTCGTTGATACTTGTTTATAATTTTTCAGTTTGCAAATTTAAACAAAATAAACTGATATCAATACTTAAGATTGTTATTAGTTTAAAATGATAAAATTTGACTTATATTATAGTTAAACCTGATAATTAAATCAGATTATACTCTACGTCTTTTTGGTGGACGACAACCGTTGTGTGGTAATGGAGTAACATCAATGATTTCTGATACTTCAATACCTGCATTATGGATAGATCTGATTGCAGATTCTCTACCATTACCAGGTCCTTTTACATACACTTTAACTTTCTTCAGTCCAGCTTCTTTTGCAACTCTAGCAGCATCTTCTGCAGCTAATTGAGCAGCGTAAGGTGTGTTCTTTTTAGAACCTCTAAAACCCATTTTACCAGCTGATGACCATGAAATTACGTCACCTTTTTTATTTGTTAAAGAAACAATGATATTATTAAAAGATGCCGTTATATGCGCTTCTCCAATAGCATCAACTATTACTTTACGTTTTTTTGTACTTGACTTTGCCATATTTATTAGTTTTTAGTAAATAGTGAATAGTCGCTAGAATCCTAAACCTTTTATAATTTCGAACAGATTCCTTCCAACGTCTATAGACTAAAGACTATTTTTATTTAGTTACTTTCTTTTTGTTAGCAACTGTTTTTCTTCTTCCTTTTCTTGTACGAGAGTTATTCTTAGTACGCTGTCCTCTTAATGGAAGACCAGCTCTGTGACGAATACCTCTGTAACATCCAATATCCATTAAACGCTTGATGTTTAATTGAGTTTCAGAACGTAATTCACCTTCGATTTTGAAATTTCCTACGGCCTCACGGATTGCTCCAATCTGGTCATCAGTCCAATCTTGTACTTTTGTGCTTTCATCTACTTTAGCAGTTGCTAAAATTTCTTTTGCACGACTTCTACCTACTCCGTAGATATAAGTTAAAGAGATAACTCCTCTTTTTTGTTTTGGTATGTCTACACCTGCAATTCTTGCCATAACTACCCTTGTCTTTGTTTGAATCTAGGATTCTTTTTGTTAATTACGTAAAGTCTTCCTTTTCTACGTACCAATTTACAATCGGCACTTCTTTTTTTAACTGATGCTCTTACTTTCATCTGTTTTGATTTTTAAATACTAATTATTAGTATCTATAAGTTATACGAGCCTTAGTTAAATCGTAAGGACTCATTTCTAATTTTACTTTGTCACCCGGTAATAACTTTATGTAATGCATACGCATCTTACCAGATATGTGTGCTGTTACGATATGACCGTTTTCTAATTCTACACGGAACATCGCATTTGATAATGCTTCTATAATTGTACCGTCTTGCTCTATTGCTGCTTGTTTTGCCATAGTATAAATATTATTGCGCTACTGCTTTTCTATTTTTACCTGATTTCATCAATCCGTCATAGTGCTTATTCAACAAATAAGAATTTATTTGTTGCATTGTGTCTATTGCAACTCCAACCATAATTAATAGTGATGTTCCACCAAAGAACAATGCCCAACCCTGTTGAACTCCTATTAATTTTACAACAAATGCTGGGAACACAGCTATAAGTGCTAAGAAAATAGAACCTGGTAAGGTAATTTGAGACATAATTTTATCTAAATATTCTGAAGTTTCACTTCCAGGACGTATACCTGGTATAAAACCACCACTACGTTTTAAATCATCTGCCATCTTGTTCGTAGGAACAGTTATAGCAGTATAAAAATATGTAAATACAATAATTAAAAGTGCAAATACTAAATTATACCAGAATCCAAAAATATCCTGGAAGTTAGTTTGCATCCACTGACCTGCATCTGTTTCTTTTAACCAAGATGAACCACCTATTAATCCAGGTACAAACATAATCGCTTGTGCAAAGATAATTGGCATTACACCTGAGGCATTCAATTTTAATGGTAAAAACTGACGAGAGCCAAATACATTTTTCTCAAAACCACCTGTCGCATTTCTACGGGCATATTGTACTTGAATTTTACGTACAGCCATTACTAATAATACTGATGCTAATATGATTAAAAACCATATAACAATCTCGATTAATATTAGCATAAAACCTCCATTTCCTTCTAATCTAGACGCTGAGTTTAATAAGAAAGATTGAGGCATTGTAGCAATAATACCAACCATTATTAATAATGATATACCATTACCAATACCTTTGTCTGTAATCTTCTCACCTAACCACATTGCAAAAACACAACCTGTCACTAGTATAACTATAGAAGAAAAGTAAAAAAGACCTCCGGTACCTAATAAAAAAGCACTTGAAGGGATTCCTAGACTAGGTAAGCTTACTAAGTAACCTGGTGCTTGTACCAAACAAATACCAATAGTTAACCAGCGTGTAATTTGATTTATTTTTTTACGACCACTCTCTCCTTCTTTCTGTAGTTTTTGTAAATACGGAATAGCTATCCCCATTAACTGGACTACAATCGAAGCTGAGATATAAGGCATGATACCTAAGGCAAATACTGAAGCATTAGCAAAAGCACCACCAGTAAAAGCATTTAATAATCCCAGAATACCACTACCTGTAGTTTCTTGGATTCCACCTAATTGAGTAGCATCAATACCTGGTAAAACTACTTGTGCTCCAAAACGATAAACTAACAATAACCCAAGAGTTAATATTATTCTATCCTTGAGCTCTGTAATTTTCCAGACGTTTTTTAATGTATCTATTATTTTCATTCTATATATCTTATAAAGTTACAGCTTCACCACCAGCAGCTTCAATAGCAGCTTTTGCCGACGCAGTAAATTTATGAGCCTTTACTGTTAATTTTGTTTTTAATTCGCCTCTTCCTAGAATTTTAACAAGCTCGTTTTTACCAGCTAATCCTAATTCTACAAGCGTTTCAAAATCTACAGTATTTTTAATTTTCTTTGTTTCTACTAACTCTTGTAAGGTATCCAAGTTTACACCCTGGTACTCAACGCGATTGATATTAGTAAAACCAAACTTAGGTACACGACGTTGTAATGGCATTTGACCACCTTCGAATCCTAATTTCTTAGAATAACCAGAACGCGACTTAGCTCCTTTGTGGCCACGTGTAGCAGTACCACCTTTACCAGAACCTTGACCACGACCAATGCGTTTTCCTTGTTTTTTTACTGAACCCTCTGCAGGTTTTAAATTACTTAAATCCATTGTTAAGTTATATTTTTTAAGCTTCCTCAACGGAAACTAAATGTTCTACTTTCTTAACCATACCAAGGATATTTGGTGTGGTATCATGCTCTACAACCTGTCCAATCTTTTTAAGACCTAAGGCTTCTAATGTTAGCTTTTGTCTTTTTGTGCGGTTGATTGCACTTTTAACTTTCTTTACTTTAATCTTTGCCATCTGTCCTAATGATTATCCGTTAAATACTTTTTCAAGTGAAATACCTCTTTCTTTAGCGATAGAACCAGCATCTCTTAGTTGTAATAATGCGTCAAAAGTTGCTTTTACTACGTTGTGAGGGTTAGATGATCCTTGAGACTTAGATAATACATCGTGTACACCTACGGCTTCAAGAACTGTTCTTACAGCACCACCAGCAATAACACCGGTACCTGGAGCAGCAGGAATAATGTTTACTCTAGCTCCACCAAATTTACCTTTTTGTTCGTGTGGTAATGTTCCTTTGATAATAGGAATTCTAACTAAGTTTTTCTTAGCATCTTCAATTGCTTTAGCGATTGCTGTAGCCACGTCTTTTGACTTTCCTAAACCATGTCCTACAACACCATCTTCATCACCAACTACTACAATAGCAGAAAAACCAAATGCTCTACCACCTTTAGTTACTTTAGTAACACGTTGTACGCCTACCAACCGATCTTTTAAATCTAAACCTCCTGGTTTTACAAGCTCTGCGTTTTTATATTTTTGATACATAATGTCTTAAAATTTAAGTCCTGCTTCTCTAGCACCTTCTGCTAATGATTTTACTCTACCGTGGTATAAGTATCCACCTCTATCAAAAGAGATAGTCTCAATACCAACTTTTAATGCTCTTTCAGCAATTGCTTTACCAACTAAAGCAGCAACTTCGGTTTTATTACCTTTTGCACCACTCACGTCTTTATCTCTTGAAGATGCAGCAGCGATAGTTTTACCAGTCACGTCATCTACGATTTGAGCATAAATTTCTTTATTACTTCTAAAAACAGATAATCTTGGTCTAGCTTCAGTACCAGATACAATCTTACGTATTCTGTTTTTTATCCTTTGTCTTCTTTCGTTCTTTGTTAATGCCATAACCTATTTATTAAGCTGATTTACCTGCTTTTCTTCTTATTTCTTCACCAACAAACTTAACACCTTTACCTTTGTATGGCTCTGGCTTACGGAAACCGCGAATCTTAGCTGCTACTTGACCAACTAATTGCTTGTCGTGCGAGGTTAACTTTACTATTGGGTTTTTACCTTTTTCAGAAATTGTTTCTACTTTAACTTCTGGAGCGATATCCAATACTATATTGTGTGAAAAACCTAGAGCTAAATCTAATTTTTGTCCTTGGTTAGAGGCTCTATAACCCACACCAACCAATTCTAATTCTTTAGTCCATCCTTTAGACACACCCTCAATCATATTAGCGATTAAGGCTCTATACAAGCCATGCTTTGATTTGACTTCTTTCTTTTCAGACTGACGCTCCAATGTAATAGTAGCGTCTTCTATTTTAATATCAATACCTGTGTATTCTTGAGTTAACTCGCCTAATTTACCTTTTGCAGTAATTACGCCGTTGTTCACTTCTACTGTTACACCTTCAGGAATTGAAACTGGATTTTTACCTATTCTTGACATATCTTCCTGTTTTTAGTATACGTAACATAATACTTCACCACCAACATTTTCTCTTTGCGCTTGTTTCCCTGTCATAACTCCATGAGAGGTAGAAACAATTGCAATACCTAAACCATTTAAGATTCTTGGCATTTCGTTGGCGCCAGCATACTTACGTAAACCTGGTGTACTAATTCTTTGAATTTTTTTGATGACAGACTCTTTTGTGTCTTTGTTGTACTTAAGAGCAATCTTGATTGTTCCTTGTACATTAGAATCGTCAAATTTATAACTTAAAATATATCCTTGGTCGAATAATATTTTAGTCATCTCTTTCTTTAAGTTAGACGCAGGAATCTCAACCACTCTGTGGTTAGCTTTTACTGCATTTCTAACTCGCGTAAGATAATCCGCTATTGGATCTGAATACATATTTATTAATTTGCGGTATCGGTTTTTGGAAATAGAACTCTTCTACACCAAACCTAAAACCAATTTATAATTCTTTATTATTACCAGCTTGCCTTTTTGACACCTGGGATTAAGCCTTGATTAGCCATTTCTCTAAACATAACACGAGAAACACCAAATTGTCTCATATAACCTTTTGGTCTACCTGTAAGTTTACAACGGTTATGTTGACGAATTGGTGAAGCATTTTTTGGTAACTTCTGTAATGCTTCATAATCTCCAGCTTCTTTTAAAGCTTTACGTTTAGCAGCATATTTAGCAACCGTTTTTGCACGCTTTACCTCACGAGCTTTCATTGATTCTTTTGCCATAATTAGTTCTTTTTAAAAGGTAATCCTAGTTCTGTTAAAAGTGATTTTGCTTCTTTATCAGTATCAGCAGTTGTAACAAATGTAATATCCATACCAGAAATTCTGTTAATCTTATCGATATCAATCTCTGGGAAGATAATTTGCTCTACAACACCTAGATTGTAGTTTCCACGACCATCAAAACCTGTAGCTTTGATACCGTTGAAATCTCTAACACGTGGTAATGCAGATGTGATTAAACGATCTAAAAATTCAAACATTTGCTCACCTCTTAAAGTTACCATAGCGCCAATTGGCATACCTTTTCGTAACTTAAATGAAGCGACATCTTTCTTTGATAAAGTATGTATAGCTTTCTGACCAGATATTTTTGTTAATTCATCAACTGCGTGATCAACTAATTTTTTATCTGCCACAGCAGCACCAACACCTCTAGATATTACTATCTTGGTGAGTTTAGGTACTTGCATTACATTCTTGTAACCAAATTCTTCTGTAAGAGCAGGAACAACTTTGTCCTTGTACTCTTGTTTTAATCTTGCAACGTAAGCCATAACTAAATTACTTCATTAGATTTTTTAGAAAATCTCAATTTATTATCTCCATCCATTTTGTAACCTACTCTAGTAGTTTCGCCTTTACCAGTTAATAATGATAAATTTGAAATATGGATAGCTGCTTCTTTCTCTACGATACCACCTTGAGGACTTTGTGCACTTGGTTTAGTGTGTTTCTTTACCATGTTCACACCCTCTACGATGGCTTTGTTCTTTTCTATCAATACTTTAAGTACTTTACCTTCTGAACCTTTGTGGTCTCCAGCAATTACTTGAACAGTATCTCCAGTTTTTATTTTAAGCTTTGTCATTTTTTCTTGATGTATTAAAGCACTTCTGGTGCTAATGATACAATTTTCATGAATTGTTTATCACGAAGCTCTCTTGCTACTGGTCCAAAAACACGTGTCCCTCTCATTTCACCCGTTGGGTTTAAAAGTACACATGCGTTATCATCAAAACGGATGTAAGATCCATCAGGACGCCTAACTTCTTTTGCAGTACGCACAACAACAGCTGTAGATACAGCTCCTTTTTTAATACTACCATTTGGTGTAGCAGCTTTAACTGAAACTACTATTTTGTCACCAACTGACGCGTAACGTCTTTTTGTACCTCCAAGAACACGGATAGTTAATACTTCCTTTGCTCCTGTATTGTCAGCTACTTTTAATCTTGATTCTTGTTGTACCATAATTACTTCGCTCTTTCAATTATTTCTACTAATCTCCAACATTTAGATTTACTTAAAGGTCGTGTTTCCATAATCTTTACAGTATCTCCGATATTGCAGTCGTTTGTTTCGTCATGAGCAACATATTTCTTTGTTTTCAAAACGAATTTTCCATACATAGGGTGTTTTACCTTTTTTACTTCGGCAACAACAATTGACTTTTGCATTTTATTGCTAGTCACTACTCCTATACGTTCTTTTCTTAAATTTCTTTTTTCCATCTTTCAGCAGAATACAATTAGTCTTGTCTATTAGTTAACTCTGTCGCCATACGAGCTACGGCACGTCTTACGTTACGTAACTGGATAGGATTCTCTAAAGGAGATATAGCATGTGCCATTTTAAGGTCTGTATAACTCTTTTTTGTCTCACCAAGTTTCTCTTGTAACTCAGCTGTTGATAGCTTCTTAATTTCTGATTGCTTCATAATACTTTTTATTAAGCTTCGTAATCTCTAGCTATGATAAACTTAGTTTTAACTGGAAGTTTTTGTGCTGCTAAACGTAATGCTTCTTGAGCTACGTCTAATGGCACTCCACTTATTTCAAATAAAACACGACCTGGTTTTACAACTGCTGCCCAATATTCAACGGCACCTTTACCTTTACCCATACGTACTTCAAGAGGTTTCTTTGTGATAGGCTTGTCTGGAAATATCTTAATCCATAACGATCCTTCTCTTTTCATGTAACGAGTAGCTGCAATACGTGCTGCTTCTATTTGACGTGCAGTAATAAACGTTGAATCTAGGGATTTGATACCGAAAGTTCCATTTGATAACAAATGGCCTCTTCCCGCATTTCCTTTCATACGTCCTTTTTGCTGCTTACGAAATTTTGTTCTTTTAGGCTGTAACATTTTTTCTTCTTTCCTTTAAAAAATTACTTTCTACGACGTTGGTTTCCACCTTTTTTGTTTCCACCACGTCCACCTTTTCCTTTTTGTTTAGAAAGGCCTACTAATGGAGAAAGCTCTCTTTTTCCATATACTTCGCCTTTCATAATCCAAACCTTAACACCTAATCTACCATAAGTAGTATGTGCTTCAACCAGAGCGTAATCAATATCTGCTCTAAAAGTAGATAAAGGGATACGTCCTTCTTTGTAGTGTTCAGAACGTGCCATTTCAGCACCATTTAAACGACCACTAATTTGGATTTTGATTCCTTGAGCATTCATACGCATTGCCGCAGCAATAGCCATCTTAATTGCACGTCTGTATGAAATTCTACTTTCAATTTGACGAGCAACAGATGCTCCTACTAGATGCGCATCTAGTTCAGGTCTCTTGATTTCAAAGATGTTCAATTGAACTTCTTTATCAGTAATTTTTTTGAGCTCTTCTTTTAACTTGTCTACCTCTTGTCCACCTTTTCCGATAATAATACCAGGTCTTGCAGTAGTGATAGTAACGGTTACAAGTTTAAGTGTACGCTCTATAATTACTCTTGACACACTTGCTTTCGATAAACGAGCGTGAACATACTTTCTAATCTTATCGTCTTCGGCTAACTTGTCTCCATAGTCATTACCACCGTACCAGTTAGATTCCCATCCTCTGATAATACCTAAACGATTTCCGATTGGATTTGTCTTTTGTCCCATATCTCTATCTTAGCTTTGTGTTTTGTTTAATGAATCTACCACAACTGTTACGTGGTTAGATCTTTTTCTGATTCTATGTGCTCTACCTTGAGGTGCTGGACGAAGTCTCTTTAACATTGTACCCCCATCGACTCTAATTTCTTTTACAAATAAATTAGCTTCCTCAATATCAGCGTCTTCATTTTTAGCTTGCCAGTTTGCGATTGCAGACAATAACAACTTTTCTAAACGACGAGATGCTTCTTTTGGACTAAATCTAAGAATCTGAAGAGCTTGCTCCGCCTTCTTACCTCTCACTAAATCCGCAACTAAACGCATTTTACGTGGTGATGTAGGACAGTTATTAAGCTTAGCAAAAGCAACTTGCTTTTTCTCTGCCTTAATGGCATCTGCCATTTGTTTTTTACGACTTCCCATGATTCTTATTTTTTACCTTTATTTTTTGCACCTGCATGACCACGGAATGATCTTGTTGGTGAAAATTCTCCTAACTTATGACCTACCATGTTCTCAGTTACGTAAACTGGAACAAATTGTCTTCCATTGTGAACAGCTATTGTTTGACCAACGAAATCTGGAGAAATCATAGATGCTCTAGACCAAGTTTTTATAACTGTCTTTTTGTTTGAAGCTACATTCTCAGCAACTTTCTTTTCTAATTTATAATGGATATAAGGTCCTTTTTTTAATGAACGTGCCATACTACTTTCTTAATTATTTCTTTCTACGTTCTACAATATACTTATTACTCGCTTTGGTCTTAGAACGTGTTCTATAACCTTTTGCAGGAATACCGTTTCTTGATCTTGGATGACCTCCTGAAGACTTACCTTCACCACCACCCATTGGGTGATCAACTGGGTTCATTACTACTGGTCTTGTTCTTGGACGTCTTCCTAACCATCTGCTTCTACCTGCTTTACCAGATACTAGTAATTGATGATCAGAATTAGAAATAACTCCTATAGTTGCCATACAGTTTGCAAGAATCATTCTTGTTTCTCCTGAAGGTAACTTAACGGTAGCAAATTTACCATCTCTTGCCATTAATTGCGCAAATGCACCAGCACTACGAGCCATAACAGCACCTTGACCTGGGCGTAACTCTATACAAGAAATAATTGTACCTAATGGTATTTCACTTAGTGGCATTGCATTTCCTATTTCAGGAGCAATTTCGTTTTCACCAGAAACAATTTTTTGTCCAACTTGTAAACCGTTTTGAGCGATAACGTAACGTTTCTCACCATCTTGGTAATTAAGTAGAGCAATAAATGCCGTTCTGTTTGGATCATTCTCGATAGTCTTAACTTCAGCTGGAACTCCAGTTTTGTTATGTTTGAAATCGATAATACGATACTTTTTCTTGTGACCACCGCCTATATAGCGCATAGTCATTTTTCCTTGACTGTTTCTACCACCAGACCTTTTTTTCGGAGCAAGCAAGCTTTTCTCCGGCTTATCAGTAGTTATGGCGTCAAATCCATTAACTACTCTAAATCGCTGGGCTGATGTAATCGGTTTTAATTTTCTTACTGACATTGATGTCTAATTACATGTTAGCGTATAAATCTATTATTTCACCTTCCGCCAGTTGTACAATTGCTTTTTTAACAGCATTTGTTTTACCATGTTGCACGCCAGTTTTTGTAAACTTGGTCTTGCGATCTGGACGGACATTTATTGTACGAACTTTTTCAACAGAAACTCCATAAGCAGCTTCAACTGCTTTTTTGATTTCTACCTTGTTCGCCTTTGTGTTCACTTGAAACGCATAAGCGTTAAGCACCTCGCTTTGCATGGTTGCTTTTTCAGTGATTATCGGTTTTATTAAGATACTCATCATGTTTTCTATTTACTTAAATTCGTTTCAATTCCTTCTAACGCACCTTCTAAAAGAACAACTTTGTTAGCGTTCATTATTTTATAAGTACTTAATTCAGAGCTAGTTACAACTTCAGAACTTTTTAAATTGCGCGACGACAAATATACATTATTATTTGAGTCACCCAACACAAACAGTGTTTTTTTGTTTTCTACCTCTAAGGCTTTCAATACATTGACAAAATTCTTTGTTTGTGGTGTTTCGAAACTAAAGTCCTCTAACACAACGATTGAATTCTGATTTGCTTTGATGCTTAGTGCAGATTTACGTGCTAAACGCTTAACATTTTTGTTAAGTTTAAACCCATAATTTCTTGGTCTTGGTCCGAACATACGTCCTCCACCTTTAAATACACCAGACTTAATAGAACCAGCACGTGCTGTACCTGTTCCTTTTTGTTTTTTAATCTTACGTGTACTTCCTGTAATCTCTGCTCTTTCTTTAGCTTTGTGCGTTCCTTGTCTTTGATTAGCCAAGTATTGCTTTACGTCTAAATATACAGCATGATTGTTTGGTTCAATAGCGAATACGCCTTTAGAAAGCTCAGCTTTTCTACCCGTATCTTTTCCTTTTATATCTAAAACTGCTACCTTCATTACTTCTGTATTGTTACATAAGAGTTTTTGTGTCCAGGTACACAACCTTTAACGACGAGTAAGTTCTTTTCTGGAACTACTTTATAAACTCTTAAATTTTGAACTTTTACTGTGTCTCCACCCATTCGTCCAGCCATCTTCATTCCTTTGAATACTCTCGCAGGATAAGAAGCTGCACCAATAGAACCAGGAGCTCTTAAACGGTTATGCTGACCGTGAGTCGCTTGACCTACACCAGCAAAATTATGACGCTTTACAACACCTTGAAATCCTTTACCTTTTGAAGTACCTGCTATATCAACAAATTCTCCTTCGATAAAGTGCTCTACAGTGATTGCATCACCTAATTTGTACTCCGCATCAAAACCTTTGAACTCAGCAACTTTGCGCTTTACAGAAGTACCCGCTTTTTTAGCATGACCTAAGTCTGCTTTAGTAGCGCTTTTTTCTGTCGCGTCATCGAAACCTAATTGTAGTGCACTATAACCGTCCACTTCTTCAGTTCTGACTTGGGTAACGATACATGGTCCAGCTTCGATTACTGTACATGGAATGTTCTTTCCATTTTCATCAAAGATGCTGGTCATACCGATTTTTTTTCCAATTAACCCAGACATATTTATTATTATTTAATTATTAATTCTTATTTAAAACTCAAGGCTGAAAATACGTTTCAGCCTTGAATTGTATTTTTTCCGTTTTTCCTTTGCTCGCAGCTCAGGACATGTTTAGTTCAAATTACACTTTGATTTCTACTTCAACTCCACTTGGTAATTCAAGTTTCATTAAAGCATCAATCGTTTTAGAAGATGAAGAGTAAATATCTAATAATCTCTTATAAGAGCTTAATTGAAATTGTTCTCTTGACTTCTTGTTTACGTGTGGTGAACGTAATACAGTGAAAATTTTCTTGTGTGTTGGTAAAGGAATTGGACCTGTTACAACAGCACCTGTGCTCTTTACTGTTTTTACAATCTTATCAGCAGACTTGTCAACTAAATTGTGATCGTAAGACTTTAATTTTATTCTAATTTTTTGACTCATTTTCTATTTAGTTTTAAGCTTCTACGCCTTTAGCTGCTGCAATTACTTCCTCTGAAATATTCTTCGGAGTTTCAGCATAATGTGAAAATTCCATTGTTGATGTTGCTCTACCTGAAGATAATGTTCTTAACGTCGTAACGTAACCAAACATTTCAGATAATGGCACTGTAGCTTTTACAGTTTTAGCACCAGCTCTGTCTCCCATATCACTAACTTGACCTCTTCTTCTATTTAGATCACCTACGATATCACCCATATTTTCTTCTGGAGTAATAACTTCTAGCTTCATAATAGGCTCCATGATTACAGCTTTTGCAGCTTTTGCAACATTTTTGAAACCTAGTTTTGCAGCTAGTTCAAAAGATAATTGGTCTGAATCTACATCGTGGTAAGAACCATCTTTTAAGGTAATCTTCATAGCATCTACTTCAAAACCAGCTAACGGTCCATTTACCATAGCCATTTTGAATCCTTTTTCAATTGAAGGGATAAATTCTTTTGGAACATTACCACCTTTAATAATAGATTCAAACTGAAGACCAATTTGACCTTCGTCTGCAGGCTCAATAGTAAATACGATATCAGCGAATTTACCACGACCACCTGATTGCTTTTTATAAACTTCTCTATGGTCTGCTGAAGCTGTAATTGCCTCTTTATATTCAACTTGTGGCTGACCTTGGTTAACCTCAACTTTAAATTCTCTTTTAAGACGATCAACAATGACATCTAAGTGTAACTCACCCATACCAGAAATAATAGTCTGGCCTGAAGCTTCGTCAGAACGTACTGTAAATGTTGGATCTTCTTCAGCTAATTTAGCTAATCCCATTCCTAATCTATCTACATCAGCTTTAGTCTTAGGCTCAACCGCGATACCAATTACCGGATCAGGGAAGTCCATAGATTCTAAAACGATAGGATGTTTCTCAGCTGTTAATGTGTCTCCTGTTTTGATAGATTTAAATCCAACAGCAGCTCCAATATCACCAGCTTCGATAAAATCGATTGCATTTTGCTTATTAGCGTGCATTTGGTAAATACGAGAAATACGCTCTTTTTTACCAGAACGATTATTCAATACATAAGAACCTGCATCTAAACGACCAGAATATGCTCTAAAGAATGCTAGACGTCCTACGAAAGGATCTGTTGCGATCTTAAATGCTAAAGCAGCGAATGGTTCCTTTACATCTGGCTTACGAATTTCTTCTTGTTCAGTATCTGGGTTCACACCAACGATACCTTCTTTATCAACTGGAGAAGGTAAATAACGACATACAGCATCTAATAAGAATTGTACACCTTTATTTTTAAATGCAGAACCACAAATCATTGGAATGATTGCCATATCCATTACAGCAGCTCTAAGTGCAGCGTGCACTTCGTCTTCTGTAATAGAATCTTCATCTTCCATGAACTTCTCTAATAAGTTCTCATCGTAGCTTGCTACTTCTTCAATTAATAGAGCTCTATATTTTCTAGCTTCTTCTTTAAGCTCTTCTGGAATTTCAATAACATCAAAAGTTGCCCCTTGAGTTTCGTCATGCCATACAATAGCTCTGTTTTTCACTAAATCAATAATACCTTTAAAATCTATCTCATCACCAATGTTTAAAACAATTGGCACTGCATTAGACTTCAACATATCTTTAACCTGCTGACAAACACCTAAAAAGTTAGATCCTTGTCGGTCCATTTTGTTAACGAAACCTATTCTTGGTACTTTATAATTATCAGCTAGTCTCCAGTTGGTTTCAGATTGTGGCTCTACACCATCAACTGCACTAAATAAGAATACTAAACCATCTAATACACGTAAAGAACGATTTACCTCAACAGTAAAATCAACGTGACCAGGAGTATCAATAATATTAAAATGGTATCCTTTGGTGTCTGGAGTTGGTTTTCCGTTTTCTATAGGAAACTCCCAAGTACAAGTTGTGGCAGCAGAAGTAATTGTAATACCTCTTTCTTGCTCTTGTTCCATCCAGTCCATTGTTGCAGCACCATCATGCACTTCGCCAATTTTATGAGAAACACCTGTATAATAAAGAATACGTTCTGTAGTGGTAGTTTTTCCTGCATCAATATGTGCAGCAATACCTATATTTCTTGTGAATTTTAAATCTCTTGCCATTTCTAATTAAAATCTAAAGTGAGAGAATGCTTTGTTTGCTTCAGCCATTTTGTGAGTATCTACTCTTTTCTTGACGGCCGCACCTTCTTCTTTAGCAGCGGCTAATACTTCTGATGCTAAACGTTGCGCCATAGATTTTTCATTTCTTTTACGAGAATAGCTAATTAACCATTTCATAGCTGTAGAAACTTTACGGTCTGGACGAATCTGCATTGGTATTTGAAATGTTGCTCCACCAACTCTACGACTACGTACTTCTACGTGAGGCATAACATTAGAAAGTGCGTCTTTCCATACTTCTAATGCTGTTTTTTCGTCATCATTTTTTTTCTCTTCAACAATATCAATTGCATCATAGAATACTTTAAAAGCTACAGACTTTTTACCATCCCACATCATCATATTAACAAAACGCGTTACTAACTGATCATTAAATTTTGGGTCCGGTAAAAGCGGTCTCTTTTTTGCTGCTCTTTTTCTCATGTCTTCTTCTTAAAGTTTTAAAATTACTTCTTAGGGCGTTTTGCACCATACTTAGATCTACGTTGTGTGCGACCAGCAACACCTGCTGTATCTAATGCACCACGAACGATGTGATATCTAACACCTGGCAAATCTTTTACCCTTCCACCTCTAACCAATACTATCGAGTGCTCTTGTAGATTGTGACCTTCTCCACCGATGTATGCATTTACTTCGTTTCCGTTTGTTAAACGAACCCTAGCAACCTTTCTCATTGCTGAGTTTGGTTTCTTGGGCGTTGTTGTATAAACACGAGTACACACACCACGTCTCTGAGGACACGAATCTAAAGCAGCCGATTTACTCTTCTTGGTTATTTTGGCTCTTCCTTTTCGTACTAATTGTGAAATTGTTGGCATATATTTCTATATAAATTTTTGTTAACCTCTCTTTAGAGGGCTGCAAAGGTAGAAATATATCTTTATAATTCAAATAGTTGACAATTAATTTTACAAAGAAATTTTAATAATGATTCCATGACTATACATTTAGATGTATTTTTACGTTGTCTTATTATAATTTTCGTCTAATTTAATTATGAATAAACGGTTGTTTTTTGCACTTATGATTGTATTGCCATGCATTACATTACCAACTTTTGCTCAAAACATAGTATTAAATGTAATTGGCGAATCTGGAGTTGCTACTACAGAAATAGATTCTATTGGCTACACAAAACAATTCCCAAACTATTTATCTCTTGAAACAGAAGTTTACGCTTTAAAAGATAAACTGATTAGAATTGGGTTTATTGATACAAAAATTAATGAAATAAGAAAGCAAGATGACACCACTTTTAATGCATCAATATATTTAGGACAAAAACTAAATCGTGTACGCATATTTTTTAATCCTGAATTTTATAAAGAATTACTCAAGTTTTCTGAGGTAAATATTAATTCTACTTATTTTGATTTAGATATCAAAAACCTAGAGCTAACGTTAGAACTACTGAATAAAAAAATAGCCGAACAAGGTGACCCATTTTCAACATTAGAATTAAATGGTATTAAAAAAATAAATGAGGATTTAATTTCAGCAGATTTACATATTCAAACCAATCAAAAAAGAAGAATAGATAAAATTATTGTCAAAGGTTATGAGAAATTTCCAAAATCATTTATTAAACATTTTCTAAAACTAAAACCAGGGCAATCTTTTAATCTTGAGGATATAAAATCTAAAACAGAAAGACTTCAAAATTTAAGATTTGCTAAAGAACTCAAATCCCCAGAAGTTCTTTTTACCAATGACTCCACTACACTTTATTTATATACAGAAAAAACTAAGAGTAATAATTTTGACGGGTACCTAGGTTTTGGTACCAATGAAAATACTAATCGTATCGATTTTGATGGCTATTTAGATTTGCGCTTAATTAACAATCTGAACTATGGTGAAACCCTAAGTCTGTTTTATAAAAGTGATGAAATTGACCAACAAACATTTGATGTAAAACTCAATGCGCCATACTTATTTGGTTCGCCTATTGGTCTTGATGTAGGTTTGAATATCTTTAGGAAAGATTCTACATTCTCTACAACAACGCAACAAGCTAATCTGAATTATCAAATTAATGTTAACCACAGAATAGTCGCTGGAGTCAAAGGATCAGTTTCTAGTGATTTATTGGATTCTAACACAATACTTATTAATGATTACACATCTAATTACTATCAGATTGGTTACAACTATGTGAAGCCTCAATATTACGACCCATTATTTCCTATTAATTTTTGGTTTGATATTACAAGTAATTTTGGCAACAGAACCCAAGATAATATTGAACAAAAACAGAACGCTTTCTCACTAGAGGCCTACAAAATTTTCAATTTAAATAACAGAAATAGTTTTTTCCTAAGACTTACTGGAGCATCGTTAAGTTCAGATAATTATTTAGATAATGAGTTGTATCGTTTTGGAGGTATAAACTCAATTAGAGGTTTTGAGGAAAACAGCTTGGTTGCCAACTTATTTGGAGTTATTAATACTGAGTATAGATACAGACTAAGCAAAACCATATATATTCATTCAGTTATTGATGCTGCATATTTTGAAAATGACATTACCAATACTAAAAACAAACTTTTTGGATTTGGCGTTGGATTTGGTTTGTTGACTAAAGCAGGTTTATTTAAACTCAATTATTCTAGCGGAAAAACAGAGAATATTCCTTTTAAATTATCGAATTCTAAAATTCATGTGAGTTTAACTGCTACATTTTAAAAACATCTATTCGTTTTCTCTACAGTTAAAAATTTAAAAATGTAAATAAATCATTAGGTTTGCTAAAAAATTGTCTTTATGAAAAATAAATTACTCTGTTTGTTTCTATTGTTACATATAATTACATCTAACTCACAAAACACCGTTGGAACCACATTTATCACTGAAGATGTTTATGATGCTTTCACTTTAATTAGTGCTAATACCAAAGCGTATCTTATAAATAATTGTGGCGAAGTCGTTAATGAATGGACTAGTGCATACATTCCAGGAAATGCTGTTTATTTACTAACAAATGGAAATTTGCTTAGGGCAGGTCGTGTCCAAGATAACAGTAGTGATATTGTGTTTGGTGGTCAAGGAGGAATTGTCGAGTTATTTGATTGGGACGGAAATCTAATATGGTCCTTCCTTTACAATTCTAATCAAGAACGACAACATCATGATGTATTCCCTATGCCTAACGGAAATGTTTTGATACTTGCGGCAACTGTCATTTCTTCTGCAGAAGCAATTTTAGCTGGACGAGATCCAAATAGTTTACCAGAAAATCGATTATATAATGAGCAAATTATTGAAGTAGAACCTATTGGTACAAATCAAGCTAATATTGTTTGGGAGTGGAATGTAAAAGATCACCTTATTCAAGATATAGATAATTCTAAAGATAATTTTGGTGATGTATCTATGAATCCAGGAAAATTAGACATTAACTTTTTAAATGGTGGATCTGGCACTGCTAACTGGTTACATTTTAATTCGATTCAATATGACGAGATCCTTAACCAAATTGTTATAAGCAGTCGCAATTTAAGTGAAATCTATATCATAGATCATTCCACCACAACCACTGAAGCTGCTACAAGTAGCGGAGGAACTTATGGCAAAGGTGGTGACTTTTTGTACCGTTGGGGAAACCCTCAATCATATAGACAAGGATCTGAAGCGGACCGCATCTTGTATGGACAACACTACCCGCATTATATCTCTCAAGGATTAAACGATGAGGGTAAACTTATACTTTTTAATAATGGCAGAGATCGTACACCCTCTTTTTCCGAGGTTATGATTATTGAACCTCCAGCAACCATTCCTGGTTTTTACAATTATACGCCAAATACAGCTTTTGGTCCAACCAATGCAGACTATATTTACGAAGATCAATCGGCATCACCATCACCTTTTTATTCTTCGATAGTAAGCAGCGCTCAGCGTTTACCTAACGGAAACACCCTAATCTGCGAAGGGCAATTTGGTGAAATTTTTGAGATTGACAGTAACGATAATAAAGTTTGGGAATACATTAATCCCGTTCATAACCTTAATGGCAATATTTCTTCTCAAGGTGATCCTCCACCTGGAGTCAACATTTTATTTAGAGCTATAAAATATGCACCAGATTTCCCAGCGTTCATAGGTAGAGATCTTACACCTGAGATGCCAATCGAAATAAATCCTGACATTTCTTCCTGTTTATTAGCACTTTCAAATGAAAATTTTGATTTATCCATAACAATATACCCTGTTCCTACTCAAGATTTCATAAATATAGAATCGACCATTTCAATAGATAAAATTGAAATTTACACTATCACTGGAAGTAAAATTATCGAAAGAAGAAACTCAAATAAAGTTGACCTTCGTACATTAGAAAAAGGAATGTATTTAATTAAAATACACAGTAAAGGAAATACAATGAGTAAAAAAATAATTAAACAATAAAATAAATTTTACTACTTAAAAACCACCTCAAAACAAGGTGGTTTTTTTATACCTTAGCGGCATGAAAAACGAGACCACCATATTTGGACTACGCGCTATTATTGAAGCTATAAATTCTGAAGAGCAAATCGATAAAATTTTTCTTCAAAAAGGAATGCGTGGTGAACTATTTCAAGAGCTTGAGCAAGTCATTCGTCAAGCAAGAATAAACGCATCATATGTCCCAGCAGAAAAACTGAATCATTTATCAAAAGGTAATCATCAAGGTGCTGTTGCTCAGATTTCGCCAGTAGCATTTTATGACATTGAAGATTTAGTTATTAATACTATTGAATCGGGCAAGACACCCTTGTTCCTTTTATTAGATCAATTAAGTGATGTACGCAACTTTGGCGCTATTGTCAGAACAGCTGAATGTACAGGTGTTTCAGGAATTATTATCCAGAAAAAAGGTGGTGCACCAATAAATGGAGATGCCATTAAAACAAGTGCAGGTGCTGTTTTTAAGATTCCTATTTGTAAGGTAGACCATATTAAAGACGCTGTATTTCATATGCAAGCCTCAGGTATTAAAGTTATAGCAGCAACTGAAAAGGCTAAGGATTTTATTTACGAAATTTCTTTAAATGAACCTTGTGCAATAATTATGGGTTCTGAAGGTCGCGGTATTAATCCATCCGTTTTAAAAGCTGCGGACGAAAAGGCAAAACTTCCTATTTTAGGAGAAATTGAATCATTAAACGTATCCGTAGCCTGCGGTGCTTTTTTATACGAAGCTGTAAGACAGAGATTATAACAAAATCATTCTTCTTCAGAAGCGCTTTTAAAAATATAATTTATTTGGATTTTAGACTTCTCTGATTTAGAGTCGACTTCAGGTTCAAAATCATCTTTAACTGCCTCTGATTCTATTTCTATAAAATTTCCATTCTCATCAAAATGCTTCATAAATGGATCATCGTCTTCGTTATAAGTTTCGGTCTCCCATAAGTATTTTTCTGGTTTTGCAACTTTACTTCTAAATAACAAGGCAAAAACAAAGCCCGTAATTAAACCACTTAAATGTCCTTCCCAAGACATACCGTCTTTTATTGGAAACACATACCAAATCATACTTCCATATAAAAAAACAATAATTAAAGATAGCGCTATTAATCGATAATGCTTTGCAAAAATGCCTTTAAAAAACATAAAACTAACCAACATATATATGACACCACTTGCACCAATATGATTACCTGTCTTTCCTATAAACCATGTTAATAATCCTGAAACTACAATTCCAAAAAACAAAACGCGCCAAGCTATATTTTTATAAAAATAAAATAGCGCCATTGACAGTATTAATAACGGGATTGAGTTATTGTACAAATGACTTACATCTGAATGCAGAAATGGACTTGTAAATATCCCTAAAAGACCTTCCGTTTTTTGAGGGTAAATCCCAAAATGTCTTATACCGGAATCGATACGTACTTGATACCAAAACACCAACCAAATAGAAAACACTAAAATTAAAGGATATACTATGACTGAAGTAGAATATTTGAATTGATGTTGATTCATACACAAATTTAAGATAAGTTGACAAAATTCTAGCCAAGCAGGATTAATATGAAAAATTGTCACTCCGATTTTGTAATTTTAACCTATGAATATCCCACTAGCAGAACGCCTTCGACCTAAATCATTGAGCGATTATATAAGTCAGACACATTTGGTTGGGAAAGACGGTGCGCTCTTTCAGCAAATAAAAAGTGGAGTTATTCCTTCTTTAATTTTGTGGGGTCCACCAGGTATTGGTAAAACAACTTTAGCAAATATTATTGCTAATGAATCTGAACGCCCTTTCTTTAAGCTAAGCGCAATAAATTCTGGTGTAAAAGAGATAAGAGAAGTTATAGACAAAGCCAAAAAAAGTGGTGGTTTATTCACAGCTAAAAATCCAATTCTTTTTATAGACGAAATCCATAGATTTAGTAAATCACAACAAGATTCTTTGTTAGAAGCTGTCGAAAAAGGTTGGGTAACCTTGATAGGTGCCACAACGGAAAATCCCAGTTTTGAGGTAATTGCTGCACTACTCTCTCGCTGTCAAGTTTATATTTTAAACTCTTTTAGTAAAGATGATTTAGAAGCTTTATTAAAGCGTGCCATGACAGAGGATGAATTGCTCTCTAAAAAGAAAATAAGACTTAAAGAAACTGAGGCTTTGTTGAGATTATCTGGTGGTGATGCAAGAAAATTACTTAATATTTTTGAACTCATTGTAACATCTTACGACAAAGATAAAATTACAATTACTAACGAAACTGTTTTAAAACAGGTACAAACCAATACTGCCAGATATGATAAAACTGGCGAACAGCACTACGATATAATTTCGGCATTTATAAAGTCTATTAGAGGTAGTGACCCAAATGCTGCTGTTTATTATTTAGCACGAATGATTGAAGGTGGCGAAGATGTAAAATTTATCGCTAGAAGACTTCTCATTTTAGCAAGTGAAGACATTGGTAATGCAAACCCAACTGCACTGGTAATTGCCAACAATACATTTCAAGCTGTTTCAGTGATTGGTAATCCAGAATCACGCATCATTCTTAGTCAGTGTGTGACGTATTTGGCAAGTTCTCCCAAGAGTAATGCAGCTTATGAAGCTATTGGTAAAGCACAGCAACTGGTTAAAGAAACAGGAGATTTATCTGTACCTGTAGCCTTGAGAAATGCACCAACAAAATTGATGAAAGAAATTGGTTATGGAGATGCTTACAAGTACTCTCATGACTATGAAAACAACTTTGCAGAACAAGAATTTTTACCTAAAAAAATTAGTAATACCAGATTGTATTCTCCGGGAAACAATGCTAGAGAAAACGCTCAAAGACAATATTTAAAACAACTTTGGAAAGAAAAATATGGATATTAAAATTTAATATTTAGTAGTTTTTTAGTATCGTTTTCTGAATAAAACCAAGAATTACCTTCTTTAAAAACTATAGCATTTTTACCTTTTACTGTATATACATTTGGTGCTGCAGTTTTTAAGATAACCATCACAACTTTTGGAGTAACATTCACAAGTTGAAACCCTTTTTCTGTTGGTTGTGCATAGAGTATATCTGATTGTGTTTCTGATTTTTTCTTTTCTTCAGCAATTTCCTTTATTTCCTGCTCTTTCTTTGCTTTAGCTTCTGCTGAAAGTTTTTTATTCTCAATTTTCAATCTATATCTTTCAGCTTTTATTTCTTTATCAGTTTCAGCTGCTTCTATCTTAGCTTTTTCTGTAGCTTTCTGTAGTTTTAAATTTTCAACTTCTTTTTTTAAGCGCACCACTTCTGCCTTAGCTTTTTCGGCTTCAACATTATTAACAGCTTCAGCTTTTGAAGCAACAGTAGATCGGTATTTGATTTTTTTTGCACCTTCTGAATCAGGATTGTACTTATAGTTTAAAAATTTGACACTTTCAAAAGCGTCACGTATGGCAATGGGATATGCTTTCTTAAAATCCTTCTCCTTAGTTTTACCAAAACTTGACAAGAATATTTGATTACCATAACAATCTTTGAGCTCTATCTGTAACTTAGTAGAAAAAAGACCTTTTGCTTTTAAGACATCCGCATACATTGCTAAGCAACGGTTATTAAACAAGTCTTTTGGTAATTCTTCTTCATCAAAAACTGCTATAAATCCATTACTGTTAAATAAGTGTCTAGTTAGTGAGTTAACTCTGTATTTGTCTTTTCCTTTTACAAAATCGAACTGTAAAGGCACAACTACATATTTATAATCATTTAGGTTTTTCTGTGAAAATGCACTTAATCCTACTAATAAAACTAAAACAATAAAAGCTAATCTCTTAAACATGACTCTTTTTTTATCTGGTAAATATAACTTTTGTTTTATTAAAATATTGGGCTAGAATAAATCTTTAAGTGCGCTCAAATGTGTAATACGTTGATAGCTGTCATTATAATCTGAATTTTTGTAGTCAAAATATAAGGCCTGCATACCCACATCAATAGCACCTTTAATATCTGCTTCTAGACTATCACCAATCATTACACTATGCTCTGGTTTAGCATTAGCCAAGTCCATTGCGAAATTAAAAATTTTAGGATTGGGTTTCTTTACACCAACCATCTCAGAATTAGTTACTGTATTAAA
>CAJQQC010000092.1 GCA_905480385.1 uncultured Winogradskyella sp.
TAATATCAGAAAAAAAAAGTGAAAATTCAATAGCTAAAGTGTTTTTTTTTTAACTTTTTTGTTCACATATTTGTCATGCTGATAAAAAACCACAAAGAGCCATTTCGAAGCCTCTTTTTTTTAGCACTAAAACCAACTAACAAAAAATCTAACTTTAAAGTATGGATGTAACGGCTCAATCGGTCTGGGGCAATTGTCTCTCTTTTATAAAGGATAATATACAACCACAAGCGTATAAAACTTGGTTTGAACCTATAATAGCCGTTAAGCTTACTAACAATGCTCTAAGTATTCAAGTACCCAGTAAATTCTTTTATGAGTGGCTTGAAGAACACTATGTTAAGATTTTAAAGGTTGCACTCACTAAAGAACTCGGTGAAGATGTAAAATTGGTTTACGTTATTAAAATGGAAAATACCTACGGTAACAGACAACCATTTACAGAGCGTATTCCAAGCTCCAACAGAACAGCTGTTAAATCTCAGGAAGTAGATGTGGCATTCAATAATAAAAACCCTGAGCTTAAAAATCCATTTGTAATTCCTGGTATTAGAAATGTAAAAATTGAGTCTCAGTTAAATCCTAATTATACATTTGAAAACTTCCTAGAAGGAGATTCTAACCGTTTGGCTAGAAACGCTGCCATCGCTGTATCAAATAAGCCAGGAGGAACCTCTTTCAATCCATTATTAATATTTGGTGGTGTTGGTTTAGGAAAAACGCATTTAGCTCACGCCATTGGTGTTGATATTAAAGACAAATATCCTGAAAAAACAGTTTTATACATTTCTGCTGAAAAATTCACACAGCAATACATTGATTCTGTAAAGAAAAATAATAGAAATGATTTTATCCATTTCTACCAAATTATTGATGTATTGATTATTGATGATGCGCAATTTTTCTCTGGAAAATCAGGAACACAAGACGTTTTCTTCCACATTTTCAATCATTTACATCAAAACGGAAAGCAAGTCATTTTAACTAGTGACAAAGCACCTGTTGACATGCAAGATATCGAACAACGTTTACTGTCACGTTTTAAATGGGGATTATCTGCTGAACTACAAGCACCAGACTTTGAAACACGTGTTTCAATCTTAGAAAATAAATTGTATCGTGATGGTGTAGAAATGCCTGATGATATTATAGAATATGTAGCAAAGCATATAAAATCAAACGTTAGAGAACTTGAAGGTGCAATTATCTCATTAATTGCTCAGTCTTCTTTTAACAAAAAGGAAATTACCATTAACCTTGCCAAAGACATCGTCGAAAAGTTTGTAAAAAACACAAAACGCGAAGTCTCTATCGATTACATTCAGAAAGTTGTTTCGGACTACTTCCAGATGGATGTCAGTACCTTACAATCCAAAACACGTAAACGTCATATTGTACAAGCAAGACAATTGGCTATGTTTTTTGCCAAAAAGTACACTAAAGCGTCTTTAGCCAGTATTGGCTCACAAATTGGGCAACGTGATCACGCAACTGTACTACACGCATGCAAAACTGTAGATAACTTATCATCTACCGACAAGCAGTTTAGAAAATATGTTGAGGATTTAGCTAAAAAACTAACGCTGTAATCTTTTTACTTTTATTTATGTCAATGCAACCAAGAAAAATTAAAATTTTAGTGGTTTGCTTGGGTAATATTTGCCGGTCTCCATTAGCACATGGTATTTTAGAGTATAAACTATCTTTAGAGAATAACTGTATTATTGACTCTGCAGGAACTGCCAATTATCACATTGGTAGCAAACCTGACCTTCGTTCTATAGCTATTGCAAAAACTAACGGAATAGATATTAGTCATCAAAAAGCAAGGCAGTTTATTAGGGAAGATTTTGACAGGTATGATATTATTTATGCAATGGATACATCTAATTACAATAATATTGTCGCTTTAGCATCTTCCAAGACAGAAACCAAAAAGGTAAAACTTATCCTAAACGAGAATCCTAATATTGAAAACAAAAATGTTCCGGACCCTTATTATGGAGGTGACTCAGGTTTTGAATATGTTTTTAATATTTTAGAGGAGACTTGTGAGATTATTGCGAATAGAATATTGATTTAATCACTTTATAAAGAAGCACCCTCTAAACTAAAGTTATGAATACCAAAGGCAAACTTTATCTTATACCCACGAGACTTGGTGACAATCCTCCATTAGAAGTTTTACCGCTTTCGATTAAGAAAACCATTGAAGAGCTTGATGACTATATTGTTGAAAATGAAAAAACAGCAAGACGCTTTATAAAACGTGTTGTTCCAAATAAATCGCAACCTGATTTAAAACTCAAAATATTAAACAAATACACCCAAGAATCAGAGCTGCAATCGTTTTTAAATCCTTGCCTGCAAGGTATTACAATGGGAATAATCTCAGAAGCAGGTTGCCCTGCAATTGCTGATCCAGGTGCAGATATCGTCAGTATAGCTCATGATCTAGACATTAAAGTCGTCCCACTCGTTGGACCTTCTTCCATATTACTAGCTTTAATGAGTTCCGGTATGAATGGCCAGAGTTTTGCATTTAACGGCTACTTACCTATTGATAAACAAGAGCGAAAACAGGAAATAAAAATTCTAGAAAGACGCTCTTTAGAATTAAATCAAGCGCAATTATTTATAGAAACGCCTTATAGAAATAATCAGATGTTAGCGGATTTATCAGTGACATTACATCCAAGCACTAAAGTATGTGTTGCTTGTGACTTAACATTACCTACTGAGTATATTAAAACAAAGACTGCAAAATCTTGGAAATCAAATACAGAAGATTTACATAAGAGACCTGCAATGTTTATAGTACAAAGAGATTAAATATAAACTTTGGCGCGACGCTCAGGAGTTATAAAAGAGGTATCATATCCAGCAAAACGCTTCATATAATATCGTACTGTAGAACCATACCCATCTGCAAAGTTTT
>CAJQQC010000093.1 GCA_905480385.1 uncultured Winogradskyella sp.
CCACATAAACGCCTCTATTTCCATCAATGGGCTTAGAAACTTCACCTTGCCCTAATCCAAATGCAGCACCAACAATTTTTGGTTCAGCACCGGCACCAGATAATGTTGTGTTACTCATTGTAACACCAGTGGCATTTTTTACTGTTTGTCCTTGTGCAGCAGCAATATCTGCTAACGCACCAGTAGCAATTTTTTTACGAATCATTTCTGCTTTCTTCTCATTACGGACAGCTGTACTTGCAGAAGCAGCAGCGTCTTCTACACTCATTAAACCTTCCTCATTAACATCAACTAATTGTGCTACAATAAAACCAACACCTGCAACAGTAAAGCTTTTATAATCCCCGACTTCAGTTTCGTTATCAAAAGCCCATCGTACCACTTGTCGTTGACTTCCTAATCCAGGGATATTCTCATCAAGTTCTTTAAAAGTAACCGGTTTAACAGTTAAGTTACGCTCTGCAGCTAGCTCTCTAAAGTCACCTGTCTCAGCAGCAATTTCAAATTTTTGTTTTGCATTAAACACATCGTCATTTGTCTTTTCTGAAGGTTCAATCTTACGTGCTACAGTTGCTAATTGTAATGTATTATTGAAAGCTGTTTGGTTTAATATTTCTATGATATGGTAACCAAAACTTGTTTCGACTACACCCATATCTCCTTTTTTATTGTCAAACGAGTATGCTTTGAATGGAGGAGCAAATCCTTGGTTATAAGCAAATTCAATAACACCTTCTTTTTCATTACTCACCTTATCTGAAGATAATTCTAATAAATCTACAAACTTAGAGCGATTAACTCTTAACACACTGTAAATACTGTCTGCAGTTGCTTTTGCTTCTTCATTTGTTTTCATAACATCAGGCGCAGCACTTGTAGCACCGGCAAAAGGAATGAGTATGTGACGTACTTTTACTGAATCGGCTTTACTTGCTTTATCCAATATCTTAGAATATTTGTAATAGCCAGCATCTTTGTATGGGCCGTAATATTCTCCGATAGCAGTATTTGATAAACTATCTTTTGCAGTACCTAGTTGAGCTGGTCTAAAGTAATCTGCAGAATATTTGATGTCAGAATTAGAGTTTACAAAAGCTTCAATATTTTTTGTGTTGTCAAAACCAAATACAGTATCAGTTCCTTTTGTAGACTCATTAAATTCTAATTTATCGCTTCTTAGCACTAAAAGTTCTGCTTTAAGAGCATCTTCATCTTCAACAGAAGCTTCTTCTTTAAACTCTACAAACAAAATTTCTCTGGTAGCATCGACTAGGTAAGTGTCTTTATTTCTTTCAATGTAATCATTAATATCTGACTTAGTCACTGTAACTAAACTATCTGCAATGGTATTATATGGAACTTGAACGTATTTTAAATCTAAAGTTTTAGCTCCAGCAATGTAATCGTCTTCTGCTTCTGTTACTGTTGCGTTAACACCAGCTTTTACCAAATTATAATACTGTTGTGTTAATGCGTTATTGGCTAATGACTGCTCGTTATTTGTCCATTGCGCGTAATTGATAGTGAATGTACTCAAAGGTGCTCCTTGAGGTTGTATGTCTTTTAGATTGGCAATAAATGCACTCATTTTATTAACATCAAAGATACTGTCTTGATTTTGAAACTCCGGATAGTTACCAAAGCTTGTTTCTAACAACTCACGCATCTTATCTTTCTCAACGGTAAGTCCTAACTTATCGAACTCCGAACTCATTATGATACGTCTTAACTCTTCGTTGTAAATATTATTTTTCACCTGAGTTTCTGAAGTATTAGGTCCAGTTCGTTGTTGCATGTTTTGCACTGCTAGCATAAATGGTTCTCTTTTTATGTCTTCACCGTTTACTGTTGCTATAATGTCTTGTGGACCGCCAGTAGAATCTAGGTTTCTAAAAACATCTCCTATAACAAAAGCAAATAATGCCAATGCGATTACTAAAATTAATACTAGCGAACGCTGTCTGATTTTATTTAAAACTGCCATTTTATGGTATCTAATTTGTTGAAATTAAGTGTGCGAAAATAAGATATTATCCCAAATAATAAAAGGATGTCGCTTCTTTTTTAGACGAATAAAAAGCGATTAATCTTCAGTAATTAATTTAAGATGAACACTATCTATTTTAGTGGATGAAACTTCAATGATTGTAAACTTAAAGTTTTCGATAATAATCGTGTCTTTTAACTGCGGAATATCTTCTGTATGATTGACTATTAATCCACCTAAAGTTTCATATGATTCGCTTTCAGGAAGATTAAGTTTATAGGTTTCGTTGAGATAATCGACCTCAAGACGTGCAGAAAAACTAAAACTATCATCTGTTAGCTGTTCTTCAGTTAACTCGACACTGTCATGCTCGTCTTCAATCTCACCAAATAACTCTTCTATGATATCCTCTACAGTCATTACTCCTGAAGTACCACCATATTCATCAATAACTACAGCTATACTTTTTCGTTTTTTTGTTAAAAGGTTTAGCACATCTTTAACAAGAATTGTCTCTGGAACAAAGACGACTTTGATTAAAATAGACTTTATACTTTTTGGCTTTTTGAACAATTCAAAGGAATGTACATAACCCAGAATATCATCCATCGAATCTTTATATACTAAAATTTTGGTGTAACCTGTATCGACAAAAAGCTGACGTAAATTTTCGATAGAATCCGATATGTCTATTGCCATGATTTCGGTACGTGGCACCATGACTTCACGAGCTTTTACCTCTGTAAACTCTAATGCATTCTGAAAAATTTGGATTTCGCTATCAACCTGTTCATGCTCATCAATAGATTCCATTTGTTCCGTAATAAAATTACCTAGCTCTACTTTTGTCAAAGCTAACTCGACAGCATCACCTTCTGTTTTGAAGAATGTTTTTAACATAAAATCTGATATTCTAATTACAAACTCTGAAATAAATGAAAATAACTGGTAAAAAATATATGCTGGAAATGCAAAAAACTTCAGTAAAGTATTGGAGTAAATCTGAAAAAATACTTTTGGTAGAAATTCTGCGGTAAGCAAAATAATCAAAGTAGAAATTATAGTTTGAGATAATAACTCTAAATCTAGAAATAAATAGTTGACAATACTGTACTCCGATGGTAAAAAGGTTTTAAACCACCGCACCAATACTTCTCCCATTTTAAAACCATATATTACTAAGGCAATATTGTTTCCAATAAGCATTGTCGTAATGTATTTTGATGGTTTAGCTGTTAATTTTCCTAACAGTTTTCCCAAAAAATCACCTTGTTTTTTTTCTAATTCTATATGGATCTTATTGGAGGACACATAGGCAATTTCCATGCCCGAAAAAAAAGCAGATAAAATAAGTGAGATAATTATTATTGTAGCGTCAGTTGTCATAGTTAATTATTTCTGACGATCTTCAAACTTTTTTCTAAAACGTTTACGAAAGAAAAACATAAATACTGCAAGTGCTGCAAATAATAACGATATATAACTACGACTTCGGTCAATTGACCAGTTTGAAATAGCATCCCAGGCAAACATAACGGCGAAGATAATATAGGCGTATTGAAAAAATTTTAGTGCTTTAAGCATAGTTTTAAATATTAAAGCACAAAGGTAGTTAATTATTGACTTCGATATCACCTTGCATGGCTAACATCTCGTATTCTTCAAAGTCTCGGTCAGAATCAAAACCTATACCGTTAATATCTGTACCTTCAGAACGAAATCTTACGTTCT
>CAJQQC010000094.1 GCA_905480385.1 uncultured Winogradskyella sp.
AATAAATTTTAATTTATCGAGTTATAACATTCAAAATCAGAGTCTAATCTGTATTTTTTGTATATCCTTGGATGAGATTTGTAATTAAAATAACTAGGACACAACCAAACAGATTAAGCCATAAATATGGCATCCAATTAAACCACCAACCAGCAATAATTATGATTTGAGTAATTAATGCACCTACAAATACAGCATTACCTTTAATACGTTTGAAGAAAAAGGCTAACAGGAAAATCCCTAATACATTTCCATAAAAAATAGAGCCTATGATATTAACCAATTGAATTAAATTCTCTGCAAGATTTGCAAAACATGCGATAATTATAGCAACGATTCCCCACGCTAGTGTAAACCATTTAGTAACTCTAACCATTGCCGCATCATCTTTTTTTCCTTTTAAATTGCGACCATATAAATCGATGGATGTTATTGTAGCTAAAGCGTTAATTTCTGAAGCCGTTGAGGACATTGCAGCTGATAGTATCACAGCAAGTAATAGTCCAATTAAACCAACAGGAAGTTGATTAAGAATAAATCTAATAAACATATAATCTCTATCATTAGTCCTAGTGTCTTTTGCTGCTGATGCATAAAGGGTTTTTAGTTCATGTGATTTTGCAATATAATCTTCACTTTTTGGACTAGATTTCAATGAAGCAACTTCAGATTCTAAAGTATTGTATTCAGAAGTATATTCTTTATCAACAGCCTTTTTTATTAGGAATTTAGATTTTAATCTATATGTTTTTTCAATACTATCAAGCGCAGAAATTTCCTGTATTAACTCAGGACTATCATTTTTTGCAAGTAATAAACTCAAATCTTTCTTCTTATTAAATAAAATATTCTGTTTTTCTTGAAGCGATCTGTAATCATCACCATATTCTGAAACTAAAACAGTTTGAGTAGAAGCATCTATAAAGTTTAAAGGTGAGGGGTTAAATTGGTAAAAAACAAATACCATAATACCACAAAGGAGAATAAAAAATTGCATTGGCACTTTCAATAAACCATTGAAAATTAACCCCATTTGCATATTTTTTACATTGCTACCCGACAGATAGCGTTGTACTTGACTTTGATCTGTACCAAAATAGGATAAGGCTAAAAAAGTACCACCAATTAATCCAGACCAAACGGTGTATCGGTTTTCTAGATCAAACGAAAAATCCAAAATTTCCATACGTCCGTTTGCACCTGCTATTTCTAGAGCGTCACTAAAAGAGATTTCGTTAGGGATTAGTTGAAGTGTAATAAATAGTGCTGCTAACATCCCGGCAAAAATGACAAACATTTGCTGTTTCTGTGTCACTGTAACTGCTTTTGTTCCACCAGATACTGTGTAAATAATCACTAAAAATCCAATAATGATATTTAGATAAACAATATTAATTCCTAAAACAATAGATAAAATAATAGCAGGAGCAAAGATGGTTATACCTGCGGCTAAACCACGTTGTATTAAAAATAAAATAGCAGTTAAACTTCTTGTTTTTAAGTCAAATCGATTTTCTAAAAACTCGTATGCAGTATAGACTTTTAATCGATGATACAATGGAATAAAAACTAAGCATATGATAACCATGGCAATTGGCAAACCAAAGTAAAATTGCACAAAACCCATACCTTCAGAAAATGCTTGACCGGTAGTTGACAAAAAAGTAATTGCACTAGCTTGTGTAGCCATTACTGATAATCCTATTGTCCACCAACGTGTGGTATTTCCTCCTTTAATGTAGTCTTGCGCAGTTTTATTATTTCGTGTCACCCAAGTTCCATAACCAACAATAGTTAGAAGGGTAGCGGCTAAAACCGTCCAATCAATCCAGCTTAAAACCATATTAAAATGCTTTAGTTATGATATAAAACAAAATGATGTATATAAGGTTAGCCACTAAAACCAGAGTGTAAGATTTTAGCCATGGCTGTTTTTCTGGTGATTGATTTTCCATGATTAGTCGTTTAGTTTTTTATTGGGCACTTTTTCTTTTCCTGCAGAAAGCATATTTGCAAATAGACGATAAGCTCCTGAAACCCCTGCCGGGAATTCTCTAAAAAAACTCAGTCCTGTATAGATATAATTACCTTTTCCGTATTTGGCAATTAACAAACTTCCGGTTTTAGGAGATTCTCCTTTATCATTTGCAGAAAATAAAGATGTATACTCATTTGACCATTTATTTGGAAAATATAATCCGCGTTCTTGTACCCAACCTTCAAAATCTTTTTGAGTTATTTTATTTGGAAAATTTAAGAGTGGATGGTTAGGTTGAAGAATTCTCATTTCTGCATTTTCGTCTGTAACACGGTCTCTCGAAAGAGTCAAATCGAACGGTGCAATATTATCAACTTTTATTCCACGGCTTGTATTGTATTGGACAACCATATTTCCACCATCTTTTACATATTCTAAAAGAAATTTTTGTTTGAATTTAAGTTCATCCAAAATATTATATGCTCTAATTCCGATAACAATTGCATCAAATTCCGAAAGATTATCAGCTGAAATATTTTCAGGTTTAATTATGGTAACGTTGTAACCAATTTGTTGTAAACTTTCTGGAACAACATCACCAGCGCCTTCAATATATCCAATATTGTTTCCTCGTTTTTGAATGTTTAAGCGAACTAATTTGCTCTCGCTAGGTAAATAAACGGTTTGAAAGGGTATATGGTTATAATCAATTTCGATAAGTTCTTTTGTGTAAAATTCACCATCCAAATTCACCATTGGTGTAATTAAACCTTCACTCTGATTTTTTGGAGGTATAACAGTAAAAACTAATGTTTGCGCATCTCCTTTATTTTCAATTTTAATTTTTTGCTTTTCCGGATAAACACTCCAGTCGTTGGGATATGCCATTTGTACAAAGCCTTCGATATTGTCTTTTCCTGCTTTAATGACAACCTCAATATCTTTCTGCTGATCATTTTCAAAAATAAAAACTTTGTCTCTTAGACTTGCTGAAACCGGTGGCACGATTTCAAATGGGCGATACAATTCGCCTTTGTCTGGTTTTGAATACCTATACACCACTGGTTTCGTAATTGGTATAAGTACATTTTCTATATTTAAATTAAAAGTTACGTTTACAGCCCTTGGAGTTTCAGGTTTTCCAATGAGCCTTTGGTCTTCTACACTGTACATTCCTAAAGTCCCTTTTTTATTCAACCAGTAAGCTGATGTGTAATTTATATTATTAGGAATTGTAATACCTTCTTCAAGATTAATGCGATTGTTAGCTGATAATTGAATGTTTTTTAAAATAGTATCTTCTAGTGAAGTCATTTTATAAGATATTAACTTAATATTAGTTTCACTTCGGTTTAATGCTTCAATTCGAAGATTTATAGCTTCATTTTTTGTTGCAGTTGGACTTGAAGCTGAAACTTCTAAATATAGACCTGCACAAGCTTCTATAATAGCTATTAACTCTTTTGACTTTATAGTTTTCCAATGTTCGTTTTCAACATTTTGAAGCATTTGATAGGCTTTAACCAATTGCGAAAGATGTACTGAGGGATCAGAGAAGTTGAAATTTTCTTCAATTGGTTTCAAAATATCTTCAATAGCTTTTCCGCCTTCTATTCTATTCCAGCTAATATCTATACCTGCGAATGGGTTATCTCCATCGAGCGCTTTTCCTTTTAAAAATTCAATATATTCTTCTTGGGACCCTCTAGTAGTTACTCTACCAAAGCCTTGGCAAAGATGCTGACTACTAGCTATGGAAGCTACTTCGTTATTAGATAATCCTTTTAATGGATAGTATACACCTACATCAAAACTAGCCATGTTACTTTTATCAATTTTATCAAAAGCTTCTCTAATACCATAGCGCCACCACGACGTATTATAAAAAATACGTTTTGGTTCCCAAATTTGTGTATACTCTAGTTGTGATGGATATTTTGTTTTGTCGTTTACTAAATCAAAAGCCTCCAAACTTAACATTGCCGAACTCGTGTGATGTCCATGTGTCCTACCAGCACGTCTGTGGTCAAACCGATTAATTATTATGTCTGGCTTAAATTGACGGATACTCCAAACGACATCGGCAAGTACATCGTCTTTATTCCAAATACTAAGTGTTTCGTCTGGGTGTTTAGAGTAACCAAAATCATTAGCTCTAGTAAAACGTTGCTCACCACCATCTACAACACGAGCTGCCAGTAATTCTTGAGTTCTCATAATACCCAGAAGCTCTCTAATTTCGGAACCAATTAGATTTTGTCCACCATCACCTCGTGTTAGAGATAAATATGCAGTACGGGCTTTAACTTCGTTTGACATGTATGAAATAAGTCGCGTATTCTCATCATCTGGGTGTGCAGCTACATAAAGTACAGAAGCTAAAACATTTAGTTTTTGAATAGACTCTAATATTTCTGAAGAATTGGGCTTTTTGGGTCGTTGTGCATTTACAGGAAGTAAAGCTATTAGTAGTAATGAAATACTAAGTTTTATGCGATGCATATTGGTTTTAGTTAGTTACTTCTCAAAGGTAAAAAAGTTAGTAGGCTAGATGTTGACTTTTAGATTTATTTAACTGTTGAGAAGAATTGACTGTTTTCATTTCTTTATAACATTCTCAATTTCTTACAACCACTTTTTCCGTTTAAAGAATACTAAAAGCAAAATAAACAGAACTAACATTACGCCTAAAAGCACAAAGTAACCATGTTTGTATCCCAGCTCTGGTATGTATTCAAAATTCATCCCATAAATACCTGCTAAAAAAGTTAACGGTATAAATATGGATGACATAATGGTGAGAACTTTCATGACCTCATTCATTCTATTACTAATAGTTGTCATATACATATCCATTAGACTCCATATCATTTCGCGATAAATATCAATGTTTTCTGATACTTGAATTAAATGGTCGTAAATATCTCTATAATAAGTAATTGTGCGTTTGTAAATCAGTAAATGCTCCCCTTTTTCAATACGGTTTATGATTTCACGAAGTGGAAAAATAGCACGCCGTACTTTCAAGATTTCACGTTTGAGTTGTTGTACTTCGACATTTATGTTCTCTCTGGCTTGACCGGCAAATAATTCTGTTTCAAAGTCTTCGATTTTATTTCCTAAAACTTCAATAATGTTAAAGTAATTATCTACTATAGCATCCATTAAGGCGTACATAAGATAATCGGATTTTAAACCTCTGATTCTTCCTTTTGCAAATCGTAATCTTTCACGAATAATATCGAAAACATCGCCTTCGGACTCTTGAAATGTAATGACATAGTTTTTACCAAGTACAAAACTTACTTGTTCAATAATTATGTTTTCATTTTTATCGTAATACAACATTTTTAGAACTACAAAAAGATAGTTCTCATACTCATCTATTTTTGGTCGCTGTGATGTGTTCACAATATCTTCTAAAACAAGTGGATGTAAATCATACTGCTGACCAATGTTGGCTATTTGGTCTGTATGTTTTAAACCATCAACATTTATCCATGTTACAGAATCTGTATCTTTATAATTAACAGCATCTTCAATATTAATAAGAGCCGATTCTTCAACACTTTTTTTTGTGTAATCAAAGCATTCTACATGGAATTCTTTATCTGATTTTTTTCCAGTATAAACTAGTGTTCCTGGAATTTGACCAACATGCTTTTGTGCTTCTTGAGTACGTTTGTTTTTCTTTTGTTTTATCATAATTCTTAAATACTACTATCGTCCAAAGCATCTTTCTGAATTAAAGTTACAGCTTTTTGAAGAATTAGATTATTAGGATAAGTAACCAAGTCGCCATTATCCTCTCTTAAAATCAATTGAAATGCTCTAATATCTTCTATAATTGCCTCAATTGGGTAATCCTTATCATGAATTTTTATTTTATCTCCAACCTTGTAAGGAAAAGAGAAAAACATAATAACACCAGAAGTAACGTTGCTTAAAATAGACCAAATAGCAAACAGCGCAATACCAATCACTGCAAAAACTGATGAAAACACTACTGCGATATCTCCAAAATCTGCACCTAGAATAAAGGATTCAATTAAAAAACCGACCAGTAGTATTGTTACAGTAGCATAGCGGCCAATTAGGTTTGCACGTACTTCAGTAGTGCCACTACGCTTACCAATTCTTTTGACTGCAATAACTATAATAGCTCTTATGGAAAGCAATATGATAAGTAGTACTGCTGTGTATATAACTTCGGTCTGGTAAGTTTTGTAAAAAGTATACATCTCTAAACTATTTTGTCTCTAACAAATATAGTTTAGATTTTGAGATGATTATTGTAACCCTAAAGTTTCTCTTAGGGCTTCATCATTATTAGAGTTTTTACTCCAATAAGCAGATTTTAGCGATTTAATTTTGGTCGCCTTTGTAGACATTTTTTTTGCGTTTGGTCCGTAACCATCTCGATAAGTCTCTTTCCAACCTAATATGTCATAAGGAAAAATTTCTGTAAAATTAATAGTTAGCGTTCTGTCTAAGTCAGGATAGTACAGCGTGTAAGTTCCTTTATCCAGCATAGCTCTAGCTTTTAAAGCTTGAAACTTAATATGTTTTAACCTTAAAAATTCTAAAGATGGTATGACTTTGATAATGCCAGTAGGTAATGATTGTGGATTAATCCGTAATTGTGTCCAAATTTCATTCTCTGTGATTGTTTTTTTTAGCATCAAATTTTGGTCAGCTTCTGATTGAAAATATGAATGTGAGATGATTTCAAAATCATCTCTATTATTAAGTTGTGCATAAACATGCCCACACCATTCTTGAATAGATGCCGAAATTTTAATAGCGTGTTTGTTATTAGTAACAGGATAAAACGTACTTTGCATTATTGAGTATGGATAAATTCCTGTATTAAAGTTTTTTGTGGCATTCAATTTTAAAACAGGAGTATTGTCTTTACTGTAGTTATCGGCTTTTACTTGTTCTTCAGGTAAAAAATCTTCTGTAACAAAAACCAAGACTGCATTACCATCTCGCATTTCTCCATATCGTGCTTGTTCTAATTTGTAGGATGAAATTTCTGCTTCTCCAGCATACCAGTAATCTTTAAACTGTTTTGATAATTTTTGGGCAGGCTTGAAAGTTTTGGCATCAATTTTTGCTTCAGCAATTTGTTTCGATATTTCTTTTGTTACTTCTGTATTACAAGAGAATATAAGTAAAGTAGCTAAAATTAAATATATAATGCGTTTCATGTGTTTATGTTTATTGTTTTTTTTGGTCACATGCAGTTCGCTATTTATCATTTTCTTTGGTGATAAAAATCCGGAACGTGCTCGGTTAGTAATCACGATTTTATGCAAAATTACGATGCTAACTCTCCTTGGCAATGGTATTTAACGTTTCGTAAAGTAAATGTGTAGGTAAGCCAACAACGTTATTGTATGAGCCTTCTATGTTAGTAATTCCAATAGCACCAATCCATTCCTGTATACCGTAGGCACCAGCTTTGTCATACGGTTTGAAGGTTTTGATGTAGAACCATATTTCTTCGTCAGAAAGTGTTTTAAAAGTCACTTTAGTAGTTGTATTAACCACTTTTTGATTGTCTTTTGTAGTAAAACATATTGAAGAAATGACATCATGGGTTGCATTACTCATAGATTTAAGCATGTTGAAAGCTTCTTGTTCATTTTTTGGTTTTACTAAAGCTTTATTATTATGCCATACAATAGTATCACTAGTAACTAAGATGGTATACGATTTTATTTCATCTTTAAAGGGTTTCGCCTTTAATTTGGAGAGAAAGTCTGTAATAGCCTCTCGCTGAAGTTGTTCTGGGTATATTTCTTCAATAGGTTTTAGAATCACTTCAAATTCTAAATTTAAAGATTTAAAAAAGTCATGACGTCGAGGGGAACCTGATGCAAGAATGATATGATGATTTTTTAGTGTTTCCTTCAGCATTATTTTAGTAGAATAAATTGAAACAATAATAAAGATAGAACGCCTGTAAACATTACTATTTTTAGAATATTGCTAATGAGTTTATAATCTTTTTTTTGTTCTGCTGTAAGTAATTTTATGGTTGTAAAAATTAATGGTGCAACAATTAGTAGTAAAACATAACCAACAGCAATTGGTTGTTTGTAAAGATTATTAGACATGTATAAAACAATAACTAATATTGGTATAATTGAAAGAATAAAAGTCAATTTTGTCGCACTATTACGGCCAAGAAGAATTGGTATTGTTTTAATCCCCATTATATGGTCACCATCTGTATCTTCAATATCTTTCACAATTTCTCTAAGTAAACTGAGCATAAAAGCAAAAATGGCATAATCCTTAATTAAGTCAAAAAAGAACAGCTGTGTCGATTGATTGGCTTTGGTTAATACTGGTGTTAAATCAAAAAGACCAACTAGAAGAATACTCAAACTGACAAGAGCCGCAACAATAATATTACCGACTAGTGGTATGCTTTTTAGAAAAGTCGAATAGACATAAAGCATCGCTGAAACCATAACAAAAATCATAAAAAAGGATGATTTTTCAATACTTAGTGATAAAAGATAACCAAAAGTGACACCAAATAAATTTAGAGTTATAAATAGGTAAGTCGCTGTTTTTTCTGAAATAAATTTTCCAATAATTATGGAATCTGGTTTGTTGATTTTATCGGCAACTATATCTTCAATATCATTAATAATATATCCAGCCGCAGCAATAAAAACTGTAGCTATAATCAGGTAAATAAAGTCAATTGTTGATAGAGCTAAACTAATACTATAATTTTGTCTTAAAGGTTCTAATAGTGCATATTTAACTAGGATTTGAGTTAAGATTAGAAGTAGAAGATTTTTCCACCTTAAAAGTTTAAAAAAGTGAATCATAATGACTATCGAGACATGATTTGGCTTATTAGATAAAAAACACCAAACGAAAGGATTATGAATAGTAAGACTGATATAACAGAAGTTCGAGTATTTACTTTTCTTTCTTTAATTTTTAGTTTGTCTTCCTTGCTTAAATCTTTATGCAAGAACTCTATTTTGTAATGTAGGTGAGCCTCTAAGTCAAGCCTATTCTTATATTTTGAAAAAGATTTTTTTGAACTCTGGTTAAAAACGCCTTGGTTATTGCCAAAACCTATATATCCAAAACCGGTACTATGTCGTCTTCCTGACATTATTAATCGTATTTGGCATTAAAATTCCCATTCCATTTTCCTTGTACTTTCAGTACTTGCTCAATAACATCCCTAACAGCACCTTTTCCGCCATTTTTATGAGAGATATACTTCGAAATACTTTTAATTTCAGGTACAGCATCTTGAGGACAACATGGTAAAGCTACTAATTTCATAGCAGGATAATCAGGTATATCGTCACCCATATACAAGGTTTGCTTATCAGTTATTTCATTTTTACTAAAATAATCGTTGAGTTGCTCAATTTTATTATGGGCACCCAAATAAATATCAGTTATACCCAAGCCACTCAATCTTTTTCGTACACCTTCATTAGAACCACCAGAAATAATACAAACATTATAACCTGCATCAACAGCAGTTTTTAGAGCAAAGCCATCTTTGATATTCATAGTTCTAAGCATTTCGCCATCTGTTGTAACCGTAACAGAACCATCAGTTAAAACACCATCTACGTCAAAAATAAATGTGGTAATGTCGTTTAGGTATTCTTTGTAGCTTTTGTTATCCATTTGTTTTTTTGCGTTTTATATCAAAGCGGTATTTGATACCATGAGTCTTTTGAATTGATTTAGTTATCAATTTATAAATTTCTTGGTGATCTTCGTCATCAATAAGCTTTAAATGCTTTTTTAATGTTTTTTTATCATTTCTTTTTGCAGGACCAGTTTGCGCAATATAGGGTGACATTTCTTGAACTTTATTTGCAGTTTCCATAATAAGAGGTTTTAGCAAATCAAACTCTATATTTTCTTTATCGCTTATTTCGTGAGCAATGCGATACATCTGATTTGTAAAGTTATTAATAAATACTGCAGCTACATGAAGCGTTTTACGTTGTTCGGTAGTGACTTTAAAAAATTGACTTCCAAGAGCAGTAGCTAAATTTTTAAGCATCTGCATCTTTGATTTGTCTTCAACCTCTATACAAAAAGGTACTTTTTGAAACTCAATTTTCGCATCTTTTGAGAAACTCTGTAATGGATAAAATACACCACGTTTATTTTTTTTCTGTAAATCATACATACTTACAGTGCCAGAAGTGTGAACAATAAAACGATTTTCGAATGGTAGTAATTTAGATAAATTAGAAATCGCATCATCACTAACGGCTAATATGTATATATCAGCTTCTTTTAATTGTGATAAATCATCTGTAACTTCTGTTTCATTTTTAAAACTTATTATAGAATCTAAAGAACGATTGTACCATTGGGATACAGTAACATTTTTTGAAGCAGAAAAACCTTTATATAAGTGAGAAGCAACATTGCCTGCTCCTAGAAGTACAACTGAAACCATAGTGCTAAAGTACTAAGAAAAATAGCGCTATAAAAATCAGTTGAGCATCAACATATTAATATACAACTCAACTTTGTTGATTTATAATATCACAAAACATAACTTATTACTCTAGTTACAAACCTTATATCTTTTGAAAGAATTTTAACAACTTTTAGTAGAGTGACATTGTAAAAAAAATCCTTTAAAAGCATTACCTTTGCAAAAGCTTAAAAATTAAGTAACCTGCTATGCAAAAGAAAATCGTAAATTTCCTATTTTCCACCAGACTTACAGCCGTTTTGTTTATAGTTTTTGCCATTGCTATGGCAACAGGAACGATATTGGACCGTAACATGGATACATCTCCAACACCATTTACAAGACACTATATTTACAACGCATGGTGGTTTGAGACAATCATAGTATTTTTTATTATTAATTTTATTGGCAATATTGGTAGATATCGTTTGTGGCGAAAAGAGAAGTGGGCAACATTAATTTTGCACTTATCATGGATATTAATTATTGTTGGTGCTGCTGTTACTCGCTACGCGGGTTACGAAGGTGCAATGGCAATTCGAGAAGGTGCTACTGAAAATCAAATGCTCTCCTTAAAAACATATATTGGTGGAAGAATTATTGGCGATTATAAGATTAATGGGCAGCTACAACAGCTTCCTTTTGAAAAAGAAGTAGACTTTTCAGATCGTTTAGATAATGATTTTGAAGAGACTTTTAATTACGGTGGAACGCCAGTTACTATATCTGTAAAAGAATTTATTACAGGCGCAGAAAAAGATATCATTCCTAGTGAAAATGGAGAAAGCTATCTTAAAATAGTTGAAGCTGGTGGAGGTAGACCACATAATCATTTTCTTAAAGAAGGTGAAACACAAAGTATTCACAACATTCTATTTACTTTAAATAATTATCAAGAAGGTGCTATAAATATTACAAATACTGAAGATGGTATTTTTATAAAATCACCTTATGCTGGCGAATATTTGACTATGGCAACCATGTCTCAAGGTCAGTTACTTAAAGACAGTCTCCAGTCTTTAGCTTTACGTTCGCGTTACATCATTGAAAATTTACAAATGGTTTTTCCAAAACCAGTCGTAAAAGGTGAATTTGCTATTGTAAAGAAATCTCAGATTTTAAAAAGTGATGAAGATGGTTTAGTTTTAGACATAACTGCCAACGGAGAAACTAAAGAAGTAGGATTACTCGGCGGAAAAGGAACTTACAATGGTTTTGAAGACGTCAAAGTTGGAGGTATGGATATATCTATTCAATATGGCTCAAAAACTATCGAATTACCGTTTTCTGTTAAGTTAAATGATTTTATAGCTGAAAAATATCCAGGCACACAAAATGCTTACAAATCTTACGAAAGTAAAGTCACTGTTATGGATCAAGAAAAAGGTGATTTTGATTACCGTATTTACATGAATAATATTCTTGACCACAATGGCTATCGCTTTTTTCAATCTGGTTTTGACCCTGATGAAAAGGGCACCATTCTTTCTGTAAATCATGATATGTGGGGTACATACATTACTTATGCGGGATATTTACTGCTGTACTTTGGATTGTTAGCAATTATTTTCGCACGTCACACGCGTTTTGATGATTTAAGAAAACAGCTTGAAAAATTAAAAAAGAAAAAAGCAAAACTTTTAACTGGTTTATTGATTCTATTCAGCTTATCTGGTTTTGCTCAAGAACATTCTGCAAATGATGGTCATAATCATCAGCAAGAGTTGAGTAAAGTTCAGATAGATTCTATCCTGACAGCTAATGTTACCCCAAAGTTACATACCGAAAAATTTGAAAAATTAGTCATACAAGATATCGGTGGTCGTATGATGCCAATGCATACGTTTGCTTCAGAAATATTACGGAAACTAAGTAAAAGTGATACTTATGAGGATTTTGATGCATCACAGGTATTTTTGTCTATGCAGGAAAGTCCGCAATTGTGGACAAATACACCATTAATATATCTAAGACCAATGGAGGCGGACTCTATTCGTACGATTATTGGTGTAGATAAATCTGTTAAACATGCTCGTTTTGTTGATTTCTTTAGTGATAATGGCGCCTATAAATTAGAACCTTACTTGGCTGAAGCGTATAATACTCAGACGCCTAATGGCTATCAGAAAAAATTTAGAGAGACTAATGATAGAGTTCGTTTATTATTTGATGTCATAGAAGGTAATTCTCTAAAAATATTTCCAATTCCAGACGACGAAAATAATAAATGGATTTCTGCAAAAGAATTTAGGCTTGGTAATTACAGAAGTAAGATAAAAGATTCTCTTTATAATAACTTCATCAATAATGGATTTAGTGCCTATTTATTAACATTAAATCAAGCAAAAAAATCAGGAAATTTTTCTCAAGCCGTAGCATTATTGTCAGGCTTTAGAAAGTCTCAAGAAAAATACGGTAGTGAAGTTATGCTTTCTAATAATAAGGTAGAGGCAGAGATTACGTATAATAAATATGATATTTTCAAAAAGCTATTCAGTTGGTATATGTATGCAAGTACATTGTTATTTTTATTGATTATAGTTCAGATTTTTAAATATAAAAGCAATATTCTCAAAATTTTTATAAAGGCTTTCATAGCTATTATAATTATCCTATTTGTTTTACATACAGGTGGTCTAGCTTTAAGATGGTATTTGTCAGGTCACGCACCATGGAGTGATGCTTATGAATCTATGATTTATGTAGCTTGGGCAACGATGTTATTTGGTTTGTTATTTGGACGAAAAAGTAATTTAACTATAGCTGCAACAGCTTTCGTAGTATCAATGATTTTGATGATTGCGCATTGGAATTGGATGGACCCAGCTATAGCTAATCTTCAGCCTGTTTTACAAGGTTATTGGCTAATGATACATGTATCAGTAATTGTAGGTAGTTATGGTCCATTTGCAATAGGTATGATACTCGGTCTTGTTTCTTTATTCTTAATGATAATCACTAACGAAAAAAATAAGGAACGTATAAAATTAAATATTAAAGAGCTTACAATCATAAATGAGCTATCGCTAACTGTAGGTTTAGTCATGCTAACTATTGGTAACTTTCTTGGAGGCATGTGGGCCAACGAAAGTTGGGGACGTTACTGGGGTTGGGACCCAAAAGAAACTTGGGCATTAATAAGCATTATGATTTACGCCTTTGTAATACATATGCGTTTAGTGCCTGGATTACGAAGTAAGTGGTTATTTAGTTTAATGTCAGTGCTGGCCTTTGGTAGTATTTTAATGACTTATTTTGGAGTTAACTTTTATTTATCTGGATTACACTCCTATGCTAACGGTGATCAAATAATAAGCTTTCAGTTTATAGCGATTGCGATAGGTATAATAGGAATCATAGCCGTTTTTGCTTTCAGAAAATACAAACGTTTTTTTTAATTGTGTAGTTTTCTTGTAAGGTTTAATTGTATATTTTCAATTTTTAGTAACTTGTAACCACTAAATTAATAGACCTTAATGAATATCTTCAAAAAATTAGGAACTGCAAGCTTTCTTATGTTAGCTCTATGTGCAGTTATAATTATTGTAGCAGAGTACTTATTCTTAACTGGTGATAAATTACACGGTATCTTTGTAGGTCTCTGGGCTCCAACGTTATTAGGTGTAATGATTTACCTTAAAATAATTGACAATGGAGGCAGATGATATCGTTTTTTGGTTCTCTATTGTAGTTTCTGCTCTAGTCGTAATTTGGGCTTTTTTTATAATAAGAGCTTACAATAATATTGGTAATAATGATTAGTTAAATAATCATATACTATTACAGACATAATACGTTTTTGGGTACTTGATTCTTATTCAATTATATTAGAGACTTGTGACGTTTGACTTCATATGTATATTAATCACTTACGAATTTATTTATGGATTCCTTTTTTTTATTTTAAAAATTCATAAAGATTATAAATACTAACTAAAATGATAAAATTTCTGAGGGTATTACTTATAGCATTTTATTTTTTCGCTGGAAGTTATCATTTTATCAATCCTGAATCTTATTATCCACTAATTCCTGATTATTTACCATATCCTGAATTGATTAATTATTCAAGTGGATTTATTGAAATTATGTTAGCAATATGTGTCTCTATACCTAAAACAAGATTATTAGCTGTTAACGGAATAATTTTAATTTTAATAGCTTTTATTCCTTCACATATTTATTTTATTACTGAAGGTGGTTGCATGTCAGATTCACTTTGTGTGCCAGTTTGGGTGGCTTGGGTAAGACTGATATTTATACATCCATTATTAATATATTGGGCTTGGTCAGTTAGAAAAAAATAATCAAAATGAATTTAGAGTTTATAAGATTACTTGTAGATGCTGGTTTTATAGTGCTTATTTGGGCTGTACAATTGGTGATTTATCCGAGTTTTAAGTTTTATTCTAATGCGAATTTATTGCAGTGGCACAGACTATACACAAAACGAGTAACTGTAATTGTTTTACCTTTAATGCTAGGTCAACTAGTCTTAGGTTTTTTTCAGTTATTTCAAATTCAAAATTTATATACAATTTCTAGTTTTATCATCATATTATTATTATGGGTAATCACTTTTACAATGTTTGTTCCACTACACCAAAGTATAGACAAAGGACAGCCTATCTATAATGTTTGTAATAAACTTAAAAAAAAGAATTGGATACGAACGCTACTCTGGAGTTTACTTTTTATTATTTCATTTTTGAATTATCTCTCTTTAAATTCTTAATTTAGAAAAAAAATTGTAATTATATGATGTCTAAAAAAAAACTAGGAGTTAACACAATTTGTACTCATGTAGGCGAAGTCAAAGATGAACAATTTAAAGGTGCTGTATCACCAATGTATTTAAGTTCTTCATATGAGTTTTTAGATGTTGATATTAAGCGATACCCTAGATACTTCAATACACCAAATCAAGAATTTTTATCCAAAAAAATTGCTGCATTAGAAGGAACAGAAGGTGCTTTGATTTTTAGCTCAGGTATGGCAGCTATTAGCCATATGTTTCTAGCTTTCTTACAAAAGGGAGATCATTTAGTAGTGCAGAATACATTATATGGAGGTACTGTGAATTTTATAAAAGAAGAGTTCCCTAAATATGGTATAGAATACACCTTTACAAATGGATATAAGGCCAAAGATTTTGAAGATGTCATTCAATCAAACACAAAATTGATTCATATAGAAACGCCTTCAAACCCATTATTGACTATCACGGACATCAGAGATGTGACACAAATAGCAAAGTCAAAAGGAATATTGACCTCTATTGATAATACATTTGCTTCTCCAATTAATCAGAAGCCTATTGAGTTTGGTGTGGATTTGGTGATGCATTCTGCAACTAAATATTTTGGAGGACATAGTGATTTATCTGCTGGTGCAGTAGCAAGTTCCCACCAGAATATTGAACGTATCTGGAATGTATCAAAAAACTTGGGCGGAAATCTCAGTGATATGACGGTTTGGTTATTAGAGCGTAGTATGAAAACTTTGGGTCTCAGAGTAAAAGCGCAGACTAAAAATGCGATGAAACTTGCCAAATGGTTAAATAGGCATCCCCAAATTTCAAAAGTACATTATCCAGGATTAAAGTCACATCCTGAACACAAGTTAGCTAAAGCACAAATGACAGGTTTTGGAGCAATGTTATCTTTTGAATTGGATAAAAGTTTAGACTCGGAGAAGTTTCAGAAAAAATTAAAGCTTATAAAATCGTCAATGAGCTTGGCAGGTGTAGAGAGTACAGTTATCTCTCCACATTTAACATCACATGCTTTATTAACTCAATACGAACGCGATAGTGTTGGTATTAGTGACCAATTGATTCGTTTTTCTGTTGGTATTGAAGCTGTAAAAGATTTAAAAGCTGATATTATTCAAGCTATAGAGTCATTTTAGAATTTAGATATTATCATACTAATATTTAATAAAAAAGAGAGCCCATTTCTGGGCTCTCTATTATCAAATCATGGAATATTAAACGTGGTCGTTTAAGTGATGATGCTCATCAATAAGTGGACCACCTTCAATAATTTGTTCAGAGGCTTCACTTGCAAATTTTTCAAAATTTAAGTGAAACGAGTGTGCTAGTTGTATCGCTTTACTAATGTAAGCGCCTTTTTGTAGCCATGTATTCATTGGATCAAGCATTTCGGTTGGCACATTTGGACAATATTTTGGCATATATAATCCAAATATTGGATGCTGATCAAAGTCGACATTATCCAATTCGCCTTGAAGTATTGCTGTAATCATAGCTCTTGTGTATTTAAGCTTAATACGTGAGCCAACGCCGTAAGGACCGCCACTCCAGCCTGTATTAACTAACCATACGTTAACTCCAGCATCTTGCATTTTTTTACTCAACATCTCAGCATATTTTGTTGGATGTAACGGCATAAAAGGTTCGCCAAAACAAGCAGAAAAAGATGGTACAGGTTCAGTTATTCCAGCTTCTGTACCAGCAACTTTTGCTGTATAACCAGATATAAAATGATATGCTGCTTGACCCGGAGTTAACCTAGATACTGGTGGTAATACACCAAATGCATCACAAGTTAAAAAGAAGATGTTTTTAGGATTATCTGCATAAGATGGTTCTTGTATATTATCAATATGATAAATAGGGTAACTTACACGTGTATTCTGTGTAATACTACTGTCCATATAATCAACTTCGTTATTGTCTTTGAAAATTACATTTTCTAAGATAGCTCCAGGTTTTATAGCTCTATAAATTTCTGGTTCTTTCTCTTCGGTTAAATCTATAGCCTTTGCATAACAACCACCTTCAAAATTAAAAATTCTGTTATCTGCTGTCCAACCGTGTTCATCATCACCAATTAATTTACGATTTGGATCTGCAGAAAGTGTTGTTTTACCTGTACCAGATAATCCAAAGAAAATTGCTGTATCTCCTTCTTCACCAACATTGGCAGAACAGTGCATTGGTAATACGTTTTTATCTACTGGCAAAATCATATTCAAAGCTGAAAAGATACCTTTTTTCATTTCGCCTGTATAAGCAGAACCACCAACTAAAGCTATTTTTTTAGTAAAGTTTAATATAGAGAAGTTACCTTGTCGAATACCATATTTTTCTGGTTCTTTACATTCGTATCCAGGTGCACAAAGCACCAGCCATTCTTCCTTAAAATTTTCTAATTCAGAATCATTTGGTCTCAAAAACATATTATAGATAAACATGTTTGACCATGGATATTCTGTAATAGTTCTGACATTCATTTTGTATTCAGGATCTGCGCAAACATATCCATCTCTTACATAGATTTCTTTTCCGCTAAGGTAATTTTCGATTTCAGATTGTAAATAATCAAAATTGTCTGCTGAAACCGGTTTATTAGTTTTACCC